>JBGSNN010000343.1:0-18077 GCA_041739655.1 Albidovulum sp. | reverse complement strand
TCTGCTGGTGACACGGCCGATGGCGCGTCCCGAGGGGGTGCGGCTGATCGAGCGGGTCGAGGGGATCGGCGGCGAGGATCCGATCGTCGATCCGGTCGAGGCCACGGTGTTGCAGGCGCTCAGACGGGCGCTGGCGATTGCGCTGGCGGTGGGCGCGGCGTTTTCCGGTCAGACCGGGCTTCTCGAGTTGAAGAAGGCCAATCTGGAGAACCGCCTGCCGGCCGACCGGAAGGGCGAGTTTTCCGAGTTGCTGGCGGCGGAGGCGCTTGTGGTGCTTTCGGTCTTTGCCAATGCGACGGCGTTCCTGCTGTCTGCCCATGCCGGCGAGGCGACGGTGGAAATCGGCGCGGTCGAGGAAGTGCTGACCGACAACGCCCAGATGGCGCTGCACGGGGCGCTGTGGGAACTGGATCAGGATCTCGCGGTCTTTGCGGTGGAGGGCGCGCGGCTGGTGCCCACGGTGCTGGCCTTTGCCGAGCAGCTGATGGCGAAGGTGAAGCTGCGGGCCGCCGCCGCGCCGCGTCTGGAGGCCTTTACCGGTGCGAACTACCGGGTCGAGGCTGACGATTTCCCGATTTCCGGCTTCGAAGCGGCGCGCAAGGCGCGCGGCTCGACCCTGGTCATGACCTTCAAGAAGCCGAGCGAGGTCGTCGGCAACCATATCGCCAAGTATCAGGCGATGCGGCTGGCCAAGATGCTGATGGCCTATGATTTCGAGCGTAAGCTCAACCCCTTCGCCGAGATGGGCGGCTTCATCTTCACCTTCATGGGCGATGGCAAGCCGGGGACAGGGAAGACGACGCTGATCCAGATGATGGCGGGGCTCTTGAACGACTACTGCAAGGTGGCGGGCTATCCGTTCCGCTACCAGAACCTCTCGATCGACAATGTGGACAGCTATCAGGGCAAGTCGGGGCAGAACGCCAAGGCCTTCATCACCTCCGTGATGGACCCCGCCGTGATCGGGTTCGGCACTGTGGACGACATCGACCAGGTGGCGGGCAAGCGCGGCGACCGGCAGTCGAGCACGGGTCAGCAGGAGATCACGGCGGTGCTGATGGAGGCCTTCGCCGGGGCCAATACCGTGGTCAGGGGCAATTGCACCTTCGGCATGTTCTCGAACTACCCGGAGAACGTGGACGACGCGCTGCGGCAGCGGGCCGGAGCGCGGTTTCTGGTCGATGGGCCGCAGACGCGGGAGGACTACATCGACATCCTCGCGCTGCTTCTGGGCAAGAACCACGCGATCCCGCTGGGGGATCATGAGCTTTACGCCGCGCAGGAGATCCGTCGGGCGGTGGCGGCGAGCTTCGAGGGGCATTCGGTGCCGCATGAGGATGGCTTGAAGGCGGTCTGGTCTGAGGTCGAGGGGCGGGTTGGACCCCTGGACACGATTGCCAAGCTCGGGGCGTACCTCAAGGCCATTCAGGAGGCGGATGAGCGCTTTACGGGGCGCGCGGTGAAGAACATCACCGACGCGGTGAAGGTTCGGGCGATGGACTTTGAATTGCCGGACGAGTGGATGGAAAAGCCGGAGCTTTTTCTCTTCAAGGGCTATGACGAGAAGGCGGCGATGATCTCGGATCTGCGCCGTCCGATCACGGTCGAGATGGTGGTGCAGGAGATCAACCGATACGCGGATTCGGAGTTCCGCTATGCCGACAAGTCGGACGAGATCGCCATCGAGGGGGCGGTGCGCGACATGCGGCGGATGGAAGAGGCGAAGCGGCGCTATCTGGAGGGGAAGGGGTGATGTTCTTGGGACGCAAGGCAGTCGATACTTCGACCAAAGGCGTCATGGTCGGGAGCCTTCTTCAGGCTTGTTTTGAGGTGCTGGATCGAGCTGCCGACCTAGAAACCTTGCTTCGAAACAACGGTTTTCCGCTTCTGATCAGCGATGACCCAGAGGGCGGTCAAGCTGCTGAAGACAAGGAAAGGTATTTGCGAGAGGAAAGAAGGCTGCGATCCTTACGGCGAGACCTGCTTGGTGCGGAGCTTCGGATTGACGCATCGCTGCGCAAAATTGCAGCAATCTGCGGTTCTGAGAGGGAGCATTTAGAACCCTTGGATGGCTACTTCCTCACAAATTTGGACCGCGCCATTTCAAACCACAGGGATGCGACAAACCCGCACAGTTCAGAAGCCACTCGAGACCTCACATCCAATTATCTCATCAAGGAGGAGCAGTTTCCGTTCGGGGATCTTTTTGATGAAGGAGAGGTGCCGCTGTTCTTTGGGAAGATGCGCAATGCATTGGGCGACCTGATAAGTGACTTAGCTCAATGAACCGCCTCACCCAACGCCGCCTCGTGTTCGGCAACCGATCGAGGTTTCCTCTGCGGCCCCCCCACCCCCAGCCCCTCCCCACGAAGGGGAGGGGAGGCGCTTGGGCGGTTGGGGTGGGCACTGATTGCAGGGGTGTGGGCACTCCCTCCCCCTTGTGGGGAGGGTTGGGGTGGGGGGCCTCGGGCAGGGGGCGTTCGGCATGACCGGGATCCACCCGATCACCCGGCAGAGGGCGCGGAAGCTGCGGGCCGAGATGACGCCGCAGGAGCGGAAAGTCTGGGCGCAGTTGCGCCAGTTGAACCGGATGCTCGGGCTGCATTTTCGGCGACAGGCGCCGATCGGGCCGTTCATCGCGGATTTCGCCGATCTGGGACGGCGGCTGGTGATCGAGATTGATGGGGGCGGGCATGGCGGGGAACGCGATGCACGGCGGGATGAGTGGTTGAGCGCGGAAGGGTTCGCGGTGCTCCGGTTCTGGAACGCCGAGGTTGACGGCAATATCGAGGGTGTGATGCAGGTGGTGCTGGATGTCCTCGAAGGTTGCCCCCCACCCCCATCCCCTCCCCACGAGGGGGAGGGGAGGCGCGGGCTGGCTGGTGCGGCGCCTGACGGCAAGGGAGTGCGCCCATGAAACGCCTCATCTCCAAGGGCCTGATGTTCGGCAACCTGATCGCCGTCGAGAGCCCGGCGCTGATCGAGCGCTACAACCGCGCGCTGAAATCGCTCACCGGCAAGACCACGGCCCTGACCGATTTCCACATCGACATCTCGGGCTATTCCCCCGAGGTGGGCGACGAGCTTGGCGACCACCTCTACCTTAACAAGAACGGCATGAACCGGCAGTTCATCCTGCTGTCGACCGAGCAGAAGACTGCGCCCTTGCTGAACGCGAAGTTCTCCACCTCGCGCGGCATTCTCAGCAAATTCATCGCTGAAAACGAGGCGCAACTGTTCAGCCTGACCGCCCGCGACGCCGTGGCGGGGGAGTTGGAGAACACGGTTTTCGAACTCACCAGCCCGGCGAAGCTGTTCGATATCCGCCGCATCACTGTTGTGGCCGACACCACCGGCAACCATCTGGCGGAGGCGGAGAAGCTTGGCAAGCTGATCGAGACGTTCCGGACGAAAGAGGATGCCTGGTGGGACGATGTGCTGATCGGCGAGATGATCGGGCTGGCCGCGAAGACGGGTGATGTGACGCGCAATCCGGTGACGCTGAAGGCCACGACATTCGAGCAGGGCAACTTCTGGACGTCGCATTTCGGTGGAACCTACATCTTTCGCGACCTCGCTCATCCGGCCGCGATCTCGACCCTGCCGAAGGAATCGCTTGGGCCGATGCCGGTCAAATATGTCTTCGACATGGGCGACCGAAACCAGATCGCCAAGTTTCTGGAGATCAACGACCTGGCGGAGCCGATCGTCACCGCGCGCGGCGCCGATGCGGCGGCGATCCTGCGCCAGAAGATGGATTTCATCCTCGTCGATGCGGCCACCGCGCTCGGCCTCGGGATCGGGGATGGCAGCCGGCGCGAGTTGCGCAGCGCCGCGGCGGCGCTCGGGCCGCGCCTGCCCGATGCGTTCCAGGGCCTTGCAGCGCTGCTGCGCTGGGTCGAGACGGGTGGTGCCTGGCCGCGCATCACCTCGACCCATCCGGCCTATTTCTACACGCTGCGCGCCCGGCCCCATGCCGACCGCGATCTGGTGAACATGCTTCTGGCCGAGTTGTCGCCGCTCGACCTGCGGCAGCTTTTCATCTGCCACAAGGAGCTCTTCTATCGGCTCTATGCCGGTTGGCCGGACGAGAAGAAGCAATATGTGGCCGATTACCTCGAACGCGAGTATCAGATCGACAAGGCGGGCGCGCGGCGGGCGCTGTTCGGGCCGGAACCGGATATGAGCGGGACCGACACCGGCACACCCGGCGCGCGTGACATCGTCGATATTGTCGGCCCCTGGGGTGCCGTAAGGAGGGAGCGCGGATGATCGGTTTCCTGCGGATGGCAGTCTTCGGCCTGATCGGCATGACGGTGCTTTACTGGCTGCTGCGCATCTATTTCCGCTCGACCCAGCGCGAGGAGCTGGAGAAGGAGTGGGACCGCGACCATCCCGACGGGGGTGATCCCGATGCGCGGGATGCCTATATCGAGGTCGGGATGGAGCGCTATGGCCGCAGTCTGCGGGCCAAGCTGATCTGGCTTGTCTATGTCATTCCGACGGCGGCGGTTCTGGCGCTGCTGTTCCTGTTCAACCAGCATTGAGGCGATCATGAGATATGTGAAATGGACCTTCCTCACGCTGATCGCGCTGATCGTGATCGGGTTTTTGCATTATACCTTGCCGCAGCATGACATCGTCCGGGTCGTCAACACCTATCAGGAACGCCAGGACCTGAGCGACTGGACCCGCATCTTCTGGGCGACGCCGGACGATCAGGCCACTGGGCTCATCAACCGCGACGTGCAGTTCATGCAGGCGGTCAAGGCCAACGGCAAGCCGATGGTCTACCGCAACGAGGATACCGGCTGGAACTGGCCGCCCTATTTCAAGTTCGACACCGCCAATCTGCAGACCCAGGCGGAGGACCTGAAATCCAGCGCCGAGGCGCCGAAATGGGCGGTGGTGACGCATTACGGCTGGCGCAACATCTATGTCTCGTCTTTCCCGAACGCCATCGCGATCAAGCCGGTCGCCGGGCCGGATGTGACGATCATCCCGTGGTTCAACATCGTCTTCTTCATCGTGGTCGCGATCATCCTTTTCATGCTGCGGCGCATGTGGCTGCAATTCCGCGAACGCTCGATCGACCCGGTGCTGGATGACATCGGCGAAGCCTGGGACGGGGTCGAGGATCGCGCCGATGCGGCTGCGATGAGGGCGCGCGGCGTCTGGGGCCGGTTCAGGGGCTGGCTCGGGACCTGGGGCGGCACGCCGCGGAAGTGATGCCGCCTTGGCCGGGCGAGGTTTGACCGTATGGTCAAATGATCCGTTGCGGCGGGCGGCGACAAAAGCTAGCGTTCTGTGCCATGATCCCTTGAACTGTCAGCGACAGGTGACCCGATGCCAGCCGATGCCACGGCCCACGGACAGAACAGCCGCCAAAATCCCGGCGTGGCGTTGCAGATCGACTGGTTCGACAGCATCGCGGTCAACACCTCGGCGGCCGAGCGGCGGGCGGCGACGCTGACGACCCGGCGGACGGTAAAGAAGGAATGGCAGGCGGCCTGGCTGGTCAACGCGGTGCGCTGCATCGACCTGACCACGCTGTCTGGTGACGATACCGAGGACCGGGTGCGGCGGCTCTGCGCCAAGGCGCGGCGACCGCTGGCTGATCACATCATGGCGGGGCTCGGGCTGGAGCATCTGACGACAGGCGCGGTCTGCGTCTATCCGACGATGGTCGCGGCGGCGGCGAAGGCGCTCGCGGGGAGCGGCGTTCCGGTCGCCTCGGTCGCCACCGGCTTTCCCGCCGGACTGATGCCGCTGGACCTCAGGCTTGCCGAGATTCGCTATGCCGTCGATCAGGGCGCCGATGAGATCGACATCGTCATCAGCCGCGCGCATGTGCTGGATGGCAACTGGTCGGCGCTGCATGACGAGGTTGCCGCGATGCGCGATGCCGCAGGGCGGGCGCATATGAAGGCGATCCTCGCGACCGGGGATCTGAAGACGCTGCGCAATGTCTACAAGGCCAGCATGGTGGCGATGCAGGCGGGGGCGGATTTCATCAAGACCTCGACCGGCAAGGAAGGTGTCAATGCCACCCTGCCGGTGTCGCTCGTCATGGTTCGGGCGCTCAGGGACTATGGCGCGCGGACCGGCGTCAGGATCGGCTTCAAGCCAGCGGGCGGCATGAGGACCGCGAAGGACGCGATCGCCTGGCAGATCCTGATGAAGGAGGAGATGGGCAACGACTGGCTCCGCCCCGACCTTTTCCGGCTTGGCGCGTCGTCGATGCTTGCCGATATCGAGCGTCAGCTCGACCATCATGTCACCGGGCGCTACGCCGCGTCCTCACGCCATGCCATAGCCTGAGGGACCGATGCCGACAGTGAGCGAGATACTGGAAACGATGGACTACGGACCGGCCCCCGAGGCCACGGGCGAGGTCATGGCCTGGCTGAAGGCGCGCGGCACGTTCGGCCACTATATCGACGGGGCGTTTACCAAGCCGTCGAAGAGCTTCGTCAGCGCCAACCCGGCGACGGGCGAGGTGCTCGCCAAGGTTGCACAGGGGGCGGCGGCGGATGTTGCGGCGGCGGTCAAGGCGGCGCGCGCCGCCCTTCCCGGCTGGTCAGGGCTTCCGGGGCACGAACGGGCGAAGTGGCTCTATGCCCTTGCCCGCCATGTGCAGAAGCGCGAGCGGTTCCTCGCCGTCCTGGAGACACTCGACAACGGCAAGCCGATCCGCGAGAGCCGCGACATCGACGTGCCGCTGGTCGCGCGGCATTTCTACCACCATGCCGGCTGGGCCGAGATGCTGGCGGACGAGTTCCCCGGTGCCGGGCCCGTGGGCGTCTGCGGCCAGATCATCCCGTGGAACTTCCCCCTGCTGATGCTTGCCTGGAAGATTGCCCCGGCGCTCGCGGCCGGCAACACGGTGGTCCTGAAACCCGCCGAGCAGACACCGCTGACCGCCCTCGCCTTCGCCGAGATCTGCGCCGAGATCGGCCTGCCGAAGGGTGTCGTCAACATCGTCACCGGCGATGGCGCAACCGGGGCCGCACTGGTGGCGGCGGAGGTGGACAAGATCGCCTTCACCGGCTCGACCGAGGTCGGCCGGGCGATCCGCAAGGCGACGGCGGGGACCGGAAAGAAACTGACGCTTGAGCTTGGCGGCAAGTCGCCCTTCGTGGTCTTTGCCGATGCCGATCTGGAGGCCGCGGTCGAGGGCGTCGTCGATGCAATCTGGTTCAATCAGGGCCAGGTCTGCTGCGCCGGTTCGCGCATCCTTGTCGCCGAGGCGGTGGCCGCGACCTTTGCCGCACGCCTCAAGGCACGGCTCGCGACGCTGCGGGTCGGCGACCCACTCGATAAATCGACCGATGTCGGCGCCATCGTCGATGCGGTGCAACTGGACCGCATCCGCGACCTCGTGGCGCAGGGCGAGGCGGCGGGCGCAACGCTGCATCAGGCCGAGGTCGGGCTGCCGGCAAAGGGCTGCTTCTTCGCGCCCGGCTTCTTCACGGATGTGGCCCCCGCCAACATCGTCTCGTCGGTCGAGATCTTTGGCCCCGTTGCGACGCTCACCACCTTCCGCACCCCGGACGAGGCGGTGGAGCTTGCCAACAACACCCGCTACGGGCTTGCCGCCTCGATCTGGTCGGAGAATATCAATCTCGCGCTCGACGTGGCCGCGAAGGTGAAGGCCGGGGTGGTCTGGATCAACGCGACCAACGTCTTCGATGCCGGGGCGGGCTTTGGCGGCTACCGCGAAAGCGGCTTTGGCCGCGAGGGCGGGCGCGAGGGGATGCGCGAATATCTGAGCGATCTGCGCCGGAAGGCGGTGCCCGAGACGGCGCCGGGGCCGCTCGATGCCGCGCCGGTTCCGGGCCTGCCGTCGAAAGGGGTGGCCCCCATCGACCGGACCGCGAAGCTTTACATCGGCGGCGCGCAGAAGCGGCCCGACAGCGGCTATTCCTACGCCGTGCTGTCGCAGGGCCGAGAGATCGGTCTTGCCGGCCTTGGCAACCGCAAGGACATCCGCAACGCGGTCGAGGCCGCCCATGCCGCGACGGGCTGGGGCAAGGCCACCGGCCACAACCGGGCGCAGGTGCTTTACTACCTTGCCGAGAACCTCGCCGCGCGCGCGGCCGAGTTCACCCGGCGGCTGAAGGACGCAGGCGTGCCGAGGGCGGCGGACGAGGTGGCGGCAGCGCTTCGCCGCGCCTTCTACTACGCCGCGCAGGCCGACAAGTTCGATGGTGCGGTGCATTCCACGAAGGCGGCCTATGTGACGCTGGCGATGCCGGAGCCCTTCGGCGTCATCGGCATCGCCTGCCCGAACGACGCGCCGCTGCTGGGCTTTCTCAGCCTCGTCCTGCCCGCCATCGCGATGGGCAACCGGGTGGTGGTGATCCCGGCGCAGGCGATGCCATTGGCCGCGACCGACCTCTATCAGGTGTTTGACACCTCCGATCTGCCGGGCGGCGTGGTCAACATCGTCACTGGCCCGCGCGACGACCTGGCCCGGACGCTGGCGCAGCACGACGATGTGGCGGCGATGTGGTACTGCGGCGGCGCGGACGGCGCGAAGATGGTCGAGGCGGAAAGCGCCGGCAATCTCAAGACCACATGGACGCTCGCGAACCGTGACTGGCGCGGGCCCGAGGGTCAGGGCCGCGATTTCCTCCTCCGGGCGACGCAGGTCAAGAATATCTGGGTGCCCTATGGCGAATGACCCGTCCTGTCCGCGTCGGCGGGGCAATTGATCCGTTGCCGTGCGGCCTTCGCTGCGGCAGAGTGCCGAAAAATTCTGAGGGAGGACCCGCATGGTCCCGTTCCGCCTGCGCAAGATGACCATCGTCACCGACGAGATCCACCATGAGGGCGGGCCGGACGCCAGGGTGCCGCGCCTCAGGGGCGCGATCCTCGCGGTCGTCGCCAACCCGTTCGCGGGACGCTATGAGCCGGACCTGCAACCGGCGATGGAGGCGTTGAAGCCGCTCGGCCTTGCGATGGCCGAAAAACTCATCGCGGCTCTGGGCGGCAAGGACGGGATCGACGCCTATGGCAAGGGGGCGATCGTCGGCTCGGCCGGGGAACTGGAACACGGTGCGCTCTGGCATGCGCCGGGTGGCTACGGGATGCGCGACATCCTCGGCAATCCGAAGGCCATGGTGCCCTCGACCAAGAAGGTCGGCCCGATGGGGGCGAGCATCGATCTGCCGCTGACCCATTTCGACGCCTCCTATGTTCGCAGCCATTTCGACGCGATGACGGTGAGCGTGCCCGACGGGCCGCGCCCGGATGAGATCGTCTTTGCACTGGTGATGGCCAAGGGGCCGCGCGTGCACAGCCGGATGGGTGGGCTTGAGGCGTGGGACATCAAGGGCGAGGACGGGCTGCGCTGATGCGCTGGCGCGGCGCGGCGCTGGTCCTTTGGCCGGGTGCCGCGCTTGCCCATGCCTCCGAGCGCATGGTGATCCTGACCTTGCCGACCGGCTGGTACATCGCCGGGGCGGCGCTTGCCGTGGCGGTGACGGCAGCGGTCGGGCTTTTCGCCGGGCGGCTGCCGCAGTTCCGGGCGCGACGTCTGGTCGATCGGCCGCCGCTCATGCCCCAAAGTGTCACGAGCTGGATCGGCGCGGGCGCCTTCTGGGCGCTGATCGCCATCGGCATCTGGGGCACCCGCGATCCGTTGGAGAATCTGCTGCCGCTGACCATCTGGACCGCGCTTTGGGTCGGCCTGACGGTGGCCTCGGTGGTCTTCGGCAACCTCTGGCGCGACGTTGAGCCCTGGACGGGGCCGGTGCGCACCCTGCGCCGTCTTATCGGGCGCGAGCGCGGGATCGGCCTTGCCCGCCTCGGCTATCTGCCGGCGGTTCTCGGCTATCTCATCTTCGCCTGGTTCGAGATCGTGTCGCTCTCGCCCGCGGATCCCTTTGTTCTCGCCCGCGTCGCTGCGGCCTACTACCTCGTGATCCTCGCGCTCGGCGTGGCCGAGGGCGAGGACTGGCTGCCCAAGGGCGAATTCGCCACCGCCTACTTCGCCTTCGTCGCGCGGATCGCACCGTTCTGGGCAGAGTACGGCGGCGGTCGGGTGCGCGTCATGTCCGGTCTGCCGGGCGCGCAGGTGCTGCGCATGGCGCCGCTGTCTGCCTCGGCCATCGCCCTCTTGACGGTCATCCTTGCCACGGTGAGCTTCGATGGCCTGCACGAGACCTTCTGGTGGCTGGCGCGGATCGGCATCAACCCCCTGGACTTCCCCGGCCGGTCGGCGGTCTGGGGCGTGAATTCGGTCGCTCTGGTCTCGTTCTGGGGGCTGAGCGCCGCGACGATCCTCGGCGCGATCTGGCTCGGCACACCGCCCGGCACCCGGTTCCGCGACATGGCGGGGCCGATGATGCTGGCGATTCTACCGATCGCAGCGGGCTATCACGTCGCGCACTACCTCGTGGCGCTGCTGACCAACGGGCAGTATCTGATGGCGGCACTCAATGACCCCTTGGGGCGCGGCTGGCAGCTTCTGGGCTTGTCGGAGCATTGGGTCTCCTTCGGCTTTCTCTCGACGCGGGACGGCAGCCTCGCTATCTGGATCGCGCAATTCGCGACGATTCTCGCCGCCCATCTGCTCGCCGTTCTTCTCGGTCTCCGCATCGCGGCACGGGTTGCGGGCGGGGAGCGCCTGAAAACCCACCTGCCGATGACGCTTCTGATGGTCGGCTATACGATTTTCGGGTTGTGGCTGCTGTCGTCGCCCACCGCCGGATGAGAATTTCTTGCATTGTGCGGCGACTCGTTGTTCCGTGGCAGCAGAACAAGTCAAACGAGTGCGGAATCTTGAAAAAACCGCGCCATATCAACAGCGGAGGTGTTTGATGACTAACAAACTGATCACGACGACCCCGACCCGCCGTAAGGTGCTGACAGGGATGGCCGCCAGTGGCGCCCTGCTGGCGACCGGCATGACCCCGCGCTTCGTCCAGGCGCAATCATCCGCGCCGATCAAGCTCGGCTTCCAGCTTCACCGCACCGGCATCGGCGCGGCCTACGGCCGCTGGTACGAGCGGACCGCCAGCGCCGCGCTCAAGGTGCTGAACGACGCAGGCGGCATCAACGGCCGCCCGGTCGAGATCGTCTTCGAGGATGACGGCACCGACCCGGCACGCGGCGCCGAGGTCTTTGGCAAGCTTGCGACGCAGTCGAACTGCGATCTGGTGTTCGGTGCGCTCTTTTCCCACGTCGTTGTCGGCACCGCGCCGCGCGCGGCGGAGCTGAAGGTGCCCTATCTGGTCTGTTCCGAGGGCCACCATGTCGCCTCCGGCAAGATGAACCGCTGGACGCTGCAACCCGGCATCACCGATGTGAAAAGCCAGGTGCAGTCGATGGCGCCCTGGGTGACGCAGAACCTTGGCAAGAAGGTCACGATGGTGTTCCCGGATTACGCCTTCGGCCACGACCACCGCGACTTCTTCACCGCCGCAGTTGCCGCGCAGGGCGGCGAGGTCATCAAGCAGATCGCGATTCCGCCGACCGAGACCTCGTTCACCCGCTACTTCCCGCAGATCCCGGCCGAGACCGAGGTGCTCTATCACGTCATGGTCGGCCCGGCAGTCCTGACCTTCGTGAAGGAACTGGGCGAGTTCTACGGGTCCGGCGCGCGGCCGCAGATCTTCGGCTTCATCGACAGCCTTGAGGCGACCGACATCGCCTCGCCGGGGCTGGAGTTCCTTGAGGGTACGCATTTCTGGGAAGGCCATCCGCGCTACAAGCAGGCGGACGCCTCGGAGGCGGAAAGCTTCTATCGCGCTGCGGTCGGGGTGGACGACAATGGTGCATCGGTCAGCGATGCCGCCGAGGTCTCGACCTACGCCCACATGTTCTCGACCTGGGAGACGCTGTTCGTAATCAAGCAGGCGATGGAAGCTTCGGGCTACCAGGGCGCGGCGGACCGGCAGAAGTTCGTCGAGGCGCTGGAGGTGATGACCGACTTCGCCGAGGGCAATGACCATCCGCAGGGCGCCAAGACCTTCAACGGCAAGACCCACCAGGTCTTCGGGCATCAGTCGATCTCGAAGGTCGAGGGCGGCAAGCTGGTCCGGGTGCACCAGACCACGCTTGAGGACGGGTACTATCCGGACGAAGCCGACTACACGACGCAATCGTTCTGATGTGACAAGAGGATACGGGCGGGGGCCAAAGCCCCGCCCGGCCTGTCGATGGCGATCGGATCCATCCTTCTTCTCGCCCTCCTTGAGGGGCTGGTTAGCGCCTCGGTGCTGGCGCTGACGGCGTGCGGCCTGTCTCTGGTCTTCGGGATCATGCGGGTGGTGAACGTCGCGCATGGCGAATTCTTCATGCTTGGCGCGGTGCTGGCGTGGTTCGTGTCGCACTGGATGCCGGGGCCGCCGGTGCTGGCCTTCGCGGTGGCGCTGGTGATCTGTCCACTGATCGTCGGCGCGATCGCGGCGCTGGCCGATACCCTGGTCCTGAAGCGGCTGCACTATGAACCGGAGGCGACCATCGTCGCCACGATCGGGCTTCTCTACATCCTGCAACAGGGTGCCTTGAGCGTCTTTGGCCCGAATGCGCTGCCGGTCACAGCGCCGTTTGACCTGCGCCTGCAACTGCCCGGGTTCGGCTATTCCGGTTACAAGATCGCGGTGATCGTGGCGGCGATCCTGCTTCTGCTGGCGCTCTGGCTGATCCTGACGCGGACGCGGATCGGTCTGGTGATGCGCGCGACCCAGATCGACCGCGACACCGCCCGAGCCTTCGGCATCAATGTCGACCGGGTCTATGCCGGGGTCTTCGCGATGGGCGCGGGGCTGGCCGCCATCGCCGCCGTCCTCATCGTGCCGATCCAGCAAGCGCACTACCTGATGGGCGGCGATCCGCTGCTCCTGTCGTTTTCGGTCGTCATCATCGGTGGCCTCGGGAGCTTGCGCGGAACCGTCGTGGCGGCGCTACTGATCGGGATGGTCGATCAGGTCATTCCGATCTTCATGCCGGTCGTCTTGCCCGACTACGGGCAGTATTTCACCCCCACGCTCGCCAAGATCCTCGCGACGCTCGTGGTGGCGCTGGTGCTCGTTTTCCGGCCGCAGGGCCTGTTCGGAAAGCGGCAGGCATGAGGGACCGCAAGGCGCTTGTCCTCCATCTCGCGGTGCTTGCGGCGCTTCTGGCGGCGCTGCCGCTGCTGCCCGCCTATCATGTGACCAACCTCGCGAAGATCATGGTGCTTGCGGTCTATGCGATGGGCTACAACATCGCGTTCGGCTACACCGGCCTGCTGAGCCTTGGCCATGCGCTTTTCTTCGCGGCGGGGCTTTATGCGGCGGGAATGGGGATCAGCCAGTTCGGCCTCTCGGCAGCGGGCGCGCTGATGGCTGGCCCTGTCGCCGGGTGCCTGATGGCGGTGGCGGTCGGGCTTCTGGCGCTGCGTACCGCAGGTGTCGCCTTCATGATCGTCACTCTGATGTTCGCGCAGGCGGGATATCTGACGATCCTGTATTTCGTCCGCTACACGCGCGGCGACGAGGGGATCGTTCTCGACCGGGCCGCGCGGACCCTCGGCGGCATCGACCTGTCCGCCGACATGCCGCGCTATGCGCTCGCGCTGGCGATCTTCGCGATCGCACTTCTCGCCAATCACGCGCTGGTCCGGTCGCCCTTCGGTCGCGTCATGGTCGCGATGCGCGAGAACGAGGCGCGCAGCCGAATGCTCGGCTACAACCCCTACACCGTGAAGCTGACGGCTCTGGCGGTGTCGGGCCTCTATGCCGGGATGGCGGGGGGCGCCTATGCCGTGCTTTTCGGCTATGTCGGCGCCAGCCTTGCGGGGGTGCAGTATTCGATCCTGCCGCTGCTCTATGTCCTTCTGGGCGGGGCGGGAACCGTGCTCGGGCCGTTCCTTGGCGCGGTCCTGATGTTCTACCTCATCGACTATGCGAGCTCCGCCACCTCCGCCTATCAGTTCATTGTCGGGGCGGCGCTGGTCGTCCTGATCCTGTTCGCGCCGAAGGGCATCCTCGGCAGCCTGCGCGCACGGGGGTTGAGATGGCTGCCATGACGATCCTCGAGGCGCGCGGGCTGACCCGGCATTTCGGCGGCCTGAAGGCGGTGGACAGCGTCGATTTCGACCTGACGCAGGGCGAGATTCATGCCCTGATCGGGCCGAATGGTGCCGGCAAGACCACCTTCGTCAGCCTGCTGTCCGGGCGCATCGAGGCGCAGTCGGGCAGGATCAGCTTTGATGGTCGCGACATCACCCGCCTGCCCGCCCATGTCCGGGTGCGCCGGGGCATTGCCTATACCTTCCAGATCACGCAGGTCTATGCGGCGCTGACGGTGTTCGACAATGCCGCGCTGGCCGCGCAGAGCCATGGCAGCCATCCGCTGGCCGACGCCGCGATGGAGGCGCTGTCGCGTGTCGGACTTGCCGACCGCGCCGATCAGGTCGCCGGGACGCTCAGCTACGGCCATCAGCGGCTGCTTGAGGTGGCGATGGGCCTGGCGCTGAAGCCGCGACTCTTGATCCTCGATGAGCCGACGCAGGGCCTGTCGCAGGGCGAGATCGAGGTCTTCAACGGCATCGTCCGTGCCGTCGTGCCTGAGGCGACGGTGCTTTTGATCGAGCACAACATGGATGTCGTCATGGAACTGGCGCATCGCATCACGGTGCTGAACTTCGGAGAGGTTCTGGCGACCGGCACGCCCGCCGCGATCCGGGCCAACAGCGCCGTGCAGGCGGCGTATCTGGGGGGCTGAATGCTGCGGCTGGAGGGGATCGAGGCAGGTTATGGCGCGGTGCAGGTGCTGCGCGGGCTTTCGGTCGCGGTGAGCCCCGGCGAAGTGCTGTGCCTGATGGGCCGCAACGGCGCGGGCAAGACGACGACGCTGCGCGCGATCATGGGGCAGGTGGTGCTAACGGCGGGGACAGCAACGCTGGATGGTGTGGCGATCCAGACCCTGCCTGCGCATGAGGTGCCGAAGCAGGGGATCGGCTATGTGCCGCAGGGGCGGCGTCTGTTCGGTGATCTGACGGTGGCCGAGAACATCGAGATCGGCCTGATGGCGCGGCAGCGCGACGCGCGGGTGAGGGAGAAGGTGCTGACCATCTTCCCGCGTCTGCGCGAACGGCTTGGCCAGATCTCGCGCACGCTGTCGGGGGGCGAACAGCAGATGCTCGCCATTGCCCGCGCCCTTTGTCTTGAGCCCAAGGTGCTGCTGCTCGATGAGCCGACCGAAGGGTTGCAGCCCTCGATGATCGCGCTGATCCGCGATACCGTGGTGGCGTTGAAGGCGACCGGGGTCGCGACGATCCTGGTCGAACAGCGCGTCGATGCGGCGCTCTCGGTGGCCGACCGCATCGCCTTCGTGGTGGGGGGCAGGGTGGTGGAGACGGTCGCGACCGCCGGCCTGACCGCCAAGGCCCCGCAATTCGCGACCTACGTCGGTATCTGATGCCGCCGTGCCGCATTGCGGCAGGGCGCCCGCCGCGCTATGACCATGCTCCAGAAAAGTCGCGAGGCCCCATGACAGCAGCGGATTGCAGCACGATGACCGAGGTCCGCGCCGGGATCGACCGCATCGACACCGCGCTGGTGACGCTTCTGGCCGAGCGCATGACCTTCATCGACCGCGCGGCAGAGCTGAAGACCGGGCTGGGCCTGCCCGCCCGCATCGAGGAGCGGGTCGAGGATGTGGTGGCCCGCGTCCGCGCCACCGCTGCTGCGCGCGGGGTCGACCCCGATCTGGTGGAGGAGCTCTGGCGGCGGCTGATCGACTGGTCGATCGCGCGCGAGGAAAGCGTCCTCGGCGGCGACTGATCCGGCCTTGCATTTGGCGCATGAGCCGCTACCCCTGTCCCGCAGAGGGAAGGATGCCATGACACGCCCGAAAATCCTGGTGACACGGCGCTGGCCCGACGCGGTCGAGGCGCGGCTTGCCGCGACCTATGAGGTCACGCTGAACCCCGACGATGTGATCCTCTCGCCCGCCGATCTTGCGGCGGCCGCGATGCAGTATGACGCGATCCTGCCGACCGTGACCGACCGCATCGGCGCGGAGCTGTTTGCAAGCGGTGGACGGCTGCGGATGCTTGGCAATTACGGCGTCGGCTATTCCCATATCGACACGGCGGCCGCGAAGGCCGCCGGGGTCGTCGTGACGAACACGCCCGATGTCCTGTCGGACTGCACCGCCGATATCGCCATGATGCTGATACTGATGGCCGGGCGCCGCGCCAGCGAGGGCGAGCGGTTCCTCCGGGCCGGACTCTGGACCGGCTGGAGGCCCGGCCATCTGGTCGGCAAGAAGGTGACGGGCGCGACGCTGGGGATTGTCGGCTTTGGGCGGATCGGCCAGGCGCTCGCGCATCGGGCGCATCACGGGTTCGGAATGCGCGTGCTGGTCCAGAGCCGCTCAAGTATCGCCGCCGAAGTGTTGAGCGCCTGCGCTGCGCAGCAGGTCGAAACGCTCGACGCGCTTCTGCCCGAGGTCGATTTCCTGTCGCTGCACTGTCCCGGCGGCGATGCGAGCCGCCATCTCATCGACGCCCGCAGGCTTCGTCTGATGCGGCGCGAGGCCTATCTCGTCAACACCGCGCGGGGCGAGGTGGTGGATGAAGCGGCGCTGGTCGCGGCGCTTGAGGCCGGGGTGATCGCGGGGGCCGGCCTCGACGTTTTCGAGGCGGAGCCCAAGGTCCATCCGGGGCTTCTGGCGCTGGAGACTGTCACTCTGCTGCCACATCTCGGCTCGGCCACGCGCGAGACGCGCGATGCGATGGGGCACCGTGTGGTCGACAACCTTGACGCCTTCTTTGCCGGCCGGGAGCCGCCCGACCGGGTGGCCTGAGCCAAGGCTCAGACGGCAAGCACCGCCGGATATCCCGCGCCGTTCAGCGCGGCGGCGAGGGCTGCCGCCGTGAGTGTGCTGTTGATCTTGACCATGTGCGTCGCAAGATCGCATTCGACCGAGGCCGCGCTGTCGGCCTCTGCTATGGCCTTCTCGATCGCCTTCGTGCAATGGCCGCAGCTCATATCAGGAACATGGAACGTGCTCATGGGACCCTCTTTTCTTGTAGGATGTGGAGCTTCCAGCGCGGCAAGGTCAAGGGGTTTCACCGCCAAAGAAAGACGTGGGCGTCCCTTGACCTTCCAGTGACTGGAACCCCTATGTTGTCAGAACCATCCCGACCTGGACAGTTTCCCATGACCACATCGACCAGCCTGACGCTCAGCATCGACGGCATGAGCTGTGCCTCCTGTGTGGGCCGCGTGGAGCGGGCGTTGAAGGCGGTGCCGGGGGTCAGCGAGGTGTCGGTGAACCTCGCCTCGGAAACCGCGCATCTCAGCCATGAAGGCGGCGTGGGCGAGATTGTCGACGGGCTTGCCAAGGCGGGCTATCCGGCGCGGATGTCCGAGGCGACGCTGAGGATCGACGAGATGACCTGCGCCTCTTGCGTCGGGCGCGTGGAGCGGGCGCTGAAGGCGGTTCCCGGCGTCCTGACGGCGGAGGTGAACCTTGCGACCGAGAGCGCGCGGGTGCGGTTTGCCGAAGGAGCCGTGACGCCCGCAGACCTTATGCGCGCGGCGGAGGCGGCAGGCTATCCGGCGCATCTGGTCGCGGAACCCGGTGCCGAGGACGGCTTCGCCGAGCGCAAGGACGCCGAACAGCGTGCGCTTTTCCGCGACATGATGCTGGCGGCGCTGCTCGCCGCGCCGGTCATCGTGGTGGAGATGGGCGCGCATCTTGTTCCGTCACTGCATCACTGGATCGCCCGCACGATCGGGACCGAGTCAAGCTGGGTGGCGCAATTCCTGCTGACGACGCTGGTTCTGATCGGGCCGGGGCGGCGGTTCTTCGTGAAAGGTGTCCCGGCGCTCTTGCGGGGCGCGCCGGACATGAACAGCCTCGTCGCCGTCGGCACCGCAGCAGCCTATCTCTTTTCGACCCTCGTCACCTTCGTTCCCGCCCTGATCCCTGCCGCTTCGCGCGCCGTCTATTTCGAGGCCGCCGCCGTCATCGTCGTGCTGATCCTCTTCGGCCGGACGATGGAGGCGCGGGCCAAGGGCCGCACCGGGGCGGCGATCCGGCGTCTGATCGGGCTTCAGCCGCGCAGCGCG
>JBGSNN010000305.1:0-3422 GCA_041739655.1 Albidovulum sp. | reverse complement strand
CAGGCGGCGCACCATCGCGGCAGGCAGGCTTTGCGCCGGAACAAGGCCGCGCGACCCCGACCGGGTCAGATGCTCGACATGGCTGAACCAAGCCCAGCCGCCGGCAAGCGGCAGCGCATCAGGCGGTCGGACCGGGTCGGTCTGGGCAATCGGGCGGAAATAGTCCATGCCGCCTTTTCACCGCAGAGGCGGGGCTTGGCAAGGCCGCGCGATCAGGCCTGTTCGACCGGCGCGCGGCATCCCGCCGGGATTGTGACAGGCCCGTGAACAACGACGCGCAGCGCGTCCAGATGATCGGCAAGCCAAAGCGCCAGGGCGAGCCCATCGTCGGCGCGTTTCGGCCCGTCATGGGCGTCGAGCACGATCTTCGAGGGCGCCCAGACCACCATCTGTGCGTGCTTCATCGCCCAGTCGATCTCGGTCCGGGTCGCGACCACCACGCAGCGCGGATCACGCGCGGCGAGCCGCCAGGCGTTCTGTTCGATTGCCAGAAGATCGACCCGGCGTTGCGTCGGCGCATGGCCCGTGACCGGGCGGGCGAGATCGGGCTGGCCGACAGCAAGGACGACGGGCGCGCCCGCAGCCGCAAGCGCGTCCAGTCGTGCGCCAAGGTCTGGCGCGTCGATCGTGGCATTGTCGAGATAGGCCACAAGCGGCTGCGGCGCGTCCTGCGCCGGGTCGGGATGGCCTGTATCGGCGCGGGAGCGGACGATCTCGACCCCGAGGGCACCGGGACCCCGGTCAAGTTTTTCGATCCGCAGGAAAACCCGCAGAGGCTGCGGCTCGACCATGATACGGCGGGCGATGCGCTCGGCGAGCGTCTCCAGAAGGTTCAGCCGTTCGGCCGCGAGTTCGGCCGCGATCGCCTCGGTGATGCGGTCGTAAGACAGGATGCGGTCCACATCATCGGTCTCGGCAATGGCGGGTTGCCGCCTGAGTTCGACGACGACGTTGAACCGCAGGCGCTGCGGATGGCCACGCTCCTGCTGAAACGCACCGATATCGGCAAGGGCGATATGATCGCGCAGACTGATCCGGTCGGGCAACGGCCCCGGCGTCCCTGCCCCGGCCCGCTCCTCGGGATGGGCGAAAGCCTGACGGATGTCATCGGTCATCGGGATCCCTCGCCGCCTTACGCGCCCAGCATAAGAAGCTGCGGCCTGGGCCGAAAGGCCCAAGGCGGCATACCGCGGCGCGGAAGCGTCAGGTCAGTTCATCGCGGACCGGATCGGCGCGCGATAGAAGATGTGGCGCCCGATGCTCGCCGTCCGCTCGAAGCGGCGCGACCATGCGGGCCGCACCGACGGCGTGTGGAAATAGGTCGCGCCGTCGGTCAGTTCGCGCGGCGCGCCATCGATCAGCGCGCGGGCGATCTTGGCAGACACCTCCCAGGCGCCCGGCTCGCGAATCCGGTCGGTGCGACCATCGCAGGTGTAGGAGAACTGGCAGCCGTTGCTGTTGCCCTGATTGACGACGCCGCAGATCGTGCCGGGGAAATTCGCGTCCTCGACGCGGTTGAGGATGACCTCGCCCACCGCGACCTGCCCCTTGATGCTCTCGCCCCGCGCCTCGAAGTACAGCGCGGTCGCAAGGCATTGGAAGTCCGCGCCACCCTTGGCGACCGGCTGGCTGGCGAGCCACGCCGCGTCATAGGAGATGTCGCCTTTGCGGGGCTTGCCCCTGAGTTCGCGTGGCGGCGTCACCAGGGCTTGGAGCCGGGCGGGCGACACCAGCCCGAAAGCGTTCTTTTCCTGACCGAGAAGCGTCGCGATATCGACACCCAAGGCCGCCGTCGGATCGTTTGACTGGCTCACCGTCATTTCGGCACGCACGCCTCCGGCGAGGGCGAGTGCCGCGATCGCGGCCCCGGTCCAGCACTTCAGCACTGACATAGTTAATTCCCGAATTGCTTCGTCGAGCCACAGCCCCCCAAAGGCTTTGACTTGGCCCGCATAGACCACGGCGGGGGGCGGCGTCCAGCCATGTGATATTTATGCAACACAAAATCAGCGCATTTAAGCCGACGTTTCCATCATGGAAACTGTTGCAAGGCCCCGTCCCGACGCGCTTCGGCGTCGATAAAATCAAACCATTTCAATATTTTGCGCCACCATTGCGCGGGTCCAGGAGCGCGAAATGGGCCGCGGCAAGGCGCGCAACCGGGACGCGAAATGGCGAGCATGAGACATAATCGAAGCCCAACTTGCGGCAAAATGCGATCGATGTGGGGTTTCCGCCATGTTCACCACAGACAGAAACTGTCAGATCAGGGCGAGTTTTGCGCCCTCGCGCACTGCCGATCAGCAGAAACTCGCCGACACCATCTTCATCCAGGACGTGAAACGGGTCCTCCGAGAAGACACCCTTCTGAACGTAGTCGCCCATGAAGCGACCGGCATCGTCGCGCGACAACCCGTAGGTCATCTGCGTCAGGTCATTTGTGCCAAACGACAGAAACGCGGCATGTTGTGCGATCTCGGCCGCCCTCAGCGCCGCCCGCGGCGTCTCCACCATCACGCCGAGCTTGAAATCGAAGGGGACGCCGGTCGTCGTCCGCACCGCCGCCGCCACACCGTCGATACTGTTCTTAACGATCTCGACCTCGCGCATGGCCGAGACGAGCGGGATCATGATCTCGGGCACGATACGGATGCCGCGCCGCTGCGCATCGACCGTCGCCTCGAAGATGGCGCGGGCCTGCATCTCGTAGATTTCCGGCATGGTGATGCCAAGCCGGACGCCGCGCATGCCGAGCATCGGGTTGAACTCGCTCAGCGCCTCGACCCGGCGCACGACCTCGCTCTGCGGCCGGTCGAGCGCCTCGGCAAGCTCGCGCATCCCCTCGCGGTCGTGTGGCAGAAACTCGTGCAGCGGCGGATCGAAGAGACGGATGCAGACCGGCAGCCCTGCCATGATGTCGAAAAGTGCGATGAAATCGGCGCGCTGGATCGGCAGAAGCCGGTCGAGCGCCACCTTGCGGTCGCGCGCGGTGTTGGCGAAGATCATCTCGCGCATCACCGTCAGGCGGTCTTCGTCGAAGAACATGTGCTCGGTGCGGCAGAGGCCGATCCCTTCCGCCTCGAACATCCGCGCGGTGCGGGCATCGTCCGGGGTGTCGGCATTGGCGCGCACCCCGATGTCGCGGACGTTGTCGGCCCAGTGCAGCAGCGTCGTGAACCATTCGTCGAGCGCGGGCTCAAGCATCTCGGCCTGCCCGGCCAGAACCTCGCCCGAGGTGCCGTCGATGGTGAGAAGATCGCCTTCGCCGAAGGTGTGGCCGTCGCGGGTCGAGAAGGTCCGCTCGCGCGGGTTCAGCCGGATGTCCGAGGCCCCGACGATGCAGGGCAGGCCGAGACCGCGGGCGATCACGGCGGCGTGGCTGGTCATGCCGCCACGTTCGGTCAGGACGGCGACGGCGGCAT
>JBGSNN010000303.1:0-5198 GCA_041739655.1 Albidovulum sp. | reverse complement strand
TTTGGCCACCCGGAAGTGTACATCATCATTCTGCCCGGATTTGGCATCATCAGCCACGTGATCGCAACCTTCTCGAAAAAGCCGATCTTCGGCTACCTTCCGATGGTCTATGCGATGGTCGCCATCGGGGTCTTGGGCTTTGTCGTCTGGGCCCACCACATGTACACAGTGGGCCTGTCGCTGACGCAACAGAGCTATTTCATGCTCGCCACGATGGTCATTGCGGTACCGACCGGGGTGAAGGTCTTTTCCTGGATCGCCACGATGTGGGGCGGCTCGATCGAGTTCAGGACGCCGATGCTCTGGGCTTTCGGCTTCATCTTCCTCTTCACCGTCGGCGGCGTGACCGGCATTGTGCTGAGCCAGGCCCCGATCGATCGGGTCTATCACGACACCTATTTCGTCATTGCACACTTCCACTACGTCATGTCGCTTGGCGCGGTCTTCGCGATCTTTGCCGGGGTCTACTACTGGATCGGCAAGATGTCAGGCCGGCAGTATCCGGAATGGGCAGGCAATCTGCACTTCTGGATGATGTTCATCGGCTCGAACCTGACCTTCTTCCCGCAGCACTTCCTTGGCCGTCAGGGGATGCCGCGTCGCTACATCGACTATCCGGAGGCCTTCGCCTACTGGAACTGGGTCTCCTCGATCGGGGCGTTCCTGTCCTTCGCGTCGTTCGTGTTCTTCATCGGCATCGTGGTCTACACGCTGCGCGCCGGCAAACGCGTGACCGAGAACAACTACTGGAACGAATACGCCGACACGCTGGAATGGACCCTGCCCTGCCCGCCGCCGGAGCATACATTCGAGACGCTTCCCAAGCAGTCGGACTGGGACAAGGGCCACGCCCACTGAGGCCCTGATGAGAATCGCAAAGGCCCCGGAGCGATCCGGGGCCTTTTTCATGCCGCCGCGCGCCAGGCCGGAAGGGATGAGAATCTGACCGCCATCTGGATATTCGCCCCGCTCCTCGCGCTTTTCCTGAGGCACGAAATCGGGCTCAGGCGGGCGGCCCCCGCTGCGCTCGTCACGGGTGCGGCCTGCCTCGCGATGTCGGCGCTGACCTACCGGACGGCCTTCACCTGGTCCGCCGACCAGCCCTTCCGCGACACCGACTACATCATCAGCGCCTCGCATGACCTCGCGCAGCTCGGTGCGGTCTATGCCGCCCTCGCCCTGCCGCTCTGGGCGATCCATCGCTGGCGGCCATGCCCCGCGTGGAGCCTCAGGCTCTTCCTCGCGTTCCACGTCGCCGTCATTCTGATAATCCTGCCACTCGAGGCGCTCACCCTGGTCGGAATGCCGCGGCTCTATGGGCACTATCCGCAGGTCTTCTACTGGATCAATCTGGCCGCCTCGGCGGGCGCGATCCTGGCCGCGCTCAGCCTGATGGCGATCGTCCTGCTTGGCCTGGCCGCAGCATGGTGGCTTATCCGGAGGCGCGGACAATCCTGAGGCCGCGCGGCGACCGGCCCAGCAAGACCGGACTTGCCCCGGCGCCTCGAAACGCACACATCTCTGCCATGCCCTACGAATGGACCACCCGCGTTGACCCCGACCAGACCAGCCTGACGCTCAGGCCTTATCGGTCGCTGCCGCTCAGGGGCTTCGTGCTGTTCATCGCGGCGACGGCGCTGATGCTGTTGCTGCCCCTCCTGATTCTGGTCGGGACGGCGCTGCTCTGGGGTATCCTGCCCTTCATCATTCTCGTCGTCAGTGGCACCTGGTGGGCCTTTCGCCGCAACTACCGCGACGGCGCTCTGACCGAAACGCTGACGCTCTCGGCCGAGCGGATGACACTTGTCCGGCGCACGCCGGACGGCGCCGAGCAGCACTGGGAAGCCAATCCCTACTGGGTCGCGGTCAAGCTCTACCCGACCGGCGGTCCGGTGCAGCAGTACCTGACGCTGAAGGGCGACGGGCGCGAGGTCGAGCTTGGCCGGTTCCTGACCGAGGCCGAACGGCAGCGATTGGCAGGCGATCTCCGTCAGCGCCTCGCGGCGCTGCGCTGAGCCTCACCGCCGCGCCCGACGCGCCTATTGCAGCGGCACCATCAGATGCGCATAGGGCGTACCGGCCCACATGACATAGGGCGCGCTCGTGTCCGGCATTGCATCGGCGGGATATCCCGCCATCAGGTCCGTCGCGTTCAGGACCATCACATGCGGGCCCGTCACGATCCAGTTGTTGCCATCGGTCGGCGCGCTCGCATGGGGATCGGTATTGCTTGCGTCGGTGCCCCCGGCGAGCATGTACATGAACCCGACTTTGCCGGCCGGCGGCTCGGTCTTGCCGATCCACGCCATCGCCCATTCCATCGCATTGGCGTCACCGCACATCGGATCCGGGCCTGGGGTGGCCGGCGAATCCGGCATACACCACCAGCCGTTCACACCTTCGCGCAGCGTCTTCATCGTGCCGGTCTCGTCGACCGCGAAAACAGCCGCCTTGGACGCGACGGCGGCAGGCGCCGCCGATTCCGCGCTTTTGATCATGTCGTCGTCGCTCTGCGCCCAGGCGCAGGCAGGTGCCAGAAGAACAGTCAGGCCCAGAATCGAGAATGCACGCATAGCCATGATGATCCTCCCTTTCGGAGTGAGCCGCACACTTCGTTGGACGTCTCCCAAGGCCGACCTGGCTGGCGCTGTCACCGAATGACCTGATACGCGCGCCTCAACTTCCCCGCTCCGGACCCGGAATACCGCGGCGCCGGACGGTCTCTGCACCGGGGAAAACGCCGCAAATCTTTACCACATTTCGGGCTCTGGTTCCATCCCGTGCGGGCGCGGCTTACCCCAGCCTGTCCTTGACCATCGGCCCGACGGCGCCGAAGTCCATCTGCCCGGCGTAGCGGGTCTTGAGCGCGGCCATCACCTTGCCCATGTCACGGATCGACGATGCCCCGACATCGGTGATCGCCTTGCGCAAGGCGGCATCGATTTCTTCGACCGACAACTGGCGCGGCAGGAATTCCTCGATCACCTTGACCTCGGCCAGTTCCTTTTCCGCAAGCTCCAGCCGCCCGCCTTCTTCATAGGCCCGCGCGCTTTCGTGGCGCTGCTTGACCATGCGCCCGAGGATGGCCAGCACTTCGGCATCGCCGACCGAACCTTCGCCACCACCATCGCCGCGCAGGGCGATTTCCTTGTCCTTGATCGCGGCATTGACCAGCCGCAGGGTCGACAGCCTGTCTGCCTCGCGCGACTTCATCGCGTCTTTCAGCGCGGCCGCGATCCGCTCTCGCATTGTCATCGGATCTTGCATCCCCATGAATTCCGAAACCCCACCTTATCCTGAACGCGGAGCCGAGACAACCAGCGCATTTTCTGATAACCCTATGAAATCGCTAGGTAAGGCAAAAGATGGCCTGACCCTTGACCCGGCGCCCTACCACCCGTAGTTTCCGCGGGATTTGAGCATCGGGAGTCGCGCCATGCCCGCCATCCGCAAACCTTCGGAAACCGCCACGGCCTGCCTCGCGCTTGCGGATGGAACGATCTTTTACGGCAAGGGGTTCGGGGCGGTCGGCGAAACCGTGGCCGAGCTCTGCTTCAACACCGCGATGACCGGCTATCAGGAGATCATGACCGACCCCTCCTATGCGGGCCAGGTCGTCACCTTCACCTTCCCCCATGTCGGCAATGTCGGCGTGACGCCCGAGGATGACGAGGCGGCCGAGCCGGTGGCGGCGGGCATGGTGGTGAAATGGGATCCGACCGAGCCCTCGAACTGGCGCGCTGCGGAAGACCTCGTCGGCTGGCTCGCGCGTCGCGGACGCATCGGCATTGGCGGGCTCGACACAAGGCGCCTGACCCGCGCGATCCGCCAGCAGGGCGCGCCGCATGTGGCGCTCGCGCATGATCCCGAAGGCAAGTTCGACATCGCGGCGCTGGTCGCCAAGGCCCGCGCCTGGTCCGGCCTCGTCGGCCTCGACCTCGCCAAGGATGTGACCTGCGCGCAAAGCTACCGCTGGGACGAGACCCGCTGGGCCTGGCCCGCAGGCTATGGCAAGCGCATGGGCGACGGCTTCAAGGTCGTGGCGCTCGACTATGGTGCGAAGCGCAACATCCTGCGCTGCCTTGCCAGCGTCGGCTGCGACGTGACCGTTCTGCCGGCCACCGCAACCGCGGAAGAGGTGATGGCGCACGCCCCCGAGGGGGTGTTCCTGTCGAACGGCCCCGGCGACCCGGCGGCGACCGGCAGTTACGCGGTGCCGATGATCAAGCGTGTGCTCGACACCGGCATCCCGGTCTTCGGCATCTGCCTCGGCCACCAGATGCTCGCCCTCGCCCTCGGCGCGACGACGATCAAGATGAACCACGGTCATCATGGCGCCAACCACCCGGTGAAGGATCTCGAAACCGGCAAGGTCGAGATCACCTCGATGAACCACGGCTTTACCGTCGACAGCCAGACCCTGCCGAAGGGCGTCAGGGAAACCCATGTCTCGCTCTTCGACGGGTCGAACTGCGGCATAAGGCTTGAGGATCGCCCGGTCTTTTCGGTGCAGTACCATCCCGAGGCGAGCCCGGGGCCGCAGGACAGCTTCTACCTCTTCGAGCGCTTCGCCGAGGCGATGCGCGCGCGCCGCGGCTGAGGGTGACGCAGTTGCCGTTAACGCACTGTTAACCGAGATTTCCGAGGCTCTGACAAAAGAGCCAGAGCCCGGAAATGTCACCGCCCCGTCTGCGCCTGATCGAGACCTCGGCACCACCCGTCCCGGTGGTCGCAACCCGGCCGCAGGAGCGGTCGGCCCCGTTCGTCCGACCGGCGCCATTCCGCCCTTTCCCGGCGCGCCGCCCGCTTGGCCAGATCCTGCTCGACATGAAGGCGGTCGCGCCTGAAAACCTGCTCCGCGCGATCGGCCTGCGCGACCGTCAGGACATCCGTCTCGGTGACATCCTTCTGACCCGCGGCTGGGTGCGCGAGGCTGATCTGACCGCGGCGCTCAGCCTGCAATGGCAGGCACGCGCGCTCGACCTGATTGCCGAGCCGCCCGACCCGCGCCTGCTCGACCGGCTCGGGACCGAGTTCTGCCTGACACATGGCGTCCTGCCGTGGCGGCGCAGCGGCGGCGCCATGGTGATCGCGACGGCGCAACCCGAAAGCTTCAACCGTGTCCGCAGCGCCCTGCCGCCCCTTGTCGGACCGGTCATGATGGCCCTCGCGCCCGAAGCCGACATCCGCGAGGCGCT
>JBGSNN010000281.1:0-4619 GCA_041739655.1 Albidovulum sp. | reverse complement strand
GAGGCGGCGGGGCGGCTTGCCGCCTTTGTCGCGGCGGGGCGGCATGGGCAGATGGGATGGATGGCCGAGCGCATGGGCTGGCGCGGCGATCCCGCCGCGCTCTGGCCTGCGGCGCGGACGGTGATCATGCTGGCCGAGGTCTATACGCCGGAGGGCGATCCCCTGGCGGTTCTGGGCAGGCGCGACCGGGCCGGGGTGTCCTGTTATGCGCAGGGGCGGGATTACCATGACCTTGTGAAGAAGCGGTTGAAGCGGCTCGGGCGCTGGTTGATCACCGAGGCTGAAAAAGCCTCTTTACAGGCCGAAATCAAGGTTTTTGTCGATACTGCGCCGGTGATGGAGAAGCCCCTGGCGCAGGCGGCAGGCCTCGGTTGGCAGGGCAAGCATACCAATCTGGTGAGCCGCGACCTCGGCAGCTGGTTCTTTCTTGGCGCCATCTTCACAACGCTCGACCTGCCGAAGGATGCCGCCGAAACGGACCATTGCGGATCGTGCCGGGCCTGTCTCGACATCTGCCCGACGGCGGCCTTTCCGGCACCCTATCAGCTCGATGCGCGGCGCTGCATTTCCTATCTGACGATCGAGCATAAGGGGGCGGTGGCGGAGGAACTGCGGGCCCTGATGGGCAACCGGATCTATGGCTGCGACGATTGCCTCGCGGTCTGTCCCTGGAACAAGTTCGCAGTGGCAGCGCGGGAGATCGGTTACGCGCCGCGGGTGGGCGCGCCGGAGTTGGAGGATCTGGCGACGCTTGATGATGCAGGGTTCCGGGCGCGGTTCTCCGGCTCTGCGATCAAGCGGATCGGGCGCGACCGGCTGGTTCGGAATGTTCTCTATGCCGTAGGAAATTCGGGTCTGCCACACCTTCTTTCTGTCGCACAGGCGCTGACCGAGGATGCCGATGACGCCGTCGCGGATGCGGCGCGCTGGGCGGCTGCGCGGTTGAGGGCCGGCGCCGCCGATCACAATCCTGGGTGAGGGCGGGGTGAGGGGTGGCAATATGTCCGATTCGGTCCCATTCTTGGACGATCCCCGTCATGGGGCAGACGCAACCGAGGAGGATCGCATGAGCCGACATGTCGCTGACCGCAGGAAACCCGATCAAGGCGGACGTCTGAAGAACTACCTTGCTGTGGAGCGCAGCGCCGGTGAGGAGGGCAGCCATCCGGCAACGCGGGTGCTGCATGAGCGCCCGGCCGACCGGTCCGAGGCGACACGCCTGCGCGAATTTGCCCGGATCGAGCGGGGACGCACCGCCTGAGCCGCCATCTGCTGATCGAGATTGAAGCGCGCCTGCTGGTCAGGCGCGTTTTTCGCCGATCCGGGCGACGCCGAGAACCTCGAGCACCTTCGCCTCGATCTGGGCGGCGTTCAGGCCTGCGACGGCATACATGTCTTCCGGGCTTGACTGGTCGATGAAGCTGTCGGGCAGGACCATCGAGCGGAACCTGAGTCCGCGGTCGAACACACCTGCGTCGGCGAGAAGCTGGGCGACATGGCTGCCGAAGCCGCCGATGGCACCCTCTTCGATGGTGATGAGCGCCTCGTGTTCGGCGGCAAGCTGAAGGATCAGCGCACGGTCGAGGGGCTTGGCAAACCGGGCATCGGCGACCGTCGGTGCAAGGCCGCGGGCGCCGAGGCTTTCACGCGCTTTCAGGACCTCTGCGAGGCGGGTTCCGAACGAGAGAATCGCGACGCGGCCACCGGTCGCAACAATGCGGCCCTTGCCGATTTCGAGCGGGATCCCGCGCTCAGGCAGTTCGACCCCGACGCCATCGCCGCGCGGATAGCGGAAGGCCGAGGGCCCATCGTTGCGGGCGGCGGCGGTCGCGACCATATGCACAAGTTCGGCCTCGTCGGCGGCCGCCATGACGACCATGCCGGGAAGGTTGGCGAGGAAGGCGATATCGAAGGCGCCGGCATGGGTGGCGCCGTCCGCACCGACAAGACCGGCGCGGTCGATGGCGAAGCGGACCGGCAGGCGCTGGATTGCCACGTCATGGACAACCTGATCGTAGCCGCGTTGCAGGAAGGTCGAATAGAGCGCGCAGAACGGCTTCAGGCCCGCTGCGGCAAGGCCGGCGGCGAAGGTCACCGCATGCTGTTCGGCGATGCCGACATCGAAGCAGCGCTGCGGAAAGCGTTCGGCGAAGAGGTTGAGGCCGGTGCCGTCGGGCATCGCGGCGGTGATGGCGACGATCTTGTCGTCCGCCTCCGCCTCCCGCAAAAGGCTCTGCGCAAAGACCTTGGTATAGGCGGGCGCGTTCGAGGGCGACTTCTTCTGTTCGCCTGTGACAGGGTCGAACTTGGCCGTCGCATGGCCCTTGTCGGCGGCGCGTTCGGCGGGGGGGTAGCCTTTGCCCTTCTTGGTCAGCACATGGATCAGGACCGGCCCGCGGGCGCGGTCATGGACGGTGCGCAGGACGCTCAGAAGCTGCTCCATGTCGTGGCCGTCGATCGGGCCGATATAGGAGAAACCCAGTTCCTCGAACATTGTGCCACCGACGGTCATGCCCTTGAGCATTTCCTTGGCACGGCGCGCGCCTTCCTGGAAGGGTGGCGGCAGCAGGCTGATGGCGCCCTTGGCGGCGGCCTTCAGTTCCTGGTAGGGCGCACCGGCGTAGAGCCGCGAGAGATAGGCCGACATGGCTCCGACTGGGGGGGCGATCGACATCTCATTGTCGTTCAGCACGACGAAGAGCCGCTTTTTCAGGTGACCGGCGTTGTTCAGCGCCTCGTAGGCCATGCCGGCGCTCATCGCGCCATCGCCGATCACCGCCACGGCATCACCCGCGTCGCCGCCAAGATCGCGGGCGACGGCAAAGCCGAGGGCGGCGGAGATCGAGGTGGAACTGTGGGCGGCGCCGAAGGGATCGTAAGGCGATTCCGACCGCTTGGTGAAGCCCGAGAGCCCACCTTTCATGCGCAGCGTGCGGATACGATCGCGCCGCCCGGTCAGGATCTTGTGCGGGTAGCACTGGTGGCCGACGTCCCAGATGATCTTGTCGTGCGGCGTGTTGAACACGGCATGAAGCGCCACGGTCAGTTCGACGACACCGAGCCCGGCGCCGAGATGCCCGCCGGTCACCGATACCGCGCTGATCGTCTCGGCGCGCAGCTCATCGGCGAGTTGCTTCAGCTCACGGTCACTGAGCGCCTTGAGATCGGCCGGGATCGTCACGCGGTCCAGGATCGGGGTCTTCGGTCTGTCGTCCATCACCGGCCCTTGCCGCCTACATCTCACGAGCGATAACGAAATGCGCGGCATCTCTCAAGGTGTCGGCTTTCGGTCCATAGGGCAAGAGCGCCCGCTCCGCCTCGGTCACGAGATCTTTCGCCCGCTTCTTTGCGCCATCGAGGCCCAAGAGCGACACGAAGGTCGCCTTGCCCGCTGAAGCGTCCTTGCGAAGTTTCTTTCCGGCCTTGTCGGGGTCGCCCTCGACGTCGAGGATATCGTCGGCGATCTGGAAGGCGAGGCCGAGGGCGCGAGCGAAGTCTTCGAGCGGTCGCGTATCGGCACCGGCGAGGATCGCCCCCGCTGTGGCGGCGAAGGTGATGAGCGCGCCGGTCTTGCCCGCCTGAAGCCGGGTGATTGCCTCCAGCGTCAGCGGCGCGTCGGTAGTCTCGGCGGCGATATCGAGCGCTTGGCCGAGGACCATGCCGGCAGCGCCGGAGGCCTTGGCGAGGGCGGTGACGAGGTCGATCCGGCGCGCGCCGAGCCCAGGATCGCAGCACAACTCGAACGCGAAGGCCTGAAGCGCGTCACCTGCCAGAACCGCCGTCGCCTCATCCCACTTGACGTGCACGGTCGACTGGCCGCGCCGCAGGTCGTCGTCGTCCATGCAGGGCAGGTCGTCATGGATCAGCGAATAGGCATGCAGCGCCTCGACTGCCGCGGCTGCCGACATTGCCTCGCCTTCGTGGATGCCATGCAGCCGGGCGCTTTCGATCACGAGGAAGGCGCGGAGCCGCTTGCCACCGTGAAGCGCATAGCGCATTGCGTCAATCACCGGCAGATCGGGATACCCGGCTAGCGCCTCATCCAGCGCCTCCTGCACCTTGGTCTGCACACGCTTCAGACGGTTCTGGAACACTCAGAGACCTTCGACGGGGGTGGTGCCGGTCGGCTGGCCGTCGGGGCCAAGCGTGATCATCGCGACCTTCTCTTCCGCCTCTTTCAGCTTCTTCTCGCAATGCGCCTTGAGTCGCGCGCCCTGTTCGTAGAGCGCGATGGATTTCTCAAGTTCCACATTGCCGGATTCGAGGGCGCGCACGACCTCTTCCAGTTGCTTCATCGCGTCTTCGAAGCTGAGTTTGGACATGTCGCTCATTGGCCGCGCTCCATCAGGACGGTGACATGCGCCGCGACCGAAGCGGCGAGTGCGTCAAGATCATAGCCACCCTCAAGGCAGGATACCACCCGTCCGCCGCAGGTCTTGTCGGCAAGATCGCAGATCGCTTGAGTGATCCAGGCAAAATCCTCCTCGGTCCAGTTCAGCCCGGCCAGCGGGTCGTCCCGGTGGGCGTCAAACCCGGCAGAGACGATGATGAGGTCTGGGTCGAACGCGGCGACCCGCGCCAGGGCCGGACCCCAGGCCGCCCGCATCGCGTCGCCGCCC
>JBGSNN010000280.1:0-2062 GCA_041739655.1 Albidovulum sp. | reverse complement strand
TGGCGCGCAACCTGGCCGCCCGCGAGGCGACGGGCGACATCCTCTGGTTCGTGGACAGCGACGTGATCGCCTGGGAGGACGGCGCCGCCAAGGTGCGCGCGGCCTTCGCCGATCCGGGCGTGGCAGCGGTCTTCGGGTCCTACGATTCCGCGCCAGACGGGCAGCACTGGTTCTCGCGCTACAAGAACCTCATGCACCGCTTCTATCACCAGACGGCCGAGCGGGATGCGCAGACCTTCTGGGCCGGCTGCGGCGCTGTGCGCAGGGACATGTTCCTGAAGATCGGCGGCTTTGACGTGGACACCTACCGGGTGCCCTCGATCGAGGATATCGAGCTGGGCTATCGCATCCGCCGCGCGGGCGGGCGGATCACCGTCGATCCGACGCTTCTGGGCAAGCACCTCAAGGTCTGGACCCCGAAGAACGCCATTCATACCGACATATTCCGCCGCGCGCTGCCGTGGTCACGGCTGATGATCTCGCGCGAGGGTGTGCACAACGACCTCAACACCTCGCATGGCGAAAAGGCCAAGGCGGTGCTGGCCGGGCTTCTGATCCTGTCGGTGCTGGCGCTGCCCCTCGCGCCGTCGCTCTGGCCCGTGACACTGGCGCTTGCCGTGACCGTCATTGCCGCGAACTGGCGGTTTGCGCACTTCATGTATGACCACGGCGGCCTTGGTTTTGCCGCCGCAACGCTGGCCTGGCACCAGATCTACTACGTCTATTCGGCAGCAGCCTTTGCCTGGTGCCTTTTTGAGTATCACGTCCTCGGCGTGAAGAACCGTCTGCACGTGCCCTGAGGCATCTCTGCGACTGAGTACACCCAACCGGAAGCAGGGAAGGGAATGAAGGATATGGATATGAAGACCGCCACTACGACGGATGCGCAGGCCGTTGCGTCCGAGCTCGACGGCATGTCGCTGAGCATCGTGATCCCGGCCTATAACGAGGAAGGTGCCGTGCGCGAGACGATCGAGCATGTGCGCGCCGCGATGGACCCGCAGGGCATCCCCTACGAGATCATCGTCGTCGACGACGGCTCCGAGGACCGGACGCTCGAGATCGCGCGGGAGACCGGGGTGATCGTGGACAGCAATCAGGTCAATACCGGCTACGGGGCCAGCCTGAAGCGCGGCATCAAGAAGGCGCAGTACGAATATGTCGCCATCATCGACGCCGACGGCACCTACCCGCCGCACTACCTGCCGGGAATGCTCGCGCTCTGCCGCGATCAGGACATGGTGGTGGGTGACCGCGGCGCGGGAATGAAGAACGTGCCGCTGATCCGCCGTCCGGCGAAATGGGTGCTCAACACCTTCGCCTCGTTCCTTGCCGAACGGCGCCTCAATGACCTCAACTCGGGCCTGCGCGTGTTCCGCAAATCCGAACTGGTTCCGTTCATCCCGCTCTTGCCGCAGAAGTTTTCCTTCACCACGACGATCACGCTCTGCATGTCGTGCAATGGCAAGCGCATGATCTATACGCCGATCCAGTACGGCAAGCGTGTCGGAAAATCGAAGATCCGGCCGGTGGATTTCCTGAACTTCGTTATCCTCGTGCTGCGCATGACGGTTCTGTTCAACCCGCTTCGGGTGTTCATCCCCCTTGGTCTCGGGCTGATGGGGGTCGGGGCCTTGAAGTTCGTCTATGACGTCTGGATGGACAACCTGTCGGAAACCACGATCTTCGCCTTTCTCTCGGCGCTCATCATCTGGTCGCTCGGCCTGATCGCCGACATGATCTCGCGCCTGCATCTGAGGCCCTGAGGTGGCGATCAGCGGCAAGGCCATGCGCAAATGGGCGATCCGCGCTTGCGGGTCGGCCGTGGCATTGGCGCTGATCTTCTGGTTCCTGCCGAAGGAGGCGATCCTTGCGGGCTTCACCCGGCTGAGCTGGCCGCTGTTCCTGTCGGTGCTCGGCGTCTTTCTTTTGGCCCATGTTGCGACCGCCTCGAAGTGGTGGCTGCTGATGGACCGGGCGATCCCGCTGCGGACCGCGCTGCGCGCCCATTTCGCCGGGCTGGCCGCGAACCTCTGCCTGCCCGGTGCGGCGGGCGGTGACG
>JBGSNN010000262.1:0-2042 GCA_041739655.1 Albidovulum sp. | reverse complement strand
CGTCACCGTCGAGGACGGTCGCGCGACGGGAGTCGAGTACCGGCGGCGGGGCGCCTTGCACCGCGTCGCGGCGCGCGGCGAGGTGATCCTGTCGGGCGGTGCGATCAACTCGCCGCAGCTTTTGATGCTGTCGGGGATCGGTCCTGCCGCGCATCTGCGCGACATGGGCATCCCGGTCGTCGCGGACAACCGCCAGGTCGGGCAGAACCTGAACGACCATCAGGGCATCAACTACACCTGGCGGATGACGGTCCCGACCTACAACGACATCCTGCGTCCGTGGTGGGGAAAGATACTGGTGGGAATGCAGTATTTCCTGCGTGGCACCGGCCCTCTGGCGAAGTCCATCAACCACGCGGGCGGGTTCTTTCGCACCGATCCGGCGCTGTCGCGTCCGAACATGCAACTTTACTTTCAGGCCTTCTCGACCCTTCTGCCGCGCAAGGGCGAACGGCCGCTTCTGACACCAGACCCGTTCTCGGGCCTTTCCATCGGCCTCTCGAACTGCCGCCCGACGAGCCGGGGCGAGATCACGCTGCAATCGGCGGACCCCTTCGCCCATCCGCGCATCGTCGCCAATGCCTTTTCAACCGACCATGACGTGTCCGAGATGCTGACCGCGGTAAAATTCCTGCGCCGCATCGCGGCGGCGGAACCGCTGCGGTCGCTGATCGCGGAGGAGTTGCGCCCCGGCCCGGACGTGCAGTCGGACGACGCCCTTATTGCCGATTTTCGTGCCCGGTCGGGGACGGTCTACCACCCCTCCTGCACCGTGCGGATGGGGTCCGATGCGGCGGCCTCTGCCGTCGATCCCGATCTGAGGGTGCGCGGGATGCGGGGGCTTCGGGTCTGTGACGCTTCGGTCTTTCCAACGCTGATCGGGGGCAATACCAATGCCCCGAGCATTCTTGTCGGCTGGATCGGGGCAGAGCGCATCCTGCGGGACGCGCGCTAGGACGGAACGGGGCCAATGACCTATCTTCTCGGCGTCGATACTGGCGGCACATATACCGACGCCGTGGTCCTTGATGAGGGCGACGACCGCGTTGTTGCCTCGGCCAAGGCTTTGACGACGCGGCCCGACCTCTCGGCGGGCGTCGGCAGTGCGATGGATGCAGCCATTGCCGGGGCCGGGATCGCGGCCGCCGACGTGGGCCTCGTCTCGCTGTCCACTACGCTCGCCACCAATGCGCTGGTCGAGGGCCAGGGCGGTCGCGTCGCGCTGGTGTTCATCGGCTTCGACGCCGGTGAGTTTCGGCGCGCGGGACTGGAAGAGGCGATGCGGGGTGATCCGGTCCTGTGGATGGCGGGCGGTCACACCCACACCGGCGCCGAGATGCGCCCGCTGGATCTCACGGCGCTTCGGGATGCCGTGGCCGAGGTTGCCGACGGCGTCAGCGGCTTTGCGGTCGCGGCCAGTTTTGCTACCCGCAACCCGGCGCACGAACTCGCCGCCCGCGACCTGATCCGCGACCTGACCGGCAAGCCTGTGAGCTGCTCGCATGAACTCTCTGCCGGGCTGAACGGCCCGCGCCGGGCGCTGACGGCGGTGTTGAACGCCCGCCTGATCGGCATGATCGACCACCTGATCTCAGCCTGCCTGAGCCATATGGCGCGAATCGGCATCGATGCACCGCTGATGGTCGTGCGCGGCGACGGGGCGCTTGTTTCGGCCGCCGTCGCGCGCGAACGCCCCATAGAGACGATCCTCTCCGGTCCCGCCGCGTCGGTCGCGGGCGCCCGCTGGCTGACCGGCGAGACAGATGCGCTGATCTCCGATATCGGCGGCACGACGACCGATATCTGTCTTCTGCGCGGCGGCCTGCCCGCGATCGATCCGATGGGCGCGCGGGTCGGTCCCTACCGCACGATGGTCGAGGCGGTGGCGATGCGGACGACCGGGCTTGGCGGCGACAGCGAGGTGCATCTCGACGAGGGGCTGGCAACAACGCTGAGGCTCGGTCCGCGGCGGCTGGTGCCGGTCTCGCTCGCGGCCCGGGACTGGCCGGGGCTGGTGCATGACGCGCTTGATGGCTGGCTTG
>JBGSNN010000167.1:0-1965 GCA_041739655.1 Albidovulum sp. | reverse complement strand
TGAGATCGCCCGGCGCCAGTTCGGCGATCTTCGCCGCAAGCGCGATGGCGGGGACGTGAGAGGTCTGGAAGAAGGTGTTGTAGTAGCAGAGCTCCTCGATCTGACGCGCCGCGACGAGGCAGGCGCGCCGGTTCTGGTCGGCGCGCTGTTCCAGACCGACGCCCTGCGCGCCTATGCCCGCGCGCTTGCCGCGAGCGCGGCCGAGGAACACAGCTAGGCCTGTCGAGCGCCCATGGGCGCGCCGTTTGTCAGATGCGCTCGATCGTCGCCTTGTCGGGATAAAAGGCGATATGGCCCGCGATGGCGGCGACCTCGGGCTTCGGGTTGGCATAGCTCCAGGCGGCGTCGTGGATCGGGCCGCTAGGCGCCGCGATGGTGTAATATTCCGCCGCGCCCTTCCACGGGCAGGTCGATGTGCGTGTGCTCTTGTCGAGCAACGCCATCGCGATGTCCGCACGCGGGAAATAGATCACCGGCGGATAGCCGCCTTCGGTCAGTTCCAGCGCATGTGTCGTCTCGCCGAGGATCGCGCCGTCGGCGCGGACGGTCCAGGTGCCCTCGGCCGGGCGGATATGGATAGGGTCGGCCATCGTCGTCTCCTTTTCGTGAAGCGGGTGGCGAAGTCTCGTCCCCGCGCTTGACAGCCCCGTGTCAGAGCGGCCGCGTCGCCGCCGTCAGCCAGTCGCGCGCGCCGTCGGACAGGCGCGGGCCGATGCGGGCCAGAACCTCGGCGTGATAGGCGTCGAGCCAGTCGCGCTCGGCCCGCGACATGAGATCGGCGTCGATCAGCCGCCGGTCGATCGGCACAAAGGTCAGCGTGTCGAAGCAGAGCATCTTGCGATGCGCATCGCCGCCCGGAAGCTCTGGCGCGTCGGACACCAGAACCAGGTTCTCGATCCGGATGCCGAAGGCGCCTTCGCGGTAATAGCCGGGTTCGTTGGACAGCACCATCCCCGCCTCAAGCGGCACATCGGTCGCCCGGCTGAGGCGCTGCGGCCCCTCGTGGACCGAGAGGTAGCAGCCGACGCCGTGGCCGGTGCCGTGGTCATAGTCCTGGCCGGCGAGCCAGAGCGGATAGCGCGCGATGGCATCGAGATGCGCACCGGTCAGGCCACGCGGCCAGCGCAGGCGGGAAATCGCGATCATGCCCTGCAGGACGCGGGTGAAGGCGGCCTTCGCCGCGGCATCGACCGCGCCGATGGCCACCGTCCGGGTGATGTCGGTGGTGCCGTCGAGATACTGGCCGCCGGAATCGATGACGACGATCTCACCGGGGGTCAGCGGCCGGTTCGTCGCGCGGCTGACGCGGTAGTGAATGACGGCGCCGTTCGGGCCGCTGCCGCAGATCGTCTCGAAACTGATTTCCTTGAGCGCATTGGTGGCGCGCCGGAAGCCTTCGAGACGTGTGACCACGTCGATCTCGGTCAGGCCGCCCTGCGGCGCCTCGGCATCGAGCCAGGCGAGAAATTCGACCATCGCGGCGCCGTCGCGAAGATGGGCGGCCACCATCCCGGTAATCTCGGTCGGGTTCTTGCGCGCCTTGGGCAGAAGGCAGGGGTCGGGTGCCGTGACGACGGCAATCCCCGCCTCATTGAGAATCCGCGTGACCTCGACAGGGGCGGTGGCGGCATCGACGCGGACCGGCCCCGGCAGCGTCCTCAGCGCCGGGGCGAAGGCGGCGGGCGGGCGCAGCGTGACCTCGGGGCCGAGATGGATCCGCACCTCATCGCTCAGCTTCCTGGGCGCGATGAAGAGCGTCACGCGACCGGTATCATAGAGCACCGCGAAGGCCTGGACGACCGGATTGCGTTCGATGTCTGAGCCGCGGATGTTCAGCAGCCACGAGATCGAGTCGGGCAGGGTGAGCACGGCCGCCGCCTGACCGGCCGCCGTCAGTTCGGCGGCGAGGCGCGCGCGCTTGCTGGCCGCAGTTTCACCCGCAAAGCCGTCGGGCTGCACGCTGAC
>JBGSNN010000258.1:0-13442 GCA_041739655.1 Albidovulum sp. | reverse complement strand
GTCCTGATCGCGGGCATGGCGCTGGCGATTGCCGGCTTCCTCGGGGCGGGGCTCCTGCCGCCGGGGGCGACCCTGGGATTCGCGATCATCTGCGTCGTGACCGGTGCGGCGCAGGGGGCCGACATGGTGATCCTCTCGGCGCTCTTCGCCGCGCGCCTGTCGGCGGCCGGTCTGCCGACCGGGCAGACCTTCGGCTTCTGGGCCTTCGTGTCGAAAGGCGCCCTGGCGCTGGCCGCGATCATCGTCCTGCCCTTGCTCGAGGCGAAGGGCTATCGGCCGGGCGGACCAAATCCGCAGGCCGCGCTGGACACGCTGACCTTCAGCTACGCCGTCCTTCCCTGCTTTCTGAAACTGGCCGCCGTGGCGATGGTCGCGCGGTTGCCAAGCCATGAGGTCGCGGTATGACCCTGCTGCTCACCCTTGCGGCATTGGTCGCGCTCTGGCTCCTCTCGCGTCGGTTCTTCGGCTTTGCCGCGCAGTCGGTGGCGGACTATGCAGGCACGCGGCCGATCTTCGACATTCGCCAGCAGCTTTCGGGTCCGATCCTGTCCGAGGGGCTGATCTTCGGGCCGACGGGTCGCGTCACCTCGCGTTTCGTGGCCGAGATGCGGGGCGAATGGTCGGGAAATTCGGGAACCCTGCAAGAGAGCTTCACGTTCGCCAGCGGCGGCACGCAGGAGCGGAAATGGCATCTTGAGATGACCGGCGATGGCAGCTTCTCGGCCACGGCGGACGATATCGTCGGCACCGGATCGGGCGAGCAGCGCGATGGGGTCGTGCGCCTCAGATACCGTATCCGGTTGCCGCAGGAGGCGGGTGGTCATGTCCTCGATGTGACCGACTGGCTTTACCTCATGGAGAACGGAAACATCATGAACCGATCTGAAATGCGGAAATTCGGGATCAAGGTCGCCGAACTGATCGCGACGATGCGGCCGGTGGCATGAGCCGCGACCTCAGCGGCAAGACCTATTGGCTGGTCGGCGCGAGCGAGGGGCTGGGCCGTGCGCTGGCGCATCAGTTGGCGCGCGCGGGTGCCAGGCTGATCCTGTCGGCGCGCAATGCCGCTCGGCTGGAGGACCTTGCGGCCGAACTTGGCGGCGGCCGGGTGCTGGCCCTTGATGTCACCGATCCGGCGTCCGTTGCGCAGGCCGTCGCGACCGTCGGTGCCTTCGACGGAGTGATCTTCTGCGTCGGGCTCTACGAACCGATGGCGAGCGGGGACTGGGACGTGGCCGCGGCCGAGGCCATGGTCGATGCCAATTTCATCGGCGCGATGCGCCTGCTTGGCCGCGTCGTGCCCGCGATGATTGCGCGCGACGCGGGCCATGTCGTCCTGATCGGGTCGATCGCGGGCTATCGCGGCCTGCCCGGCGCGATCGGCTATGGCGCGAGCAAGGCTGCGCTGATGCATCTGGCCGAGAACCTTCATGCGGATACGCACCGCAGCGGAGTCGTCGTGCAGCTTGCCAATCCGGGCTTCATCCGCACCCGCCTGACCAACAAGAATGACTTCGCCATGCCCGCGATCATGTCGGCGGAGGATGCCGCTGCCCGGGTGCTCCGGCTGATGCAGAGCGATCGCTTCCGGACGGATTTTCCGCATCCCTTCGCCTGGCTCTTCTCTCTCGGGCGCTTGCTGCCGACCGCTGTCTTCTATCGCCTGATCCGGAACTGAACCCGGATCAGAGCGGGCGCCCTCGGAAACCGGACGTTCTAGGCCACCAGATCGGTGCGGACGGTCCGGCACCATCTGAGGACATGGTCCAGATCGGCGGGCAGGGCAGCGGCATGACCGCCGCAGAAGGTCAGGAACAGCGGCAGGTTCGGACCATTGACCCCGACCAGAACAGGCATGTCGAGGTCGAGCGCGGCCGCGATCACGGGCACGAGGCCCTTGCCCTCGGCTTCGCGTTTGCCGAACTTGTTGACGATGAGAAGATCGGCCCCGGCCAGACGCCGCTCGACTTCGAGAACGGTCTGTTCCAGGGCGCCGGAATCGAGGATGCAGCCACGCGCCGCGCTTCCCTGGTCTTCGGAAATCCGCACCACCGGGCCATCCGGCAGCACCCGCAGGTCCATGTCGCACCTGGCGCGATCCGGACGCTGGACGTTGCTCTGCACGGTTCCGGCCAGACGCAGCCCGCGTGCTGCAAGATGCGCGGCGACCGACATCAGGAAGAGGTCGGTCCTTCCCCGTCCCTCGATACTGACATGGGCAAGGTTCATGGGAGGCCTCATTGTGCGGACATCGGTCGTCTGAACAAAGCCGGGATCGGCGCGCCGCCGATCCCGGCCTGTTCGGTCTCTGGTGCAAGGACCCGCCCCGGCCGATGGCCGGAGCGGGATGATGATATGGCTCTCAGAGTTCGACTTCCCAGGACTTGTAGGACACCCGTTTCGACGCTTCCGTCGCATCCGAGATCTTCCGGAGGTTGGCCCAGGTGTGCTTGTAGTTCGGCAGAACCAGCTCATTGGTGCCGGGGTTGACGATGTTCCCCTGCGCCCCGTTCGGAGCACCGAAGACCATGAAGGTCTCGCCCCGCCGCGCTGTCGGCTCGGGATAGGCGAGGGCCTGCGTCGCGCCCACGTCGTTGTACACTTCAACCATGTCGCCCGCGCTGATGCCGACTTCGGCCATGTCATCGGGGTTGATCTGGATGAAGGGCACCGGGAAGCGATCCATCACGAACTCGTTGCCCTGATCGAGGAACCAGTTCTGCCAGTTCATGTTGGCGCGACCGTTGTTGATCAGGAACTTGTGAGTCGCCTGCTGCTGGGCCTTGCCCGGAGCCTGCCAGCCACGGAATTCACCCATGCAGAAGAGCGCCTTGCCGTCCTCGCGGCCGTGGCGGGTAAAGACCCCGTCCGCGTAGAGCCGTTCGGTGCCGACAAGCTTGCCATCGGCGAAGCCGACAACCGGTTCCAGCACGCCGTTGTTGCCCATGGCGCGCAGGCGTTCGTAGGTCACTTCCGGGTTGCCCGAGTGGTAGCCGTCCATGAAGGAGTCTTCCTCGGTCTTCCAGTCGTAGCCCTTGAACTGGTCGGCATACTCGTTCCGCCCTTCCTCGCGCAGCACGCGCTCAAGGTTCTGGGCGATTCCGGCGGCGATCAGGCAGTCTGGTTTGGCCGTGCCGGGCGCATCCATGTACTTCTCGACAAGCCGCAGACGCCGCTCGCCGTTCATGGAGGTCAGGTTCATCTCGCCCGATTCCGCCGCAGGCAGGATCACATGTGCGGCCTGACCGATCTGGCTGTGGATGATGTCCACGTCCACCACGAACAGGCCACCGGCGTTGATCGCCGAGACGATCGCATCGACCAGTTCCTCGCGCGACCGGCCCGCCGCGGCGTCCATCGCTTCCTTCACCATCTGGCTGCGACGGTTGTAGATGCGCTTGAACTGGCTGGCGTTGAGGGTCGTCTTGAAGTGGTCGTTGGCCCAGATGTGGTGCACCTTGCCGCGGCCCGCGATCAACAATTCGTCGATATAGGGCGCCGGACGGCCGACATGGGCGTCGGACGGACGGAAGTAGCCTTCCTGGTGGCCGCCAAGACGGCAGCACCCGCCGCCTTCACGCCCGACGTTGCCGGTCGCGAGCGCGATGTTCAGCAGCGACCCGATGGCACGGTAGTTGTCGTTGCCCCAGATGATGCCCTTTTCATAGCCGGTCACCGTCTTGCGGCGGCTGCCGTCATCCTTGGGCTTGGCGATCCACTCCGCCGCCTGGATGATCTGCGCCTCGGTCAGACCGGTTGCAGCCGCCCCGTCGGCCAGGCTCATCTTGCAGGCGACGCGCGCCGCTTCGAACGAACCCAGTGCGGCGGGATGAGCCGAGTCCGCATCCACCGCCTTGTCGCCCTGGAAGGTCGATTTGGCGATGAAGTCGGCATCCACCCAGCCCTGATCGGCGATATAGGTGAAGAGCGTGTTGTGCAGCGCCACGTCCGAACCGGTCGTGATCGCCAGATGCAGCACGTTTTCCGCCCCGGCCACCTGTTCGCAGTGATCGACCGTGACCGTGCGCCGCGGGTCGGAGATGACAACCTTCGCCCCGTTCTGCATCCCCTTCACCATATGGTTGAAGAAGAGGTTGGTCTGGCATTCGACCGGGTTGGTCCCGACAAGGAAGATGGTGTCGGTGACTTCGTAGTCGGAGTAGTTGTACTGCAGTTCGTCCACGCCCATGTCCCGGCTGGAGTGGACTTCCGAGTTGTAGGCCGGACGGTTGTGGATGCGGCAGTGCTTGACCTTCATCGAGCCGAAGTAGAGCTTGCCGGTGCCCCAGGTGTTCTCGTAGCCGCCGGCCGAGCCGCCGTGGTCGAACATCGAGACGAAGAGGTCATCCTCGTTGTCCTTGTCGATCACGCGGGCGGTGACGCGGGCGACGAGGTCGAGCGCATCTTCCCAGGCGGTCGGCTGCCAGGTGCCATAGCGCCAGACCATCGGCTCGGTCAGGCGTTGCTGCTGGCTCCCGGTCTTGTCGGAACGACGGTTCTCGGCCATGCGCGCGCCGCGGATCGAGCCGAGGCCCGAGTTCACCACGCATTCATAATCCGGCTTGATGACAAGATGCACGTCCTTGCCGTCCTGCTTGACGACGTTGTACATCGACGGCGCATACCAGAGGTCGGAATCCGCGCCCTGCTGGGCCGAGAGATCCTCGCCCGACCAGTTGTCGGTCAGCGATCCGGTCTTCTTGACCGGCCAGGTAAAGGCCTTGTAGCCGCAACCGACGATGCAGTAGTGGCAGGTGACGTTGTGTTCCTTGGCGCCTGCGGGAATGATCGGCAGGCGGTCGATATTGCGTTTGTATGCCATCTGGTCTTCGCCCTTACGCTTCCAGGATGTTGGTCAGACGGCCATAGATCAGCTCGTCCACGCTGTCGGCGTAGATGTCGCCGTTGTCTTCGACCCGAAGCAGGAATTGCGGCAGGTTCTGCGTCGCATGGCCCCAGACCTGCTGGCCGCCCTTTTCGCAGTCAAAGCGGCTGTAGTGCCCTGGGCAGTTCAGCGTCTTGTCGGCGGCGTGATAGGACATCTGGTAGCCCTTGTGCGGGCAGAGCACCGAATAGGCGACGATGTCCCCATCGGGGCCGACGCCCCCCTCGACCGCGGTGCCGAGCTTGAGCAGGACGCCGGGGCTTGCGGCGTCGGGATAGCTCACATCCATCGGTTCGTTGATCTTGAGGTCTGCGATATTTGCGAGCTTCGTGGAGGGGTAGGTGATGAGCGCGAGGCCTTGCGCCTTCGCCTCACCCGCAGGCACCACAGCCGCCGCAGCCGCCCCAGCAACGCCGAGCACACCGCCACGCAGGAATTGGCGGCGGCCGACATCGACCAACCGATTGCATTTCATCTAGGTAGTCCTCCCATTTCTTCCACACTGGCAGGATAGCTGCGCACGGAGTAGCCAAGCGAGCGCCCTGACGGAAACGCTGCGGTGCGGCAAATCCTTGCAAAGGCGAGGTATTTTTGTGTGTTCGGATTTTCGAACGTCGCGGGCGCGCTAAAGCTCGAGTTTCTGCATCTTCTCCCACAGAGTCGTGCGCGAGACCTTCAGGAGTTTCGCCGCCTCGGTGACCTGTCCGCCGGTTCGTTCCAGTGCCGCCAGGATATGCGCACGCTCGGCGCTGTCCCTGGCCTCTGACAGGCTGGGAAACGGGGCTTCGGGTGCTGTCTTCGACTCGGGGAACAGGTCGGATGGAAAAATCGTGTCTCCGACCGCCGTTTCGATCGCCTGCACCAGCCTTGCGCGCACCTCACGCCCATTTCCTGGCCAGTCATAGGTCAGGACGGCCTGGTCGGCCAAAGCGGAAACGCCCCGCAACGGCGGGTTTCTGCGGGCCGTCATCGCATCGAATAATTGGTGGAGAAGCCAGACCGCGTCCTCGGGCCGTTCCTTCAGCGGCGGGATCGGGATTTCAAAGAGATCGAGACGAAAATAGAGGTCCTCCCGGAAGCTGCCCGCCTTCACGAGTTCGGCCATATCCGCGCCGCAGGCCGCGATGATGCGGACCTCAGGCGTTTCGTCGAGCCAGCGCATCAGCCAGTCCTGCGCCGCCGGCTCCATACGGTTGAGACCGTTGAGGAACAGCACACCCTCTCCGACCTCGCCGGCCGCAGCCTGCAACAACGACAGGTCGGCCCCGTCGCGCGCAAGATTGACGTGCATGAACGGCGCTGCTGAGCGATCGGACAGGAAGTGGATGCGCCGCGCCACCAGAGCTTTCCCCGTCCCCGAGGCCCCGCGAACCAGAATCGGCCGGCTGCTTTCAGCGGCCGTCAACGCCAGCGCCTCGACCTGTTTGGCGGCGACCGAGATCCCCAGCAGGTCGGGCAGATCCTCGACCGGGCGCGGGCGCAAGAGCAGATTCAGCCGTGCCAGAAAGGGTCCCATGTCGAAGGGCTTGGTGATGTAGTCCGTCGCTCCGGCCTGCAGCATGCGCACCGCCTGATCAATGTCGCCCTGGCCGGTGATGAACAGAAAGGGCGGCGGCGTCATGGTGCGGCAAAGCGTGGTGAACACCTCTTCGCCGGTGCCGTCCGGCAGGCAGACGTCGCAGATGATGGCGTCAATCGGCGCGCGCGGCGTGCGCAAGGCGCCGATGGCGCGCTGCGCCAGCTTCATCCAGATCACCTCGGCCCCTTCCAGCGTCAGACGCTGAGCGATCGACCCGCCCATGATCTCGTCATCTTCGATGAGGGCGATGCGCCGGCCTTTCATCATGCCGCGGTGCCTTCCGGCAGGACTACGGAAATCTCGGTGGTGTCGGACCGTCGCACATAATCCACCCGGCCCCCGGCTTGCCGCACCAGATCGCGCACCAGACGCAGGCCGACCCCACCGCCGGGCTGCACCGGATCGTCGGTCATCAGACGCTGGAGTGCGGCGCGGTTCAGGCCAGGGCCCGAATCCGTGATTTCCAGATCAAGCCCGTTTTCGGTTGCCCGCACCTTGAGGCCAACGGTCCCGGCCGTGCCTGCGGCTGCGGCCGCGTTCAGCAGGAGGTTCAGCACGATCTGACGCACCGCTGCCGCCGAGTGAACCTCCAGCGCCTCGGTGGGCGCATCAACGCTCCAGTCCAGCTTCTGGCTCAACCGCGCGACCTCGGGCCCGAACAGCAGGCGAAGGTCATCGAAATCCTCGCGGCGCAGGGGCTGGCCGCTGCGATCAATCCGGTTCTGCTCCAGCGTCGCGCGGGCCACATCGCGCAGATGGCGCAGGCCGCGATCCAGGAGATCGGCGGCATCGCGGACCACCTCCGGTCGGTCGGCATAGGTGCGGATCGTGTCGGTCGCATTCAGCAGCCCGCCGAGCGGGTTGTTGATCTCATGGGCCAGCGACGACGACAGCCGCCCGAGGCTGACAAACCGCTCGCGTTCGGCGAGCCGGCGTTCGGCCTCGGCCCTGGCGCGCACCGCCTCTGTCATCGCGTTGTAGGTATGAATGAGCTGCGCCAGCTCACTATCGCCCTTCGGCAGGTCGGCGGCCGCGATCGGTTCCAGCGAGCCCTCCATCCGGCCCATGTGCCCCGCCAGCCTTGCGACCGGTTCGAGCATCCGCCGCATCGCAAGGTAGCCGCCAACCGCCAGCGCCAGAGTCATCGCCGCATTGCCCGCCAAAAGATAGAGGCCCGCCGTCCAGCGTTCCGCCACGAGGTCGGAGACGTTCAACTCACTGATGATCCGGCCGACACGGCGGCCCTGATAGTCGAGGTCGGCGGCCACGCGGATATGGTCGGCCCCGCCTGACAGGCGGATCGCATCGATGGCCAGCGCGCCATCGGCGAGCGGCCCGACATCCGAGTCCACCGGGGCGCGCAACGGGTCCGACGCCGCGATCACCCGGCCGTTTTCATCGGCCACCACGGTCAGCACCATGCGCTGACCCGACCCTGCCGCCACGGCGCGGTCCAGCGTGTCGAATACCTCCCAGACATCGCGACGCAGCACCGAGGGGCCAAGGGCCACGCTCAGCCCATCGACATGCAGGCGGGCCAGTTCCTGCAACCGCGCCTCCTGCACCGCCGACAGGGCCGACAGCACCTGTTGCGATGCGACGACCCCGACAAGCACCATCAGCGCCGAGGCGATCAGCGGCACGCGCAGCGACAGCGGCAGACGTGACAGCCGTTTGACCGTCCGTCCGGTCATGCGGCCTGAACCTCGCGCATTCTGGCGCGGATGCCGTCGAAGAGCCTGAGTTCACCTTTTTCGATCCGGTCCAATTGCAGGAGCTTCAGCGCTTCCTGTCCCTCGGACGATGCCTCAAGACTGAGCAGCGCCTTGTGAAGACGGTCGAAGGTCTGACTGCCGACATGGTCCTTGCGGGTCACGAAGGGCGGAAAGCCCAGCCTCTCGGACCGTCCGATCACCTTGGTTCGTGCGGTCAGGTCCGGCTCGACCTGGGTCAGGGCTTCCCAGACATAGCCATCAATGCTGCCCGACCTGGTCAGGCCACCGGCAACGGATCGCGCCACATTGCGGTGGCCGTAGGCAAACAGCGTGCGGGCAAAGAAATCCTCGGGCCGCGCGCCCATGCGGACGATGTCCGACGCGGTGACGAGCCAGCCGGAATTGCTGTCGGGATCGGAATAGGCATGTGTCCCACCGCGCAGGTCTGCAAGGCCGGTCGCCGGATCGTCCGGCTGCACGATCAGATAGGATTGATAGAGCGGCGCGCCGCGCCAGACCGGGACGCCCAGCAGCGCCAGGCTTTCCTCGTGCTGAAGAAACGGAAAGCCGCAGAGCCATGCCGCGTCCACCCCGCCTTCGAGCAAGAGCCCGGTCACCTCCTGATAGGTCCGGCGCTGGACAAGTTCGATGGCCCGCCCGGTGCCTTTTGCCAAGGCCTCGCGCAGGCGAAAGATCACCTCGCCGTCGTTGTCGAGAAAGACCGGTGTCAGGCCCATCCTGATCGGCGAGTCCGCACGCACCAGGGCAGGCGCTGCGCAAAAGGCTCCGATCAGGGCAAGGCTCTGCCTGCGGTTTGGTGTCATTGTCGGTGCTCCTCGCGCGCAGATTAGAGACTGCCGGGCCGATGGGGCAAGTGCGCATCCATCTTCTGTCTGACAGGATCGCAAACCCTCAGCCAATGCGGGGTCCGATGGGGCTGGCCACATCGCGGTGTCCGTGCATGCTGACCGGTGGCAAGCGCTTGTTCAGATACCTGTTCCCCGCAACTTCCCCGCAACGGACCGATCCCCTGCGCGGGGGCTTTCGTCACGGCCGGGGGGGGGCGACACCCTGCGGCATGGTGTCCGGGTCTTGCATTCACCTTGACGAATGTGTCCTTCAGGCCCACATGCGCCCTAACGCATATGCGGAGGACCGGATCATGCCGCTTGCGATTCTCAACGCCCTGTCGGAACCGACACGCCTTGGCGCGATCCGCATCCTTGCTGATGGCGAGGAGCATTGCGTCTGCCAGTTGATGGCCCGCCTTGAGGCCACGCAAAGCCGGATGTCGCGGCACATGCAGACCCTGAAGCAGGCGGGTCTGGTGGTGGATCGGCGCGATGCGCAATGGGTGCGCTACCGGCTGAACGCAAACCTGACCCCGGCAACGCGGGCCATTCTGGAGGCGGTCCTGGCCGCAGCCGAGATCGATGAAAGGAAAGCCGCATGAGCGCGGAGATCACAACCTCTCGCCCCGCGCCACGCCCCGATTGGGTCTGGCACGCAGGTCTCGTCGCCTGTGTCGCGGGCTGGTGGCTGGTTTATCGCCAGCTGATCCCGCTCTCGGAACTTGTCACGTCGCTCTTCCCGGTGGATCGGCACAGCCACACCGGCGAGGCGATTGCCTTCTTCTTCTACGACGTGCCCAAGGTGATGATGCTTTTGACGCTGATCGTGTTCGCGATGGGCGTGATCCGCAGCTTCTTTTCGCCGGAACGCACGCGGGCGCTTCTGGCGGGCAAGCGCGAAGGCGTGGGCAACGTCATGGCGGCAGGTCTTGGCGTGATGACACCGTTCTGTTCCTGTTCGGCGGTGCCCTTGTTCATCGGGTTGGTGTCCGCGGGTGTGCCTTTGGGGGTGACGTTTTCGTTTCTGATCTCTGCCCCGATGGTGAACGAGGTGGCCCTGGTGCTTCTCTTCGGGCTGGTTGGCTGGCAGGTGGCTGTCACCTATGCCGCCTTCGGCCTGATCATCGCGGTCTTTGCCGGCTGGGTGATCGGCAAGCTCGAACTGGAGGGTTGGTTGCAGGACTGGGTGCGCGACATCCACTCAGGTGCGACCGCCCCGGACGCTGCCGATGATGCGCCCCTGACCATGGTGGACCGCTATCACCTCGGGCTCGAGGCGGGGCGAGAGATCTTCGGCCGGGTGTGGAAATGGATCATTCTCGGCATCGGCATGGGGGCGCTCATTCACGGCTATGTGCCCGAAGACCTGATGGCCCGCATCATGGGGGCCGATGCCTGGTGGAGCGTTCCTGCCGCCGTGGTGATCGGCATCCCGATGTACACCAATGCCGCAGGCGTGATCCCGATCGTCGAGGCGCTTCTGGGCAAGGGCGCGGCCCTTGGCACCGTCTTGGCCTTCATGATGAGCGTGATTGCCCTCAGCCTGCCGGAGATGATCATCCTGAAACAGGTGCTGACGCTGCGCCTGATCGCGGTCTTCATCGGCGTCGTCGGCAGCGGCATCCTTGCCGTCGGCTATCTCTTCAACTTCCTGTTCTGAAAGGACAAACAATGGATATCAAGGTTCTTGGGCCGGGCTGCGCGAAGTGCAAGGCCACCGCTGACCTGATCACCCGCGTCGCGGGCGAGGCTGGCAAGGATGTGCAGATCGAGAAGATCGAGGATATGCGCCAGATCGTCGGCTTTGGCGTGATGACCACCCCGGCCGTCGTCGTGGGCGGCAAGGTCGTGCACAAGGGCTCGGTCCCGTCGCACGATCAGGTGCTGAGCTGGCTGAATTGAGGGAGGTTGCCATGAACGAAGTTCTCAAGAAAGACGTGGCTGAGGCGCGCGAGGTTTGCCCCACCACCTCTCAGCGCCTGCTGAAAGAGGGCGCGCTCCTCGTCGATGTGCGCGAACCCGATGAGGTTGCGCAGGTGGGCTATGCCGGGTGCGATGTGGTGAACATTCCCCTGTCGCAGTTCGAGGACCGCTGGCAGGAGGTGCCGCGCGACCGCGACGTGATCCTCGCCTGTGCCGTAGGCGAACGCAGCCTGAAAGCCACCTATTTCCTGATCTATCAGGGCTATGATCGGGTGTCGAACATGCGCCCCGGCATCGCTCGCTGGGTCGCGCGCGGCTTCCCGATCACCGGCTCGGCGGCGGCTGCTGCGGTCCCGGCGGCGGCCTCCTCATGTTGCGTCGGGTCCGGCGAGGCTGCGCCCGCCCAGACCTCGTGCTGCGGTGGCTCCCAGGCAGGTGGCTGCTGCTGAACCCAAAAGTTGCGCCCGGACGGCGGGCGCATCAATCCTGGAAAGGGTCAGGAATGCTGGAATATCATGTGACTGCCCGCCGCATCGACAGCCACGGGTCCGAGGCGACCACCAAGGCCGCCACGATCACGCTCGACACCGACATGGCCGGGCGGGCCGACGCCTTCAACCCGGCCGAGATGCTGCTGGCGAGCCTCGCCGCCTGTATCCTCAAGGGGGCCGAACGGGTGGTGCCGATGCTGCAATTCGATCTCAGCGGCATCGAGGTCGCCCTGCACGGCGTGCGCCAGGACAGCCCGCCGAAGATGATTTCCATCACCTATGAGATCACCGTGGACACCGACGAGACCGACGCGCGGCTCGACCTTCTGCACCGGAACCTGCAGAAATACGGCACCATCTATAATACCTTGGCGGGCGCGACAGAACTGTCCGGCACGATCCGGCGCAAAGGCTGAACCGGTCGCCGTAGCGGCACTGATGGTTCCTCGACGAACTGGCGTCAGAGGGTCTGATCGACATACCTTCGGGCGCGATGTCCGAACGCAACAAGAAAGCACCATCCAGAATGGGCGACCTGCACAGCGCTCCGGCGAACGACACCTCCCTTCAGATCGACATTCCGGTGCTGCTTCCCGACGCGCCGGATGTGGCGGATGCCTGCACCGGGCGTCTGGTTGCAGAACTGACCGGGCGGGATGGGGTGAACTGGGTCCATGTGCTGTCGGCAGGGACCGATCAGCCGGCGAAACTGTGCATCCACTACGATCCCGATGTGCTGAGCCTGGGCCGGATCCGGGAAATCGCGGAAGGGGCCGGGGCGGCGGTGACCGAGCGCTTCGGGCATCTGCTCTGGCACCTTGAAGGCATCACGTCGGCGCGGCGTGCCCGGACCCTGACCGACCATGTGCTGCACCAGCCCGGCGTGCAGGAGGCCATGGTGTCCGCCGGCGGTGCCGTCCGGATCGAGCTCGACCGGACACTGACGTCCGAAGCGGCCCTGCAAGCTGCGCTCGACGAGATCGGCGAACATCTGGCCGAGGCGGCGGGTCACGACCACGGTGCGGCGGATCACGACCATGGTGCCGAGGGTCACGACCATGGCGGAATTTTCGGCGAGAAGACCGAGATCATCTTTTCCGCCATCAGCGGCGCGCTGCTGGTTCTGGCTGTCGTGCTGCCCTACATCATCATGCCGCCCGCCTGGCTGCCGCCCGCGCTTCTCATCGCCGCCTACGGCTTTGGCGGCTACTTCCTGCTGCACGAGGTGATCGACAACCTGCGCCTGCACCGGCTTGAGATCGACGCCCTGATGCTGGTCGCAGCGGCAGGGGCAGCGGCTCTCGGCCACTGGGGCGAGGGCGCGCTGCTGCTCGTCCTCTTTGGCCTCGGCCATGCGCTCGAACATTACGCGATGGATCGCGCCCGAAAGGCGATTTCCGCGCTGGCCGATCTGGCGCCGCCCACGGCCGAGGTGCGGCGCGCGGGCCTTGTCTCCCAGGTTCCGGTCGGCGAGCTCAGGCCCGGCGATACGGTCATCGTGCGGCCCAACTCGCGGCTTCCGGCAGACGGATTCGTCACGCTCGGCACAAGCAGCGTCGATCAGGCGCCGATCACCGGCGAAAGCGTGCCGGTGGACAAGGCCGCGGTGGCCGATGCCGCGCTTGCCAGCGCGCGGCCGCAGACGCTGACCGACGAAAACCGCGTCTTTGCCGGGACGATCAACGGCACCGGCGCGCTTGAGGTGCAGGTCACGCGGCGCGCGACCGACAGCACGCTTGCGCGCCTCGTCGGCATGGTGGCCGAGGCGGAGACGCAGAAATCGCCGACGCAACTCTTCACCGACCGCTTCGAGGCGATCTTTGTTCCCGTCGTTCTGGGCAGCGTGTTTCTGCTGCTCTTCGCGTTTCTGGTGATCGACGAACCCTTCGGCGACAGTTTCTATCGCGCGATGGCGGTGCTGGTCGCCGCCAGCCCCTGCGCGCTCGCGATCGCCACGCCAAGTGCGGTGCTGTCCGGCGTTGCCCGTGCTGCGCGCGG
>JBGSNN010000216.1:0-2168 GCA_041739655.1 Albidovulum sp. | reverse complement strand
CGGAGACGCCGCGTGGCTTCTCCGATTATTTCGGTGCTCAGGTTACGCAGCGCTCCGCGATGCTGGCAAAGATCGCGGCGGTCTACCACCGCTACGGCTTTGACGCGCTCGAAAGTGCGGCGGTGGAGACGGTCGAGGCGCTGGGCAAGTTCCTGCCCGATGTTGACCGCCCCAACGAGGGCGTGTTCGCCTGGCAGGATGAGGATGCCGACTGGCTGGCGCTGCGCTACGACCTGACCGCGCCCCTGGCCCGCGTCGCGGCGCAGTACCGCAACGACCTGCCCAGCCCCTACCGCCGCTACGCGATGGGCCCGGTCTGGCGCAACGAGAAGCCGGGGCCAGGGCGGTTCCGCCAGTTCTATCAATGCGATGCCGATACGGTAGGGGCGGCGTCGGTCGCCGCCGATGCCGAGATCTGCGCCATGTTGGCCGACGCGCTGGAAGAGGTCGGCATCCCCCGCGGCGACTATGTGGTGCGGGTGAACAACCGGAAGGTCCTGAACGGGGTGATGGAGGTCGCGGGTATCCTCGACCCCGCCGACCCGTCGAAGTTCGAGCACGAACGCGGTATCGTGATGCGCGCGATCGACAAGATGGATCGGTTGGGGCCGGACGGGGTGCGGGCGCTTCTGGGCGAGGGCCGCAAGGATGAGAGCGGGGACTTTACGAAGGGCGCGGGGCTGAGTTCGGATCAGGCCGAGGTGGTTATGGGGTTTATCCTCGCAAATGAAAAGATTGACGAACTACTTCGTTCCGAAGCAGTTCGAATGAGCGACCAAGAGCCATTCTATTCGGAAGCGTTTGAGCAGGCTGCCGGAGGGTCTGCCTCGTCCGCATCTATCCGGGCAAGAAGGTTGAGGAATGGATACACTTGCTCATATTTGGCTGAGATCGTCGGCAGTTCTGAGACAGGTCAGCAGGGTGTAATTGAATTAGTTGAAATGTCCATGCTTCTTGAAAAGCAAGGATATGAGGCTGATCGCATCGTCATCGACCCCTCCGTGGTGCGCGGCCTCGGCTACTACACCGGCCCGGTGTTCGAGGCCGAGTTGACCTTCGAAATCCTCGACGAAAAGGGCCGCCCGCGCCAGTTCGGCTCGGTCGCCGGCGGCGGGCGCTATGATGACCTCGTCAAGCGCTTCACCGGCCAGTCGGTGCCTGCGACCGGCGTCTCGATCGGTGTGGACCGGCTTCTTGCCGCCTTGCGCGCCAAGGGAAGGATGCAGGCCGACACGCGGGGGCCGGTCGTCGTCACCGTGATGGACCGCGACCGGATGGCCGAGTATCAGGCCATGGCCACGGACCTGCGCCGCGCCGGCATCCGGGCGGAGGTCTATCTCGGCAACCCCAAGAACTTCGGCAACCAGTTGAAATACGCCGACAAACGCAATTCCCCGGTCGCGGTGATCCAGGGCACCGAGGAGGCGGCGCGCGGCGTCGTGCAACTGAAGGACCTCGCCCTCGGCGCAAAGCTCGCCGCCGAGGCCAGCCATGAGGAATGGAAGGCGCAGCCCGCCCAGACCGAAGTTGCGCGCCAAGACCTCGTGGCTGCCGTTCGCCGACTGCTCGGGTCCGCCTGAATGGCACCGAAGGCCGTCGCCCGCGCCGAGGCCGACCGCCTGATGGCGGCTTTCCGCGCGGCCGGTGCCGATCCGGTCGAGACCGACATCCTGCAGCCGGCCGAGGTGCTTCTCGACCTCTACGGCGAAGATATCCGCGCCCGCGCCTATGTTACGAGCGACCCGCTCATGGGCGAGATGATGCTGCGCCCCGACTTCACCGTGCCGGTGGTGCAGATGCACATGTCGGGCGGCGCAGAACCCGCGCGCTACTGCTACATGGGCGAGGTCTTCCGCAAGCAGGAGCACTTAACCGCAAGAAAATCGGAATATTTTCAGGTGGGTTACGAGGTTTTCACGCGCGAGGACCCCGAGCGCGCCGATGCCGAGGTCTTCGCCCTCTTCGCGGACCTGCTCGCGCCGCTCGCCCTGCGCGCCGTCACCGGCGACATCGCGGTCCTGATGGCCGCGGTGCGCGGGCTCAAGACGCTTGACAGTCGCAAGGCCGCACTCCTGCGCCACATCTGGCGGCCGCGCCGGTTCACCCAGTTGCTCGACCGCTTCGGCGGCCGCGCTGCGGTCCCGGAAAGCCGGACCCGCCTCCTCGCC
>JBGSNN010000183.1:0-7677 GCA_041739655.1 Albidovulum sp. | reverse complement strand
GCCACCGCTGCCAGATGCGCCAGTGCGGCCCCGGACCGGAACGCCGCGGCCTCAAGGGTTTCAGCGGGTGCCGCGCCGATCCAGCCCGGCAGAGGGGCGCCGGGGGCGGGGCTGTCTGGCGCATCAGAGAGGTGTCTTCCCATGCCGCGAGCCTAATCCGCGACGGCGCTTTACGCCACAGGAAGTTGCATTTAGCGCCGCAACTTGCGCGACGCCGTCATGTCCAATAATGTTGCATTATCGGACACACTGAGAATATAATTCACGGCATGACCGAAACGCCCAGGAAATCGCCTTCAGAACCCCCGGAACGTCCCGATCGCCATGAACGGGACGAGAGCGCTGATATGGAGCGCGACACGATCGCCCTGCCCTCTCATGTCGCTGGCTCGGGCACGCTCGACCGCCTGGTCGAAACCGCGCGAGACTATGCGCGTCAGGCGGCGTCGGAGAACACGCTGAAGGCCTACGCCAAGGACTGGGCCCATTTCGCGCGTTGGTGCCGGATGCGCGGTGCGGACCCTCTCCCCCCGTCGCCCCAGCTGGTCGGGCTCTACATTGCTGATCTGGCAGCGCCTGCGGGCAAGGCCCCTGCCCTTTCGGTGTCGTCGATCGAGCGCCGCCTTTCCGGCCTCGCCTGGGGTTATGCGCAGCGCGGAGAACGGCTGGAGCGCAAGGACCGCCACATCGCCTCTGTCCTGGCCGGCATCCGCCGCAAGCACGCTCGGCCTCCGGCCCAGAAAGAGGCCATCCTGCCGGAAGACTTGCGCGACATGCTGGCCACCCTGCCCCACGACCTGCGCGGCCTCCGCGACCGGGCGATCCTGCTGATCGGCTTTGCCGGAGGCCTGCGCCGGTCAGAGATTGTCAGCCTCGATCACGGCAAGGACGATACGCCCGACAGTGGCGGGTGGGTCGAGGTTCTGGAGGACGGCGCGCTGATCACCCTGCGCGGCAAGACCGGCTGGCGCGAGGTCGAAATTGCCCGCGGCTCCTCCGATCAGACCTGCCCTGTGCATGCTCTGACCCAGTGGCTGCATTACGCAAGGATCGACTTCGGCCCAATCTTCGTCGCCACGTCGCGAAACGGCCTGAAAGCTACGGGAGAGCGGCTGTCGGACAAGCATGTCGCGCGCCTGATCAAGACCTGCGCCCGTGAGGCTGGTCTGCGCCCCGACTTGCCCGAGGCAGAGCGCGTCCGTCTTTTCTCAGGCCACTCCCTGCGCGCAGGCCTCGCCAGCAGCGCGGAAGTTGATGAGCGTTATGTTCAGAAGCAGCTCGGCCATGTCAGTGCAGAGATGACCCGCCGCTATCAGCGGCGGCGCGACAGGTTCCGGGTCAACCTCACCAAGGCCGCGGGGCTGTGACCGGTCAGCCTTCCTGAAGATAGGCCATCAGGTTCTGGTGGGCATGCAGAATGCGGATGATCTCAACCCCCTGCCCTTCCAGTCGATAGATCACCAGATGCGACCTAGTGGGATGAATGCGCACCGGCGGCGTGGACTCCGTCCGTTCCCTGGCCATCTCGGGGAACTCTGCGAGCAGATCGAAGACAGCGAACAGAACGTCGGCATAACGCTCTGCCTGTTCTACGCCCCAAGTTGAGGCCCCTTGTAGCCAGATTCCCGAAAGGTCGGCTTCTGCGGCGGGCCGGATGGCCCAGCCGCTACTTCCCGGCATGCTGCGCGCGCATCCGGGCCTTGAACGCTTCCCGGTCAAGCGGGGTGGCCGGCCCGCTGGCGAGACCAGAATCTACGGCGGCCTGGATTTCCGCAATCGCCTCGTGCCGCAGACGATCGCGGCGGATCAGGTCGCGCACATAGTCGCTGGAATTGGCGTAGCGGCCGGATTTTGCCTGGTCTTCGACCCAGGACTTCATGGGGTCCGGCAGCGAGATGTTCATGGTGCCCATGGCAGTCTCCTTCGCCGCTAAGGATATGGCAAAGATTGCCATGCGGCAAGACTGACCTCCTTCGCCGCCGCCAATCGACCGTTTATAGATGACAGCCTAAATTGAATGCCCCTGCCCTGCTGCCCTGCTCAGAACGGGTTTTCCAGCGCAGCTCCGGTCGGCGCAAAGTCACTGACGTTCCCGGTTACGACGGTCGCGCCATGGCGCAGCGCTGTGGCCGCGATCATCAGATCCGCGCCGTTGTGACCGATCTCGGCCGAGAGTCGACCCCAGATGCGCGCATCCTCGGCCTCGAAGGCAAGCAGGCGGTCGGAGAACAGCAGGATCGTCCTATCAAGCCAGTTGCGAAGATCGTTTGCAAACGCAAGGTCCCGGGTTTCCTGCTGCTGAATGCCGCGTTCGATTTCGCCCAGGGTGACGACACTGAGGAAAAGATCCTGCTCGACCTTTCCGCGCAACCAGGCGGCCACCTGGGGAGCGCGGTCCGGGCGGCGCACTGCCGAGATGACGTTGGTATCCAAGATATACATCAGAAACTGACGTCACGCGGAGCGACCCCGACGCGCGGGATCTCCCTGCCCGGGAATGCCATCAGATGGTCCGCAAAGCTCTCGCGCGACTTCACCGCCCCCTCAAGGAGCCGATGGTACTCATCGGCAGACAGCACCACCACCGCAGGCTTGCCCCGACGCGTCACCTCTTGCGGCGTGCCGGCGAGCGCGGCATCGACAACCGCGCTGAACTTGTTTTTTGCATCCTGAATCGTCCACATGGTGCATCACCTAGCTAGCTATCTGACTAGATATATCGTTTGCGGACGGTCATCTGTCAAGGAGATGGAAAGACGATCGAGGAGCGCCAGATCGCGTCATACGACGCCAACGTGCGCATTCGGTCGTTTAGTGGCGCTATATGAAACTGCAAACGGCCTGTTTTGATGCCATTGATAGGCTACGCGCGCGTCTCGACCGAGGATCAGACCCCCCTGCCCCAGTCGCAGGTCCTGACATCCGCCGGCTGCGCCGAGATCCCCGAAGAACAGGGCTCGGGCGGCAATCGCGCGCGACCGGTGCTGGCGCGCATGCTGGAGCGGATCGGCAAGGGCGATACGCTGGTCGTGGTGCGCATCGACAGGCTGGCGCGGTCGCTTTCGCATCTCCTCGAGGTGATCGAGCGGCTGGAGGCGAAGGGCGCCTTCTTCCGCTCGATCGAGGATCCGATCGATACCGCTTCACCGCAGGGCAAGTTCACCCTCCAGGTCCTGGGTGCCGCGGCCGAGTTCGAACGCGCGCTGATCCGCGAACGCACCAAGGCCGGGCTGGCCAGCGCGCGCACCAAGGGTCGCGTTGGCGGGAATCCTGGGCTTCGCGCCAAAGACCCTGCCGCTCTTCGCAAGGTTCGGCTGGCGCGGCAGGACGGCTACATGGAGCGCCTGAACGAGACGGCGCGGGATTGGGTGCCTCATGTGCGCCGCCTGCGGCCAGACATGGCCTGGGAAGACGTGCTGCGCATCGTCAACGGCCCCCTGCCCCGCGAGCGCCAGTGGACGCAAAGCCGCCTCCTGCGCGCAGTGAACGCATATGTCCGCGACGGCTTCCTGACCGAGACGGTGCTGGCACGGGCCAGGCGGCGCGAAACGGACGACCGCCTGCCCGCCATCGTCGCCGCCATCAAGGGCGCGGATCCCGACATCACGCTTCAGGCGATCTGCAACCGGCTGGAGGCGATGCGAGAGCGCACACCCCGGGGGCGCAAAAGCTGGCAACCGCCGTCGGTGAAGATGTTGTTGGAGCGGGCGGACAGGCTGGGACTCCAGTTGCAGTCCCCGGTTTAAGACCGGGCAGTTCCTGCTTCCGGGGTCTGCCTCGAACGTCCTGCTACACCAGTCGTCCGGGTCGCTGGCTGGCCAGGTCCGCTATGTCGAGGTGCCACCCCGGTTGCTAGACGAAGTCGGGGCCGACCGGCAGAACGACCTTTGGCTGCGGGGGCTTTCGTGACAGCTTTCGGGCGGAACGCGACCGGGCCAGCCTGACCTGGCGCAAGGATTTCCTGCGCACCTATCTGGCGCGTGACATTCCTAACCTTGGCCCCCACGTCCCGGCGGCCACGCTGCGACGGTTCTCGACCATGCTGGCACACGCGCAGGGCGGGCTTCTGCCTTGAAACCTTGATAGCCGCGGCGCCTGCCGGGACCGAGCCTTCCTTCTATCGCACCGCGGCCGGGGCCGATCTGGACTTGATCCTTCCGAGGGGGGTGAGGACTAAGCGATTGAGATCAAGCGGGCCACTGCGCCAAATCTGTCGCGCGGGCTTCGCAGCGCGGCGGTGGACATCGGAGCCTGTCGGAAACTGCTGGTCTACGCCGCGGCACGATACATCCCGGCCAGTGAGGATACGCGCGCTCTGCCCCTTTCTGGTGCCACCGCGCTGCTGCGCCAACTTTCAGAAAACCTTCCCCGCGGGGAAGGTCCGCGCGGTCCCTGCCCTACCCGTCCAACTGGTCCAGCATCAAGCGCACAGCCTGTTCCAGCCGCCGCCGGTCGATTGTGGTGAAATCGCGGTCAAGCTGGATCTCCAGTTTGCCGACGGCGGCCACGCATTTACCCCGTCCGTCCTTGCGATCGAATTGGAAGCTGGTCCTTGCCTTCGCGGGCGTTTCCGACTTGGTGGCCATAGGCTTTGCCGCGACTGTCTCAGTCTCGTCCGCCTCAGCGGCAAAGGTCCGCAGGATTGCGATCTCGTCCGAGATCTTCCGATTTGCCCATCCCTTCAGTTCCCCCCGGATCAGCGCAGCCAGACCGTCCACCTCTTCCAGTCGACGGGCGAGCGCAAGGCCAAGCGCGCGCGGGATGTCCTGAGGATAAAGCAGATCCTCGCCCAGCCGGTCCACCACGGAAATGAAGGTGCGGATATAGCTGCGCTTCTGGTAGCCAGCCGACTTGAAGAGGACCGCCACCGCCTTTTCGGGTTCGTTGATGGCCGTTCCCGGATCGCGGGCGTAGTCGAGCGCGAGCATCGCCATCTCGGCAAAGGAGATGTCTTTCCGCACAAGGTTCTCGTCAACCATCTTGCGATAGAGCGCCTCCAGGTCATCGCCGGGCTGGCTGACGGCGGCCGGGATTCTGCCATAGCGGTCGGCATCGCCCGTCTCTTCCAGCAGTTCGCGGTAGGCTGAGAGACGGCGGTAGCCCTGGATCAGCTCAAACCGCCCATCGGCGCGGGCCTCAATCCGGATCGGGTTCGACAGGCCGAGCTCGGCGATGGAGGCCTTGAGTTCGGCGAGTTCGAAGTCCGGTCCTTTCTTGCGGTCGCGAACCAGCTTCTGCATCTCGATCAAGTCCAGCGGCACCAGTTCGACCACCAGGCCCAGCCGTTTCAACCGGACATGTTCATGCGCCAGCGCGTCATTCTCGGCGCGGATCTGCGCCTCGATCTCCTGCCGCTCACGCGTGGAGGTGACGGTCTCGGCAATCGCCGTCGCCATCGGCCCTCGACGGGGCGGCGTCTCGGAAACCTTCCCCGCGGGGAAGGTTTCGGCTGGCGCAGTGCCCGCGTCTTCGGGCAGGTCGATATCGAACATGCGGCGCTTTTTGGTCATGGCTGCCCCTCTCAGATCTTGTCCCAGGCGGCAAGAACGCTGCCCCTGAATTCCTCATACGCGCGGTCAAAGCTGGCACGGGCGCGGCGCCAGGTCTCGCGCGTCATCTCGCGGTAGTCGATCTCGTAAACCGACGAGAGGAAGCGGCCGGACTGTTCAACGGCGCGGGTCATCTCGATCGGGTGGTCGGCGACGTGTGGGCCGAAAACCTTGCGGAAGGCTTCGAACATCGCACGGTGCAGGTCGTTGCCGGGTTCATAGCGTGTCATGAGGAAGCGGATGTCGGCGAAGGCCTTCGGGAGCGTAATCTTCCCCGCGGGGAAGGTCGGACCGAACCCTGACAGGTCCTCGAGCGCCTCGGACAACTGGCCGATGAAGCTGGTGGTGCTGTCATACTCCCAATAGCCTGGACCGGAGGGGATGTAGAGCATGTCGGCGGCAAAGACCGCGTTCATCGATTGGTAGCCAATGGCAGGCGGGCAATCGAAGAGGACGAGGTCGTAGTCGTCGTCGCCCAAGGAGTCGAGATAGCGGGAAACGGCCGCGAAGAAGGACCACTCAGGGTTCAGGTGGCGGTACTGGGCGGAGGCGAACTCGACAAAGGCGGCGTTGGCGCAAGAGGGGACGATGTCGATGGTGGACCAAGAGGTCGGCTTGATGAAGTCGTTGTGGCGAAGCTCACCCAGGCCAAGGTCGCGGATCGAGGCCGGGATCTGGCGGCGGGGCAGGGCGGTGCCGCTGGCCGCCCCGGTGGTCGCGGCGTTCATCCGGTCCGTCTCGCGGATCAGGTCGCGGGCCATGATGCCCCAGACGGTGTAATCCTCGGCCACGTCGTTGAGGCCCATGGAGTGGCTAAGGGTCGCCTGCGGGTCGAAGTCGACGAGGAGGACGCGGTAGCCATCAAGCGCTGCGGCGTGGGCGAAGTGGAGAGCGACGGTGGACTTGCCCGCGCCACCCTTGAAGTTGGCGACCGCCGCCCGGAAGGCGCGCTTGCCTCGGGGGCGGGGCGGCATCAGGGTCTTGCGGTTGATCTTCATCTTGCGGCGCAGCGCGTTGATCTCGTCCAGCGAGAACCAGCGCTGGCGGCCGTCGGGTTCGACTTCCCCGCCGGGAAGGTCAGGCTCGGCAGCGAGGCGGCCGCGGAAGGTGGACTGGTTGATCTGGAAGATCAGCTCGGCAACCTCCCACGAGGAAAACCGGCGGAGGGTCTTCTGGTTTTCGGGGCTGAAGGTCTGCTGGCGGATCCAGCTTTGCATCTTCAACGACTGGGCCTGGAGCCGCGAGAGATCCTGGTGGGTGTACATGCCTGCCTCATTGGAACGTAAATTCCTGTCGTTCCCCCAAATACGCGGAACTTGCAGGAAATGCAAAACCGAAGTTATCATTATGAGGGATCTTCCCCGCGGGGAAGATTTGCTTGCAGGGCTAAGGCAATGGCACCGAATCGGTCGGGGCAGCAAGGCCATCAGTCCTTGGGGTGAGCGCCTGGCATTTAGGGGACGCCGCATGTCACCCTACCGTATATTGGGTGACACTTTCGAGCAAATGCAGGACACGCAGCACGTCCCCCACTACCTGTGATACCGGATCTTTCGATATGGGTTTGGGTTCGGCGAATGCCGCCCCGCCTTGCCGCTTGACAGAATCGAACCGCCGGACGCAAATAGCTATCAATCGGGGAAGAACGTTGAGTTAATGCCTCTATCACGAAGAGGCTCGCAATATCCCGACACATGAGGCAGACCACGCTGCGCGCCAGGCGCCGCAAGGAACAGGAGAAACCCATGCAACTCCCGCGGCCGGTCGGGCGCGAGGCGGCCTCGCGCAAGTATGACATGCTGTCGGCGCTGATGGCCTTCGCACTGTCGCAGGACAAGCATGTGCAGCGGCAAGTTCTGCGGGTCATGGCGCTGATCACCACGCGGTACAATTGGCAGCGCGATGAGCTGACGATGGGGCAGACCGAGATCGCGCGGCTTTGGTCGGTCGATGAGCGCACGGTCAAGCGCGAGATGGCGCGCTTGCGGTCGCAGGGTTGGCTTGTGCTGAAACGGCAGGGCGCACGAGGGCGTGTCAGTGCCTATGGCATGGACCTGGAGCGGATGCTTGCCGACACGCGCCCGGCCTGGCCGCTGATCGGTGCGGATTTCATCGCCCGCCTCGAGCC
>JBGSNN010000161.1:0-9525 GCA_041739655.1 Albidovulum sp. | reverse complement strand
ATCTGGAGGTCGGCATCGGCCCGGATGCGGAGGTTTTCACCAAATGCCCGCCGATGGCCGCGGTCGGTTTCGGCGCCGAGGTCGGGCTGCATCCGATCTCGCGCTGGAACAACCCGGAACCGGAAGTGGTGCTTGCGGTGGACAGCAACGGACGCATTGTCGGCGCCACCCTGGGCAATGACGTGAACCTGCGCGATGTCGAGGGGCGCTCGGCGCTGCTGCTCGGCAAGGCCAAGGACAACAACGCCTCGGCCGCCATCGGGCCGTTCATCCGGCTGTTCGACGGCGGCTTTGATCTCGCGACTGTCGAGACCCTGCACGTCGGGCTGGACATCAGGGGCGAGGACGGGTTCGTGCTGCAGGATCATTCCGACATGGGCCAGATCTCGCGCCGTCCGGCGGACATCGTGGCCCAGACCCTGAACCGCAGCCACCAGTACCCCGACGGCTTCGTACTTTATCTTGGCACGATGTTTGCGCCGACCAAGGACCGCGACGCAGCCGGTCAGGGCTTCACCCACCACCGCGGCGACGTCGTGACCATCGCCTCGGGTCCCTTGGGCAAGCTGGTCAACACGGTCCAGCCCTGCGACGCCATCGCGCCCTGGACCTTCGGCAGCCGGGCGCTGATGGAGAACCTGGCCAAACGGGGGGTCCTGGCATGACCAGACGTCTTCGCAGTCAGGACTGGTTCGACAATCCCGACCACATCGACATGGCCGCGCTCTATCTTGAGCGGTTCATGAATTACGGCCTCACGCCCGAAGAGCTGCGGGCCGGTCGCCCGATCATCGGTATCGCCCAGTCGGGCAGCGATCTGTCGCCGTGCAACCGGCACCATCTGGAACTCGCGACCCGCGTGAAAGAGGGCATCCGCGACGCAGGCGGCATCCCGATCGAATTCCCGATGCACCCGATCTTCGAAAACTGCCGCCGCCCCACGGCGGCGCTGGACCGCAACCTTGCCTACCTTGGCCTTGTCGAAGTGCTCTATGGCTACCCGCTGGACGGCGTCGTGCTGACCACCGGCTGTGACAAGACCACGCCTGCGGCGCTGATGGCGGCCTCGACGGTCGATATTCCGGCGATCGTGCTTTCTGGCGGGCCGATGCTGGACAGCCTCAGCCGGGGCGAACTTGCGGGATCGGGCACGGTGATCTGGCAATGCCGTCAAAGATACGCGGCGGGAGAGATCACGCGCGAAGACTTCCTGCAGGCGGCATTGGACAGCGCGCCCTCGGTCGGCCACTGCAACACGATGGGCACCGCCTCCACGATGAACGCGATGGCCGAGGCTTTGGGCATGTCGCTGACCGGCTGCGCCGCCATCCCCGCGCCCTATCGCGAACGCGGGCAAATGGCCTATCGCACCGGCCGCCGCGCGGTGGAGATCGTGCAGGAGGACCTGCGCCCCTCGAAAATCCTGACCCGCGCCGCGTTCCTGAACGCGATCCGGGTCAATTCTGCGCTGGGCGGATCGACCAACGCCCAGCCGCATCTGGCGGCCATGGCAGATCACGCGGGCGTGGCGCTTGAGCCGCAGGACTGGCAGACCCACGGCCACGACATCCCGCTTCTGGCCGATGTCCAGCCTGCGGGCCGGTTTCTGGGGGAACGTTTCCACCGGGCGGGCGGCGTACCTGCGATCATGCATGAGCTTCTGGCGGCCGGAAAGCTGGACGGCAGTTGCCAGACAATCACCGGCAGGTCGGTTGCCGAGAACCTGAAGGACCGCGAGGCCAGTGACCGCGAGGTGATCCGGCCCTATGGCGACCCGCTGCGCGAACGGGCCGGATTCCAAGTGTTGAGCGGCAACCTCTTTGATTTCGCGATCCTGAAGACCAGCGTGATTTCCGAGGAGTTCCGAAGCCGCTATCTGTCCACGCCGGGCCATGAGAACAGCTTTGAAGGCCGGGCGGTGGTTTTCGACGGCGCCGAGGATTACCATGCCAGGATCAACGATCCGGCGCTCGGGATCGACGAAACCTCGATCCTCGTGGTGCGGGGGGCGGGCCCCATCGGCTGGCCTGGTTCGGCCGAAGTGGTCAACATGCAGCCACCGGATGCCCTGATCCGGCGCGGGATCACCAGCTTGCCGACGATCGGCGACGGGCGGCAGTCCGGCACCTCGGCCAGCCCTTCCATTGTCCATGCCTCACCGGAAAGCGCGGCGGGGGGCGGTCTCTCCTGGCTCAGGACCGGCGATATCCTGCGGATCGATCTGAACCGGGGCCGCTGCGACGCCTTGGTGGACGAGGCAGAAATCGTGACCCGCAAGTCCGGTCCGCGACCAGCCATTCCAGAGAGCCAGACGCCCTGGCAGCAGATCTACCGAAGTGAGGTCGGACAACTGTCCGAAGGGGCCGGCCTGCGCTCGGCCAAGGGATTCCACAGCGTCGCAATCCGGCTGCCGCGCCACAACCATTGATCGTCGCGCCTCTGCGCGGGTGGACCTGAAGGAACCGCCTTCGGCGGGCGGATGAGAACGGAAGGGGTTGCGGCATGAAGGCGCTGAGGATCGAGGGGCTGCAGACCTGCCGCATGGCCGAGGTGCCGGACCCCTGCCCCGGCCCGGGCGCGGTGCTGGGGGACATCCGCCACGTTGGCCTCTGCGGATCGGATCTGGCCACCTTCACCGGACTCAACCCGCTGGTCAGCCTGCCCCGCATCCCGGGGCATGAGATCGGCTGTGTGATCCTTGCGGCCGGAGCGGATGTGCCGCCGGCCTTCGCGCCGGGGCGGCGCGCCGTAGTGCTGCCCTATACCGCCTGCGGCCGTTGCTCCGCGTGCCGCGGGGGGCGGGTGAATGCCTGCCGCTTCAACCGCACGCTTGGCGTGCAGCAGGACGGCGGACTGTCGGAACGCCTTGTGGTGCCGCACGACAAGCTGATCCTGAACGATCGCCTTGCCCCCCGCCATCTGGCGCTGGTCGAACCGCTGTCTGTCGGCTTTCACGCGGTTGGTCGCGGGCGCATAACGGCCGCCGATACGGTGGTGGTGCTGGGCTGCGGCATGATCGGCATGGGGGCGGTGATCGGTGCCGTGGCGCGCGGCGCCAGGGTGATCGCGGTGGACTATGGCGACAAGACGCGCATCGCCCGCAGCTATGGCGCGGCCCACAGCATCGACCCCGGTGCCGGCGACGCGGCCGCCCGTGTGGCCGAGTTGACCGACGGCCACGGCGCCGACGTGGTGGTCGAGGCGGTCGGCCTGCCCACCACCTTCACCCAGTCCATTGACCTCGTCTGCTATGCCGGGCGGGTGGCCTACATCGGCTACTCCAAGGCTCCGGTCAGTTACGAGACCCGCTTTTTCAACCTGAAGGAACTCGACATCCTCGGCTCCCGCAATGCGCTGCGGTCGGATTTCGACGCGGTGATCGCCTGGATCGAGGCCCGCCTGCCCCCGCCCGACGACCTGATCTCTCAGGTGTTTTCCTTCGCGAACGCGGCCGAGGCGCTGCCCCACTGGGTTGCCAACCGCGCCGGGACCCTGAAGATTCTGATCGAGAGATAGGCCGGCGGACCGCCTCTCGTGCCGCCGCCTGAAGGGGCGACCGCGCCCGCGCAGCACCCTGCCCGCGAAGGACAGCGCAAGGCTGTCGAGGCCGGGCAGTCAGCCGGCCTTGCCCTTCTTTTGCAGAATCTGGTCGGTATTGCGCAGCAATGCCTTGACCGCCCGGCGCGCGGCATCGGGCCTTTGCAGCCGGATCGCGCGTTCGATCGCCTCGTGCAGGTCCTGCGCATACCGCAGGTCGTTCGCCTCGCGCGTGACGAAGGTAAACAGATAGTCGAGCGAGGAATCGATCGTGGCGCCCAACGGCATCAGCAGCTCATTGCGCGTTGCATTCAGGATGAGCTGATGGAACCGTCGATCGGCACGGGTGCGCTGCGACAGCGTCGAGGCCGTGCCCATGTCCTGGCACGCGGCACTGATCTGCGCCATTTCCGCGTCGCTGCGCATCGTCGCGGCGAGGGCTGCGGCTTCGGGCTCGATGATGTGGCGCAACTGCTGTACCGACATCATCAGCGCTTCGCGGCGCGGCGATTGCGACACCCAGGTGAGTACATCGCGGTCGAGGTGGTTCCAGTTCTCCCTCGGTTCGACACGGCTGCCGATCTTGGTGCGGGAGACCAGAAGGTTCTTGGACATCAGCATCTTGATCGCCTCACGGACGACCGAGCGGCTGGTTCCGAACATGGCCGACCAGTCGGCCTCGTTCGGCAGGATCGATCCGGGAGGATAGTCGCCTGACACGATGCGCCGGCCGATTTCCTGCGCCACCGAATAATGCGCGAAGGACCCGGCCTGGCGCGGCAATCCCGAGCGGGGCGCGGGTTGCGCTGCCTCGTTCTTGGCAGCCGCCGGGTGCGGTGCCCTACCCTTTCCCTGCCGGACCGTCACGCAATCACCTGCCTCTTTCCTCTGGATCAACCCCTACTGCGGGAAACCGCAGCTGACAACGTCCACCTGTTTGCCGCAGCACTCCGCGACCTCGGGGCCAAGGGCTCTATGCCAGGGTCCGTGCTGCGGTCCTTCGCTGCATAAGCCACTTGTCGGCAAGCACCCCGAGGATGATGACGGACCCCATCACCGCAAAGTTCAGCGAGGACGGTATCCCCAGGAGGTTGACCAGGTTCTGCAAGACCTGCAGCAGCACCGTTCCAAGCACCACCCCAAGGATCGACCCTTCGCCACCGCGCAGGCTGCATCCGCCGAGGACAGCGGCGGCGATGGCGTAAAGCTCGTAGAAATTGCCATGCGACGAGGGAGAGATCGAGCGGGTGTACATGGCGAGGTAGATCGCCGCGACGGCGGTGAGAAGGGCACAAAGAAGATAGGCGGCAATCAGGACCCTAGTCGTGTTGATGCCGCTGTACCGGGCGGCCTGCGGGTTGCGTCCGGTGGCCAGAAGGGTCCGGCCGTAAACCGAGCGGTGCAGAAGGATGCCCATCAGGATCGCGATGATCGCCATCGCGGTCAGGCTGTTCGGCACCCCAAGCACGCGGCCGGTGGTCAGCCATTCCAACCCCGGAAAGCTTGCCCCGAATGCAAAACCGGCGGTGGCGTCTTCGGTGTAGTAACGCGCGATGCCGCGATAGATCAGCAGGCCGCAGAGCGTGACGACAAAGGGTTGCAGGCCGGCACGCGCGACGAGAACGCCGTGCAGACCTCCGATCGCCGCGCCAAGTGCCAGCACGAGAAGCGCGGCGGCGAGCGGCGAAAGGGTGTTGTTCCCAACCAGATCGACGAAGATAACCCCCAGAAGTGCGATGACAGAGCCGGACGAGAGCTCGATCCCGCCAGAGATGATGACGAAGGCCTGCGCGATGGCGAAGATGCCGAAAAGGCCGATCAGGTTGGCCGTGTTCGACAGATTCACCGGCGAAATGAAGCGCGGGTTCAGGATCGCCACGACGGCCGAGACGACAAGGATCAGGATCAGAAGTCCAAGGTTCTTGCGGTCAATCATTGTGGCTGTCCTGCGATCTCGGGCTGGCCCACGGCCAGCGAGAGGATGGCGTGTTCGGAAAGCTGGTCGCGCGTCAGGCTGCCGGCGATGCAGCCTTCGTGCATGACCAACACGCGGTCGGCGACGCCGATCACCTCTTCCATGTCCGAAGAGATCATCAGCACACCGACACCATGGTCGGACAGGGCGCGCATCAGGCGGTAGATTTCGGCCTTGGCCCCGACATCGACGCCGCGGGTGGGTTCGTCGAACAGGATCACGCGGGGCGAAAGCGCCAGCCAGCGCGCCAGAACGACCTTCTGCTGGTTGCCCCCGGAAAGGGCGCTGGCGGGCAGCGTCAGGTTCGATGCGCGCAGGTCGAGGGCTTTCCGCTGCCGTTCGGCCAGCAGGGTTTCGGCCTTCAGGTTGACGATGCCGTGGCGCGAAAGGTCGCCAAGGCTCGGCAGCGAGATGTTCTGGGCGATCGGGAAGTCGAGGATCAACCCGTTCTGCTTGCGGTCTTCGGGGACAAGAAAGATGCCGTTCGCAATCGCCTCCCGAGGGCTGCTCGGCGACAGCGGCTGGCCGTTCAGCGTGACCTGACCGGCCAGCGCGGGGGTCAGGCCGAAGACGGTTTCGGCAAGCTCGGTGCGGCCCGCGCCGATCAGGCCCGCAAGGCCAAGGATTTCGCCCTTGTGGAGGGTGAGGTCCACCCTACGGAGGGGGTAGCGGGGGGTTCTGAGGCCGGTGATCTGAAGGATTGGCGGTCCTGGCGGCGCGGCAGGGGGCGTGTAGACGGATCTGAGGTCGCGCCCGATCATGTGGCGGATCATCACCGGGGCGCGCACGTCCTTGCGCCCGAGGTCGGCGACGCATTGGCCATCGCGCAGCACGGTGACGCGGTCGGCCAGACGCTCGATTTCGCCCAGCCGGTGGGTGATGAAGATGATCGAAACCCCGTCGGCACGCAGGCTTTCGATGACGCTCAGAAGACGGTCCGTCTCGGTCGCGGTGAGCGAGGAGGTCGGCTCATCCATGATCACAAGGCGGGCGTTGACCGACAGGGCCTTGGCGATCTCGGCAAGCTGCATCTGCGCCAGCGAAAGGCGGGCAAGGGGTGTGTCGCCGGTGAAACTGGCCCCAAGCCGCGCAAGAAGGGCGTCGGCGTTGCGGTTCAGGCCGCGGGCATCGACCAGCCGCAGCGGGCCTCCGCGCGTCGGCATACGGCCAAGGAAGATGTTTTCGGCCACGCTCAGGTTGTCGAAGTTCGACAATTCCTGATGCACGAAGGCGATGCCGGCGGCGATCGACCGGGGGACGGTCAGGCGGTCCAGCACCGTGCCGTCCAGCTCGATCCGGCCATCGCTGGGCGCATAGACGCCGCCAATGATGCGCATGAGCGTGGACTTGCCCGCGCCGTTCTCGCCAACGAGGCCAAGGACTTCACCCTGAGACACGGCCAGATCGACGCCAGACAGCGCGGCGACGGGGCCGAAGCGTTTGTGGATGCCTGACAGGTGCAGGAAGGGGGGCATGGGAGCGATCCGAAAGGGGATGCAGGCCGGAAGGGAGGAAACCTTGGAACCGGCCTGCATCTGGCCCGAGCCTTTAGCCGCCAATGCGCGCCTTGAGCTCAGCCGCGAAGGCATCGACGTTGGAGGCGTCGATGATGGCAGTGGGGACGATCACCAGCGCGTTGTCCGGGATCATCGACTTGTCGCCCTCCAGATAGGCGGCCATCAGCTTCATGCCCTGATAGCCCCACTCGTAAGGTTGCTGGACTACCGTCCCCGCGATGGTGCCTTCCTTGACGCCGCCAAGGGTGATCGGGTCCTCATCGAAGGCGACGACAGTGATTTCGCCCAGCTTGCCGGAGTCCTTCAGCACTTCGTAGATCCGCGGCGGGTTGTAGCTGTAGAAGCCGACCATGCAGTCGATGTCGGGGTTGGCGGCCAGCGCGTCCTCGACGTTCCTTTTCGCGCGGGTCATGTCGATGTCGTCACCGCGCACGTCGATCAGTTCGACGTTCGAGCCTGCGAGCGCCGCCTTCATCCCGTCGATCCGCTCGCGCGCGTTGTCCGCGCCCAGAAGGCCGACAAAGCCGATGCACTTGCCACCGTCGGGCATCGCCTTTTTGGCGATCTCGCCAGCCTGCATTCCGGCATCGGTGTTCGAGGACCCGATATAGGCCACGCGGTTGGTATCCGGCGCATCGCTGTCGGTGGTGAAAAGCGGCACCTGCGACCCGATGCGGTTCAGCGCGTCGGTCGAGGATTTCGGATCGACGGCGGAGACCATGATCGCGGCGACGCCCGCGGCGACAAGGTCATCCATCAGGCGCTGCTGGATCGCGGCGGCGGCCTGTTCGGGGTATTTCAGTTGCAGGTCATAATTCGGCAGCTCTTCCTGGGCCTTCTTCACGCCGGCCTCGGCCAGCTTCCAGAAATCGGAAGCGCCGTTGACGACAAAGGCGAGCGTCTTCTTCTCTTGCGCGAAACCGGCGGTTGCCGACAGGGCAACAGCAAGGGCCAGCGCGGAACTCCGGGCTTTCATGTCGGTCTCCATTGTTGAACGTTGAAAGCCGGACCGAAAGCACGAGGCTTCCCGCCCGGCTGTGCTTTCAGCCGCCGATGCAGCTGTCGGCTGTCTCCTGGGTGCATTCGTCAAGGCCGGTAAAGATGACCGGATCGACTGCAACGCCGTTGAGCAGGTCGAGCATCACACTGGGCGCGCGGTAGCCCATCTCGAACGGGCGCTGGCCGACCTGGACATGGCTGCGGCCTGCCTTCAGCGCCTCCATCTGCGGCGGCAGGGTGTCACCGGCGACGATGACCATCGTCTTGTCCTGAAGCTTGGCCATGACCTGATCGGTGACCTGGGCATAGGCCTGCGGTGCGAATTGCGCCCAGCCACCGATCAGCATGAACGCGGTCAGGTCGGGGTTGGCAGTAAAGGTGTCGGCCATCTGCTGGTTGGCAAGGTCGGCCTGGTCGTTGGTGAAGACCGGGCAACCGGCGATTTCGGTCCAGCCGCCCTGCCCCTCCAGCCGCGCGATGCCCTTTTCGCCCGAGAGGGTGTCACGGGTGCCGGCGGCGCGGGCGTTGATGTTGTCGGCCGCGACGTTGCCAAGCTGCAGGCAGACAGTGCCACCCTCAGGCTTCAGCCCCTTCAGGTGTTCGGCGAACTTGACGCCCATCAGATAGTTGTCGGTGCCGAGGTAGGTCGCGCGCAGGGCGGCATCTTCGGCCGAGAGATCGGCGTCGATGGTCATGATCGGGATCTTTGGCGCCTGTTCGCGCAGCATCTTGGCCATCAGGGGCGCGTTCGACGGCGAGATGGCGATAGCCACGACGTCGGACCTTTGCAGCAGATCCTGCACGATCTGGACCTCACCCACCTCATCGGCGGATGATGCCGGGCCGGTGTAGAGGCAGACATGGCCCGAGCCCGCGTTTTCGGCGTTCCATTTCTGGCAGCCCTTGTTGATCTGCTCGAAGAAGGGATTGTCGAGACCCTTGACCACGATGGCCAGGGTCTTGTCCTGGGCCCAGGCAGTACTGGAGATCAGGGTTGCAGCCAGTGTGCTTGCAATCAGTGCTTTGCGTTGCATGTCGTCCTCCCAGATGATTTTTGTTGCAGCTTTCAGCCTTGCGGCCCGAGTCAGCGCGGGGATCAGACCCGGCGCGGATCACGATGAAGCGTTCGGCCCTCGGGTGTGCCCGCCACGCCTCAAGCGGCCGGGACGGCCCGTTGACGGCGGCATCCCTTGCATCCAGCGGGGCGGCGTGCCGACCGCGATGGATCGGCTGATTGCCGCTGCCTTTGGCACCACCGCCGTGGATCTAATTGCCCAAAATCAGTTTGATCGCATGGTGACCTGGCAAGGCGGCCAAGCGGCGGTGCATCCCCTCGAAGCCGTGCTGGCTCAAAGTCCTCGCTTGGTGGATCCGCACAGTTCGTTGGTGCAAACAGCTAGGGGCTTGGGCATCTATGTAGGCGATACCTTGGCCGTACCGTTGCACCCTGAACTTTCAGGGCTGACCGATGCACCCGTGGCGACAGTACTCTCTTAG
>JBGSNN010000134.1:0-2337 GCA_041739655.1 Albidovulum sp. | reverse complement strand
GCCGACGCATCCAGGGCGTCAACAGACCCGATCCGCGCAAGAAGCCCGGACCACTCATCATCGGAAGAAATCTCATGCCTCATCCCGATGTTGAATCACGCAAGGCTTCAAACGCCAACCCTTAAGTTAGCGCCTATGGGGCGCTGCCCCCGCCGCCAAGGCGGCTCCCCCGAGGTATTTTCCAACAGAAGAAGCTCAGAAGAGCGAGAGTTGGTCGCCGGGGCGCGGCGGCGCGGCGAAGTGGCTGAGATCGAGGGTCGGTAGCGGATGGTCGAGACCGAGCTTGCGCGCGGCGCGCGTGAAACGCTGCGCGATAAGGTCGGCATAGGGCCCCTCGCCCTGCATCCGCTTGCCCCAGTCGGAATCGTAATCCGCGCCGCCGCGCATCGCGCGAAGCCGCTTGAGGACATGGGCGGCGCGGCCGGGCGCACAGCGGTCGAGCCAGTCCCGGAAGAGCGGCGCCACGTCCTGCGGCAGGCGCAGCAGGATCCAGCTTGCGGCCCGCGCGCCCGCTGTCTTGCCAGCGGCGAGGATCGCCTCAAGCTCGGGCTCGGTCAGGACCGGGATCACCGGCGCGACCATGATGCGCACGGGAATCCCGGCCGCGGCCAGTCGTTCGATGAGCGCGAGGCGCCGCGCGGGCAAAGGTGCGCGCGGCTCCAACCGGCGCGAGAGGGCGGGGTCGAGCGTCGTTACCGAGATGCCGACATGGACAAGGTTGCGACGCGCCATATCCGACAAAAGGTCGATGTCGCGTTCGATGAGTGTGCCCTTGGTGACGATGGCAACGGGATGGTTCCAGTCCGAAAGGGTCTGCATGAGGCCGCGCATCACCCGGTAGCGCGTCTCGATCGGCTGGTAGGGATCGGTGTTGGTGCCGATGGCGATGACGGCGGGTTTGTAGCTTCGTCGCGCAAGCTCGCGCGCGAGAACCCGCGCCGCATCGGGCCGTGCGATCAGCTTGGTTTCGAAATCAAGGCCCGCCGAGAGGCCGAGATAGGCATGGCCGGGGCGTGCGAAGCAATAGGCGCAACCGTGCTCGCAGCCGCGATAGGGGTTGATCGTGCGGTCGAACGGCAGATCGGGCGAGCCGACATGGTTGATGACCGAGCGTGGCCGTTCGACCCTGACCTCGGTGCGCAGCAGACGTTCTTCTTCCGGCAGGTCCCAGCCATCGTTTTCGGTGATGCGGACCATGGGTTCGAACCGGCCGGCGGGGTTGGTCGCGGACCCGCGCGCCCTGAGGCGCAGGAAGGGATCGGGGGGTGGCAGCGGCATGGTGCAAATATGGAACATAACAGGAACGAATGGCAAGCCCCGTGCCGACGGCCCGTCGGCGCCATGCGCGTCAACGTCGCCGCCGCGTCGGCCCATGTCGCAAATCGCCAAGTGACACCGGGGCATTGGTCGCATTAAGACATCAAGAACCGCCAGGAGATGCGCGATGGCCGACGACGAAATCATCCTCAATGACCTCGACGACGAGGAACTGACGCTGCAGATGCACGACGACCTCTATGACGGTCTCAAGGAAGAGATCGAGGAGGGCGTGCGCATCCTTCTCGACCGCGGCTGGGCCCCCTACGACGTGCTCACCAAGGCACTGGTGGCCGGCATGACCATCGTCGGCGCCGACTTCCGCGACGGCATTCTCTTCGTGCCCGAAGTGCTGCTGGCGGCCAACGCGATGAAGGCCGGGATGGCGATCCTGAAGCCGCTTCTCGCCGAGACCGGGGCGCCGAAGGTCGGCAAGATGGTGATCGGCACCGTGAAGGGCGATATCCACGACATCGGCAAGAACCTTGTCGGCATGATGATGGAAGGCGCGGGCTTCGAGGTCGTGGACCTTGGCATCAACAATGCCGTCGAGAAATACATCGAGGCGCTGGAGCGCGAGGAGGCCGATATCCTCGGCATGTCCGCGCTCTTGACGACGACCATGCCCTACATGAAGGTCGTGATCGACACGATGAAGGAAAAGGGCATGCGCGACGACTTCATCGTGCTGGTCGGCGGCGCGCCTCTGAACGAGGAGTTCGGCCGGGCGATCGGCGCGGACGCCTATTGCCGCGATGCCGCCGTGGCGGTGCAGACCGCGAAGGACTTCATGGCGCGCAAGCACAACAAGCTCGCCGCTGGCTGAGCCGGGCCGTTCGAGCGATTCCGAAGGCCCCGGCGCCGGTCCGGGGCCTTTTGCGTTCGGTCCTTTGCATTCGCGTCGCGGATGCCCAGATTGAGGGAAAGGAGTGTAGGATGTCCCCTGCCCGCTTTCTTCTGCTGATCGGCCTGGTCATCGCCGCGGCCGCGCTTACCATCTGGGGCGGCGCCCTGATCGCC
>JBGSNN010000063.1:0-2902 GCA_041739655.1 Albidovulum sp. | reverse complement strand
CTAGGCTCAGGACCCGTTAAATTGCTTGCATGGGCGGCAAGCGATTGATTCACTGGTGGCACCGGAAGGGGTGCCGCCATGACCGATATGATCTTGCTGTCCGAAGCCCAGATGGCGCGGATTTCGCCGTTCTTTCCCTTGTCGCACGGCATCCCTCGCGTGGATGACCGCCGGGTGGTCAGCGGCATCATCTTTGTGATCCGCAACGGTCTGCGGTGGCGCGATGTTCCGCCAAGCTACGGGCCGCACAAGACAATCTACAACCGCTTCATCCGCTGGAGCGAGTTGGGCGTGTTCGGGCGCATCTTCCTTGAACTCGCGCGGAGCGGCGGCGAGACAGAGGAACTGATGATCGACGCGACCCATTTGAAGGCGCACCGAACCGCGGCCAGCCTGCTCAAAAAGGGGCTCTTCCCCGGCATATCGGACGCACGAAGGGTGGCCTGAACTCGAAGCTGCACGCGGTCTGCGACAGCGAAGGTCGGCCCCGCAGCCTGTTCCTCACCGCAGGCCAGGTCAGCGACTACACCGGAGCCGCCGCCCTGCTGGCGACGATGCCGCCCGCCAAGGTTCTGCTGGCCGATCGGGGCTATGACGCCGACTGGCTGCGCGACGCCCTCGCCGAGCGCCAGACCGAGGCTTGCATCCCCTCAAAATCCAACAGGAAAATCCAGATACCGCATGACCGCGCACTCTATCGCAAGCGCCACAGGATCGAGAACATGTTCGGCAAGTTCAAGGATTGGCGGCGCATCGCCACCCGCTACGACCGCTGCGCGCACACCTTCATGTCCGCCATCGCCATAGCGGCAATCGTCATCTTCTGGATATGATCAATGAGTCCTGAGCCTAGCACAACCCGTATTCCATAACCCATGACCCTCTTCCTCACGTCGCGTATCGACGAGCACATTTTTCTGAATGCCGATCGCCGAAATCCTTTATCCTAAATCACATCGCTTAAATCCGAACCCAGATCGCGAATATCAGTAACCAGCTCGCGCAAACCCTAGTGCGCAAGGCGTATCGCTTTAATCATTGATCTGATTACTGGATGCGTATAGCTTTTATCTGATCGCGCAATGCGTGTATCATAAGGCGCAGCCCTGATCACACGTCACCGATGCCACAAGGCGCATCCCACACTTCCTTTCTCCGAACCCGCAACACTGAACGGTTGGGTCCGTACATCAATCAAAACAGGGCGTTACCGCCAATTCCTTCCAGGGAAATGCCCTCCTGCCAAAGGCTTGGAAGTGTACCTTCTCCGGTTGCGCCTTGTGCATCCTGCGATCAGCGAAGTGCACTCGGTGGCAGGTGAGTTACCCAAGGCGAGCACAGCCTGCAAGTAGGAAAATCACGCATAGATTGTGCTTGATCAAGGGGTGAAAGAAGGGGATAGAGAAGGTGGCAGGAAATGCGATGTGTCTACAAATAATCGGTGGCAGAAGTTGACGGTAAAATCAGGCACTCGTGGAATTGGACCAAAGTCGCAGAACGGTGTTTCGACCGGTGCCGACAACGACGGGGTTGATTCTGCGGCGCAGCAAGGTGCTGGGCGCGGACGCCCTCGATCGAAGGACAAGGGCCAGGTCGTGAGCTGTCGCCTGCCTGCCGAAGAACTCCATGCCTTCGATGCGCTCTGTTCCCAGCTTGGCGCGAAATCCCGCTCCGATGGCGTACGGTCGGTGGTGCGCATGGCCTCTGGCTTTCTCGAGTTCAGCCGGGAGGACAGCGCGCGGCTGGAGGAGATCCGCTACGAGTTGGCAAAGATCGGCACTAACGTGAACCAGATCGCGCTGGCCGCGAACCGGGGCAGGGCGCCGATGGTCAAGGCGCAATGGGCATCGGTCGAGGAGCTGAGGCGGTCGCTGCCGATGGTGGCGAAAGCGCTGAGCCAGATTATCGCTGAGCGTCGACGGCAGGGCGTGGCGCTGTTCCGCAAGTTTGTCGAAACCCAGGAGGGCGCGCGCCATGGTTAAGCTTGGCTCGCGTCCCATCGGTCTCGCCGAGGCTGTCCTCGGGGAGATCAACTTCCTGCGCCCCCAGCAGGGACGGGTGAAGGCGGGATCTTCTTCCCCATCCCGGCAAGACTTCCGGTTCTCGCCGCGCGCCAGCCAGTTGTGGCGGTTTTCGCTGGGGTCGAACGCGGCGGTGCTGAAGAAGATCGGCAAGGGCGGGACGGCCAATGCCAAGGAACTTGCGGTGCAGATGGATTACCTCTTCTCAAAGTCGGCCTCGATCTTCGGCAACGGGGTTGTGCTGGATGCCGATGCCAAGGGTCTGACCAAGGATGAGCGGAGCGACATCGTCGGAGACTGGGTCGAGGACTGGCGAGGCTCTCCGAAGAACGGGCACACCAGCCACCTGCTCCTGAGCTTTCCGTCCCATGTGCGGCCTGAAAAGGCCAAGCTGATTGCGGAGGCCTGGGCCTTTGAGATGTTCCAGTCGGGCGAACATCAGGACGATGTCTGGCCCTATGTCGCGGCGCTGCATACGGACCGGGCGCACCCCCATGTCCATATCGTCGTGAACAACCGCGGTACACTGAACGACAGCTGGTTCTTCATGGCGAAGGAACATGTCTTCAACCTCGACACGATGAAAGAGCGCATGGTGGCGATCGCGGCGGAAGAGGGCGTGTTCCTCGATGCCACTTCGCGCGCCGAGCGGGGGCTGCTGACCTATGGCCCCTCACGGGCAGAGATCGAGCGCGCGCGGGCAGAAGGCCGTGCACCGGAGGAGCGGGCGCGCGAGGGCCGGGCGCTGGAAGATGCGCTCGCCACGATGGCGCGCACGGCCGACACCATGCGCAGCCTGAGCCATGTTGCGGCCCTGACAGGTCTACCGGAGATCGGCGAGAAGATTGCCAAGGCCGAGGAAGCCCTTCGGCAGGGCGGGG
>JBGSNN010000017.1:0-4247 GCA_041739655.1 Albidovulum sp. | reverse complement strand
GGGGCCGCCGTGGCCCGCATCGCGGAACTGTCCGAGGCCGCTCACCCGGCGTTTTCCACCGACCTCACGCAGGAGGCGGCGCTGCGTGCGGCGGAACCGCTGGCCCCGCGCGCCACTGACCGCAGCCATATGATGATGCTTGGCGGTACCATGTCGCCCTATGTCTGGACCATCGATGGCCAGACCTGGGGGAATCACACCCCGGTGGCCGCCCGCGCCGGAGAACGGGTGGAGATCACCTTCCACAACATGTCGATGATGGCGCATCCGATGCACCTGCACGGGCATGTCTTCCAGGTCGTCGGCCTCGGCGGCGGGCGCCTGACGGGCGCGCGGCGCGATACCGTTCAGGTGCCGCCGATGTCGATGGTCACGATCGCCTTCGACGCGGGCGAGGCGGCGCCATGGATGCTGCATTGCCATCACATGGGCCATCTCGCCACCGGCATGATGACGGAACTCGCGGTCTCGGCCTGACGGCAGCGCGGAGAAAGATAGGCCGGCCCGGATGGTCCGGGCCGGCCCTGAAGCGACGCTTCAGGCGCGCTTACTTCGGAATGTCGCCAGTGATCCCCTCGACGTAGAAGGACATCCCCAGAAGATCGCCGTCCGGCGCCGTCTGGCCCTCGGCCAGCCAGGCGGAACCGTCCTGCTTGTTGATCGGTCCGGTGAACGGGTGGTAGGCGCCCGACCCGATGTCGTCGCGCAGCTTCTCGGCCTCGGCCTTGACCTCGGCGGGCACCGCCTCGGTAATGTCACCGATCAGCACCTCGCCGCCGGCAATGCCTTCCCAGGCGTCGGCCTGCTCATAGGTCCCGTCGAGCAGCGCGCCGACGCGCTTGACGTAGTAGGGCCCCCAGTTGTCGATGATCGAGGTGACGCGCGGGCTCGGCTTGTATTCCGACATGTCCGATGCCTGGCCAAAACCGATCACGGCGCCATTGGTCTTGGCGGCCTCGGCCAGCGGCGCGGTCGAATCGGTGTGGGATGCGATCACGTCGACGCCTTGTTCGATCATCGCCTTGGCGGCATCGGCCTCTTTCGCGGGATCGAACCAAGTGTAGGCCCAGACCACGGTCAGTGCGACATCCGGGTTCACCTTCTTGGCGGCGAGGTAATAGGAGTTGATGCCCATCACGACCTCGGGGATCGGGAACGACCCGATGTAGCCGATCTTGTTCGACTTGGTCATGCGGCCCGCGATCAGGCCTTCGACCGCGCGGCCCTCGTAGAAGCGGGCGTTGTAGGTCGAGACGTTCGCGCTGTCGCGCTTGAAGCCTGTGGCATGTTCGAACTTCACATCGGGGAACTTGGCGGCGACGGCATTGGTCGCGTCCATGTAGCCGAACGAGGTGGTGAAGATGATGTTGCAGCCGCTGAGCGCCATCTGGGTCAGCACCCGCTCGGCATCGGCACCTTCGGGCACGCTTTCCTGGAACACGGTCTCGACCTTGTCGCCGAAGGCCTCCACGACCGCAAGCCGCCCCTGGTCGTGCTGGTAGGTCCAGCCGCCGTCGCCGATCGGCCCGACATAAACGAAGCAGGCCTTGACCTTGTCCATCCCGGCGGCAAAGGCGCCGCCCGCAAGACTCAGGCCGAGGCCGACGGCGGCCGATGCCAGCAATGTTCTTCTTTTCATCCGTACACTCCCGTTGTCTGGGGCTTCATCGCCCCGGTTGATATTGCGCCTCAGCGCGAGGCGTGGAAATTCTGTCCAAGTGCCGCCGGGGCGTTGAGACCCGCCCGACCCTTGCCCGAGGACATGATGACCAGCACGAGGATGGTTATCAGATAGGGCGACATCGACAAGTACTCGACCGGTATTCGCGCGCCCGCTGCCTGCAGGTTCAACTGCAGGACGGTGATGCCGCCGAAAAGGTAGGCACCGATCAGCACGCGCCACGGCTTCCAGCTTGCAAAGACCACGATGGCCAGCGCGATCCAGCCCGCGCCCGCGGTGATGCCGTCGGTCCATTGCGGCACCCGCACAAGACTGACGTAGGCGCCGCCAAGGCCCGCCATCGCGGCGCCAAAGAGGATCGCGAACATGCGGATGCGGCGCACCTTGTAGCCAAGCGCATGGGCCGCGTCGTGGTTCTCGCCCACCGCCCGCAGGATCAGCCCGGCGCGGGTGTACCGCAGCACCGCCCAGACCAGCGCCACCAGCAGGACCGAGACATAGACCATCGCATCATGGCTGAAGAGAATCCGCCCGAAAACGGGAATGTCCTGCAACGGCCCGAACGGCACGCTGGGCGTGCGCGGCGGCTTGATGCCGTTGTAGCCCTGTCCCATCAGGCTCGACAGACCGAGGCCGAAGAGTGTCATCGCCAGCCCCGTCGCCACCTGGTTCGCCAGGAACATCTGGGTCAGCAGGATGAAGATCAGGCTCAGCGCCATAGCCCCTGCCGCGCCGCCGAGAAAGCCGAGCGTCGGGCTGCCGGTCTCGACCGCGGTGATGAAGCCCGAGATCGCCCCCATGATCATCATCCCCTCGACCCCGAGGTTCAGCACGCCCGCCTTCTCCACCACCAGTTCGCCGAGCGCCGCCAGCATGATCGGCACCGCGGCCACCATCAGCGAGGCGATCAGGACCGCCGGATTGATGCCGTAGAAATCCATCAGCGGGCCTCCTTCGAAATGAACGCAAACCGGATGCGGTAGTTCGACAGCAGGTCCACCGCGAGCAGGAAGAAGAGAAGCATCCCCTGAAAGACCCGGATCGCCGCCGAGGGCAGGCCGAGATTGGTCGAGGCCATCTCGCCGCCGACATAGGTCAGCGCCATCAGGAGCGCCGCCAGCAGGATGCCCACCGGATTGAGCCGGCCGAGGAAGGCCACGATGATCGCGGTAAAGCCATAGCCCACGTTGAAGTCGATGGAGATCTGGCCTGCCGGCCCCGTCACCTCGAACAGCCCGGCCAGACCGGCAAGCGCGCCGGACAGGCCCATGCAGGTCACGACCAGCGTGTTGGCGCTGACCCCGGCGAACCGCGCCGCGCGCGGCGCCTGTCCGGCCAGCTTGATCTGGAAGCCGAGCATGTGGCGCTGCAACATCACATAGGCCGCGATCACCGCGATGAAGGCCGCGACGACGCCCCAGTGCATCCCGGTATTGGCGATCAATTCCGGGTTCCGTGCGGCCGCGAAGGACGCGAAGTTCCGGCTTCCCGGAAAACCGGCGCCTTCGGGATTGCGCAGAAACCCGGTCGCGGCCTTCGACAGGATCGTCTCCGCGACATAGACCAGCATCAGCGACACGAGGATCTCGTTGGTGTTGAACCGGGTCTTGAGGATCGCCGGTATCATCGCCCAGACCCAGCCGCCAAAGGCGCCGCCGAGGATCATCAGCGGAAAGATCCAGCGGCTTTCCGTCGGATAGGCCGCCAGCCCGATCGAGGCGCCGACGATCGCGCCCATGATGTATTGCCCCTCGGCGCCGATGTTCCAGATGCCGGCGCGAAAGCCGAGCGCAAGCCCGACGGCGATCAGCGTCAGCGGCCCCGCCTTGACCAGAAGCTGGCCGCGCAGATACCAGGCGAACTCGCCGAACAGCGGGTCCCAGAAGATCGTCCTGACCACCGCGAACGGATCCTTGCCGAGCAGCGCGAACAGAAGGCCGCCGGCGATCATCGTCAGGATCACCGCAAGGAACGGCGTGCCCCAGGCCCAGGCCTTCGACGGCGTCGGGCGCTTTTCAAGCGTGAACATGGGCCACCTCCGCTTCGTGCATTCCATGCGCCCCGCCGAGCATCAGCCCGATCTGGTCGATGCTCAGCCCCTGCGTCGGCACCGGCGCCGACAGCCTGCCTTCGTTCAACGCGGCAAAGCGGTCGGCGATCTCCATGATCTCGTCGATGTCCTGCGAGATCACCACCACCGCCGCGCCCTTCGACGCCCGGTCGAGCAGCGCCTGCCGGATGAAGGCCGCCGCGGCCGCATCCACGCCCCATGTCGGCTGGTTCACGATGATGACCTCCGGCTGCTGCATGATCTCGCGGCCAAGGACGAACTTCTGCAAGTTGCCGCCCGACAGCGCCCGCGCCGCGGTGCCGATGCCCGGTGTGCGCACGTCGAAGGTCTTGACCACGTCTTGCGCGAAGGCGCGTGTCTTCGGCCAGTCGATGAAACCCCGCCGGGTCAGATGCTGTCGCACCGCCGCCGACAGAAGCGCGTTCTCGGTCAGGCTCATGTCCGGCGCCGCCGCATGGCCAAGCCGCTCTTCCGGCGCGGTGCAGAGCCCGGCGC
>JBGSNN010000007.1:0-2477 GCA_041739655.1 Albidovulum sp. | reverse complement strand
CTCTTTGTCGCCATCGGCACCTCCGGCACGGTCTATCCCGCCGCCGGATTCGCCGCGGCGGCGCGGGCGGCGGGGGCGCGGACCGTCGAACTCACCCTCGAACCCTCAACAAGCGCGGAACGGTTCGACGAGGCGCTGCACGGCCCCGCCACCGTCACTGTCCCTGACTGGACCGCCCGTCTGCTGGCCTCGGCCTGAGCGTCTTCATGGCAGAGGCACCAAGACCGTGTTGTTCTGAATGGACTTCAGAAAACCCGCTCTCTCTTCTTGGCTGGTCGCATGTTCTTCGCGAAAAACCGGTACCCACTTTTTCGCAACATGCTCCAAGGCGGGGGACGCCGCGCCAGCGGCGCCGGGGGCGACGCCCCCGACGCTGCCCGGCTCTCAGCGCGTGCCGTCGACAGGAATCTCGACCTCGACATCGCCCGCATGTTCGAAGGTCAGAGTCACATGGATGGTGTCGCCGTCCTTCGGCCGGGCCTTCAGGCCCATGAACATGATGTGGTCGCCGCCGCGCTTCAGCTCATGCGTCTCGCCCGACGGGATGGCAAAGCCCTCGGGGACATGGAGCATCTGCATGGTGCCGTCCGCACCCATCTTGTGGGTGTGAAGCTCGACCCGGTCGGCGATGTCGGAGGCCACGCCAACCAGCCGGTCGTCCACGGTCGCGTGATTCTCGATGGTCATGAAGGCCGCGCCGGCCATCGCACCCGGCATGAAGCGGGCATAGGCGCCCTCGATATGCACGCCGTCATGGGCAAAGGCGGGAACGGCAAAGGCGACGGCAAGCGCCGTCAGGGCGTATTTTATAGCTTTCATTGTCCTGGTCCTTGGTTCGGTTTCTGAAATCGCGGTGAGATCAGATCCGGACAGGGGGGCCGCGCGCCTGCGCCGCACCGGGCGCCCGGCCGTGAGGGACAACGTCCGCGACTGCGCCCGGCGCATCGGTGGCGGCGACGAAGGGTCGCGCCACATCGGGCGGCGAAACCTCAAGCGCGGCGAGAAGGCCGAAGGCCAGATCGGGACAGAGATGGGTTTCGCCGGTGGGCGCGCCGCTCTCGTCGAGCGTGACCTGAACGAGGCCGCCGCCGGAACAAAGCACCACGACCTGCCCGCCGAGATCGGTCTGGCCGCGCGCGGCGGCGGCGGCAAAGCCCATCGCCGTCATCGCCAGGATGAGGATCAGGGCAACGGTCTTGCGGGCCAGAACGCCGGTCATGAACCCTGTCTAGACCGGAGCCGTTGTCTGTGAAAGGCGGAATCTGCGGGGCCGGGGACAGGGCGGCGGGCGCGGACCGCGCCGCCGTCGCGCAAAGAAAAGCCCCGCCGAAGCGGGGCCGGACCGTCGCGGTGACGTCGCCCTCAGGCTGCGGACTGCGACTTTGCCACGTCTTTCTTGATCTTCAGCGCCTTGGCCGACAGTTCATCGTCCTTCGCCTTGGCAAGGAAGGCATCGAGCCCACCGCGGTGATCGACCGAGCGCAGCGCATGCGCCGAGATGCGCAGCTTGAACGACTGGCCGAGCGCATCCGAGATCAGCGTGACGACATTCAGGTTCGGCAGGAAGCGGCGGCGCGACTTGTTGTTCGCGTGGCTCACGTTGTTGCCCGTCATCGGGCCCTTACCGGTCAGTTCGCAAACGCGAGACATGGGCTTTTTCCTTGTTTTCCGGGCTTTGCACCCGGCATCCGACACCATAACCGGGCGCCGCACATGGTGGCACCCCAAATTCCGTCCGCGCGCTTTACGTCCTTGGCCGCCCGAGGTCAAGTGATTCATCGCCGGTAGCCCTTGGCCCGCAGGTGCTCTGGACTTCGCCATCGGCCGCGGGCATCTTCGTGGCCATGCCGCATGACGATCACGATCACCCGCATTCGCTGCTGCCGCCGGACCCCGCGCTCCGCGTCAAGGCGCTCGAGAGCATCCTGGTCGCGAAGGGCCTTGTCGATCCCGCCGCGATGGCCGCCATCCTCGATACCTACGAGACCAGGGTCGGCCCGCATCTCGGGGCGATGCTCGTCGCCCGCGCCTGGGCCGATGCGGCGTTCCGTGCCCGGCTTTTCGCCGATGCCAATGCCGCGATGGCGGAACTTGGCATCGGCGGTCGGCAGGGTGAGCATGTGGTCGCGGTCGCGAACACGCCCGAGACCCACAACATGGTCGTCTGCACGCTCTGCTCCTGCTACCCGTGGCCGCTTCTGGGGATTCCGCCCGGCTGGTACAAATCCGACGCCTACCGCGCCCGCGCCGTGCGCGAGCCGCGCAAGGTGCTGGCCGACTTCGGCGTGACCCTGCCCGAAGGCCAGACCGTCCGGGTCTGGGATTCGACCGCCGAGGTGCGCTACCTCGTCGTCCCGATGCGCCCCGAAGGCACCGAAGGCCTCGACGAGGCGGCGCTGGCCGCGCTTGTCACCCGCGACAGCATGATCGGCACTGGCCTGCCGCGGCGGCCGGCATGACCCGTGTGCATGACATGG
>JBGSNN010000484.1:0-9295 GCA_041739655.1 Albidovulum sp. | reverse complement strand
GCACTGTCGCCGGCGAGGATCAGCGGTGGCGGAAACGCCGCTGCCACCGCCCGCGTCGCTGCAAGGGCATCGTCGAAATGCGCCGGGTGGCGGTGTTCGGGCGCAAGGCGGTAATCGACCGCCACCACCCGCACGCCGCAGCCTGCGGCGAGTTCGGCGCAGATATCGTCATGGCTGTCGAGGCTGCCGACGACATAGCCGCCGCCGTGGAAATAGACGAGTGTCGCGCCGGGCGGCGCTGCGGGCACATAGACCCGGGCCGGCACGCCGCCAAAGCTCCGGTCCTGCACATCAAGCCCGTCGGGGCGGCCACGGTAGAACGCCCGGCACATCGCGTCATAGACCCGCCGTTGCCCGGCAATGTCGTAGGTCGCGGTTTCGGGCGGGTAGTGGGCTTCCGAGGCGCGGATGAAGGCCCAGGTCTCGGCGTCGATCAGGCGGGCGTAGTCGGGTGGCATGGTTCCTCCGGGCGGCTGCGGCCATGGTGGACCGCGCCGCTGTCGGCGGCTATGCCGGAAACGACGCCTGCGCTCTCAGCTTCCGACGAAGCTCACGCGCGTACCGCTGCGCGCGGCGTCGGCCGCGCCGTGGATGATGTGCTCGATCCCGAGCCCCTCGGCGAATCCGGGCCAGCACGGCGCGCGCCCGGCGATGGCGCGAAGAAGCTCCGCCGCCTCGATCACCTTGAGGTCGTTGAAGCCGATCTGGTGGCCTGGCGCGGGCACGAATTGCCCGTAGGGCGGATGCGCGGGGCCGGACAGGATGGTGCGGAAGCCCTGTTCGCCGCTGGCACCTTCATTCAGGTAAAGCTGCAACTCGTTCATCCGTTCCTGCGCGAAGGCGATCATGCCTTGCGTGCCGTGAACCTCCCAGTCCAGCCGGTTCTTCCGGCCCCAGGCCGAGCGGGAGGTGGACAGGGAGCCCTGCGCGCCGGAGGCAAAGCGCAGGATCGCCGTCGCGGTATCCTCGTTTTCCACCGTCGCCCGGCCACCCTCGGGCAGGGGCCGCGTCTCGTGGATGATCTGCATGTCGGCGATCAGGCTGTCGACCGGCCCCATCAGTCTGAGCATCATCGCGACGAGGTGGCAGCCAAGATCGCCGAGCGTGCCGAGGCCCGCCTGCGCCAGGGTCGCGCGCCAGGTCCAGGGCAGATCGGGGTCGGCCTGATAATCCTCGTCCACCCAGCCCCGGAAATGCACGACGCGGCCGATGCGGCCTTCGGCGATCAGCTTCAGCGCATGGGCGAAGGCCGGATTGCGGATGTAGTTGTAGCCCAGGAGCGTGACCTTGCCCGCTGCCTTGGCCGCTGCCGCCATCTCCTCGGCGTCTGCCAGGGTCAGGGCCATCGGCTTTTCGCACCAGACATGCTTGCCGGCCTTCAGGGCCGCCACCGCCATGTCGCGGTGCATCCCGTTCGGCGTGGTGATCGAGACGATGTCGATCTCGGGGTCCGCGACCATCGCGTGCCAGTCGTCCGTTGCCTTGGCAAAGCCGAACTGGTCGGCCATCGCCGCCGCCTTGTCGGCAGGCGTGTCGCAGAGCGTATGAAGGTGCACCTTCGGCACATCGCCCATGACGGCACGCACCGACCCGAAGGCCAGCGCATGGGCCTTGCCCATGAACCCGGTCCCGATCAACCCGACATTCAGCGGTTTCATCACTCACCCGTTCGTTGCAAGCCAGTCGCGGAAGGCGTCGGCGACCTCGTCCTCGGCCGTCACCAGACAGGCGTCCGAGGGATAGGCGCCACCATGCACATCGGCGGCAAAGGCGCGCATCGCGGCGATCCGCAGCGCTTGCAACCGGTCGTGTTCGGCGGCGAAATCGGCATAGACCCTGGCGTGGCGCGGAATCCGGGCGCGGTTCTGGCCAAGCACGTCGTCCGCGAAGAGGTACTGCGCATCGCCCGCCGCCCCGGCGCCCATCGAGAGCAGGAAGAGCGAGGTCTTTTCGGCGATGGCGGCCGTGATCGCATCGGGCACGACCTCGATCTCGACCGCGAAGGCGCCGGCCTCTTCCAGCGCCTTGCACTGGTCCCAGACGAGCTTGGCACTGTCGAGCGTCTTGCCCACGGCCTTGAAGCCGCCGGTCCAGGTGCGTTTCGACGGGATCAGGCCGACATGGCCGCAGACCGGGATCGCATGATCGGCGAGGGCGCGCACCGTCGCCAGACTGCCCGAGCAATAGACCGCGTCGGCGCCGTGCTTGACCAGCGGAAAGGCCCAGCGCAGGAAGTCGTCCGTCGCGCCGATCTCGTAGAAATTGTCGCCGGGAAGGGCGAAGGCATTGGGCGCCACCTCGCGAAACCGGCGGTCCATCACCATCGCGGGCGGGACCGAGAGCAACTCCACCCCGGCCGCCTCGGCGGCCGCCGCCTCCTCCAGCGTCTCGACCCGGAGCATGGCATAGCTGTGTCGGCCCCGGTTGGCCCTCAGGCTCGCGACCGTGTGCGCCCGTGACGGTTGGAACGCCATCTCAGCCGACCGCGATCAGGACACGGTCGCCCTCGACCCTGACCGGATAGGTCGCGAGGTTCACGCAGACCGGCGCGCGCTTCGCCTCGCCGGTGCGGTAGTCGAACTGGCCGTTGTGCTTGGGACATTCGATGACGTAGTCCATCACCAGCCCGCCGGCGAGATGGACCTGTTCGTGCGTGCAAAGCCCGTCGGTGGCGAAGAACGCGCCGTCCGGGGCATGGTAGATCGCATAGGTCTTGCCGCCGTGATCGAAGCGGATCACGTCCTCTTCGTCGATATCGCCGGTGGCGCAGGCGTCGATCCAGTTGGTCATCCGTGTGTCCTCGCAATCAGGTCTGGGGTGTCATTCCGCCGGTACGGCATGGCCGAGCGCATCGACATGGAACTCTTCCCGGTAGGGCTTGGCGGTCTGCGGCAGATCGCGGCGCAGGAAATGGTCCTCGTAGCGCAACTGCCGCCTCAGCGTCGGCAAGACCTCACGATAGGCCTGCCACATCGAGGTATTCGGCGCCGGCAGGTCATGCTTGATCCGGTCGTGAAGCGCGGGCAGCCGGTGATAGGGCACCATCGGGAACATGTGGTGTTCGACATGGTAGTTCATGTTCCAGTAGATGAAGCGGCTGACCGGGTTCAGATAGACGGTGCGGCTGTTCAGGCGGTGGTCAATGACGTTCTCGGCCAGGCCCGCATGTTGCAGGACACCGGTCAGCACATGGTGCCAGGCGCCATAGAGCCGGGGCAAGCCGATCACCATCAGCGGCAGGATCGAACCCGTCGCGACCGCCAGTGCGATCGTCGCGGCATAGATCAGCACCCAGACCCGTGCGACGCGCACGACCTTCGGCTTTTCGCTCTCGGGAATATACGTCGCCTCTTCCGGGTCGAGTCTGCCAGAGGCGTTGAGAAGCATCCGCGCCCAGCCGTTCCAGGCATCGACGATGCCAAAGAGGTTGAGGATGATCCGCAGCAGCGCCGGTGGCCGCATCGCCACGATCTCGGGATCGCGGCCGACGATGATCGTGTCGGTGTGATGGCGCGCATGGCTCCAGCGCCAGGTGACCGGGTTGCGCACCATGCAGAAGCTCGCGATCTGATAGACGACGACATTCATCCAGGGCGTGCGGAAGGGCGTGCCATGGCCGCATTCGTGCCAGCGCGAATCCATCGCCGAGCCGTAAAGGACGCCATAGGCGAGCCAGAACGGCGCTGACCAGACCGAGGGCCAGAGCCAGATGCCGAGGCCCGCGAAGAGGATCATGGAGCCAAAGAGAAGGATCGTGTCGCGGATCGCGGGCTGATCCTCGCGCGCCATCAGCGCCTTCATCTCCTTTCGGGACACGTCGGTGTGATACCATTCGGCGGCAGCAAGGCCGGTCTCGACCGCCCGCCGCGCATCCGGCCCGAGAAGGCTGTAGTCGCGCGTTCCCATTCATCCTCCTCCCGACACCGTGGCCGCTCCCCTGGCCACCTGCGTCATTCGGGCCGACGATAGCGCGAGAGACGCGGCGGACCTAGATAGGGGCTTTCCTTCGCGTCAGAAATCGTCAAATCTCGTCAGATCAGATGATGCGATATCGTCAGGAGGGCGGCCATGGCGCGCCGGAAGACCATCACCGACGTTGCCCGCGAGGCCGGGGTCAGCGTTGCCACCGTGGACCGCGTTCTCAACGGGCGCGAAAAGGTGCGCGAGGCCACGGCGCGCCAGGTCTTCGAGGCGGCGCAACGGATCGGCTATCATGCGGCGGGTCTGATCGGGCAACGGCTCCAGACCGAATTGCCGCATATGCGCTTCGGTTTTGTCTTCAACAAGGAACGGCAGGCCTTCTATCGCAACTTCGTCGCCGAGGTGGAGCGCGCGGTGGCCAGCGCCCCGAACGTCCGCGCCGAGGCGGTGATCGTATTCTCGCCGTCGCAGGCGCCAGGTGATTTCGCGCGCCTCATGGCCGGGATGAAAGGCAAGGTGGATGCCATCGCGGCCACGGCCGTGACCCATCACGCGGTCACCGAGACGGTGCAGGACCTGCGCGACAGCGGGGTGCCCTGCTTTGCCCTGCTGAACGACTTTGCCCAGGGCGTCCGGCAAAGCTATGTCGGCATGAACAATATCAAGGTCGGGCGTATCGCGGCCTCGATGATCGTTACGGCGACGCACAGGCCCGGCAAGATCGCGGTCTTTGTCGGCGGCTACCGCTGGCATGGCCATGAGTTGCGCGAAACCGGCTTTCGCAGCTTCTTCCGCGAACATGCACCGCAGTTCACGATTCTCGACACGCTCGTCAATCTCGAGACCCGGCAACTGACCTACGAGGCGACGCTCGACCTTCTCGCCCGTCACCCCGATCTGCGCGGCATCTATTGCGCGGGCGGCGGCATGGAGGGGGCCATCGCCGCCCTGCGCGAGGCGCGGGAGCCGGGCGAGGTTGCGCTGGTCGTGAACGAGCTCACGCCCGAAAGCCGCGCCGCCCTGCAGGACCGCCATGTCGTCCTGGTGATCTCGACGCCGCTCACGACGCTCTGCCGCGATCTGGTGGCGCTCATGGTCGCGGCGGTTCGTCAGGGGCCATCCGAGATTACCGGCCAGCATTTCCTGCAGCCCGATCTCTATCTGCCCGAAAGCGTCTAGATGATGAAATAACATCATCAGATGATGTGTCCTTCGTCAGAAATGATGGAAAGAGACGGCATAAACATTGACGAGTCGGCTCGTCCCGGCGCACCCTCCGCGCCATCCGCAGGGCCGGTTCGTCCGGCGCGGTGCCGTTGGGAGGATTGGCGAACATGCTGCCTTTTGCGCTGAACCACATGACCGTGGCCCGGCTGAGCTATGTTGACCTTCTGGACCTCGCCGCCGATCTCGGCTGCGTCGGGGTCGAGGTCAGGAATGATCTTCCGCAGCCGCTGTTCGACGGCATGACGCCCGAAGCCGCGGGCGACCTCGCGCGGAAGAAAGGGTTGCGCCTTCTGGCCGTCGCCGAAGTGAAGCGGTTCAACGACTGGTCCGCCGCGAAGGGCGCCGAGGCGCTCGCGCTCATCCGGATCGCGCAGGCGGCGGGCGCCGAGGCGGTAAGCCTAATCCCGCGCAACGACGGGCTTGGCATGGGCAATGGCGAACGGCAGGCCAACCTGCGGCTCGCGCTGAAGGAACTGGCGCCGATGCTGGAAGATCACGGCCTTGTCGGCCTGGTCGAACCGCTCGGCTTTGCGATCTGCGCACTGCGCCACAAATCCGAGGCCGTCGAGGCGATCGAGGCGCTGAACGCCACGGGCCGTTTCCGCCTTGTCCATGACACCTTTCACCACACGCTTGCCGGCGGCGGGGCATATTTCCCCGACCATACCGGCATCATCCACATTTCCGGCGTCGTCGATCCCGCAGTCCTGGTGGACGAGATGCGCGATCCGCACCGCGTGCTGGTCGATGACACCGACCGGCTTGGCAATATCGACCAGATCCGCGCGCTCAGCGCCGGCGGCTACTCCGGTCCGGTTTCCTTTGAAGCGTTTGCGCCGTCGGTTCATGCGCTGTCCGATCCCGTCCCGGCGCTGAGGGCGAGCATCGACTACCTTTTCGCGGAAGCAGCATGAGACGCCGGGGGGGCATCGCCGCAACCCGTTTTGCAACCGGTTGCAATAAGCTGTTGACCGCATGCAGGAACTTGTTCAGCCTGACCTGACGGCTGATCGAGTCGCCCGGATCGCGCTTAGAAAGCGCAGGGGGATGAGACGAAAACCAATCCTGCCGATCTGACTGGCAGGCAATCTCTGGGAGGAGTGAACCGTGAAAAAGACCCTACTCGTTGCCGGTTTTGCAACGCTGATGAGCACCACCGCCGTCATGGCCGAGAATGTCGGCGTGTCGATGGCGCTGTTTGATGACAACTTTCTGACGGTGCTCAGGAACGGCATCCAGAAATACGCCGATGAAGGCGGCATCGGCGTGCAGATCGAGGATGCCCAGAACGATGTGGCCAAGCAGCTTGACCAGATCAACAACTTCATCGCCAGCGGCGTTGACGCGATCATCGTGAACCCGGTCGATACCTCGGCCACCCAGGCGATGTCGGATGCGGCGGCAGCGGCGAACGTGCCGCTGGTCTATGTCAACCGCGAGCCGATCAATGTGGATTCCCTGCCCGACAACCAGGCCTTCGTGGCGTCGAACGAAGTCGACTCCGGCACGCTGGAAACCATCGAGGTCTGCCGCATCTTCGCCGAGGATCAGGGCAAGACCGAGGCCAACGTCTATGTGCTGATGGGCGAGTTGTCCAACCAGGCGGCGGTGCAGCGCACCAAGGACATCCATGATGTGATGGATGCGGGCAAATGCGCGGTCAAGCTCAACATCATCGACGAGCAGACCGCCAACTGGTCGCGCGACCAAGCGCAGAACCTGATGACCAACTGGCTCTCGACCGGGGCGGCGTTCGACGGCGTGATCGCCAACAACGACGAAATGGCCATCGGTGCGATCCAGGCGATGAAGGCCGCAGGTCTCGACATGGGCACCATCGTCGTCGGTGGCGTGGACGCGACGCAGGACGCGCTCGCGGCGATGCAGGCGGGCGATCTCGACGTGACGGTGTTCCAGAACGCCGCGGCGCAGGGCTCGGGCTCGCTTGATGCGGCTCTGAAGCTCGCCAAGGGCGAGGCCGTCGATCAGAAGGTCTATGTGCCGTTCGAACTCGTGACGCCGAAGAACATCGGCGACTACCTCGCCAAGAACTGATCTGAACAAGGCCGGGCGGCGCCGGAGAGGTGCCGCCCGGATCGTTTGTCAGGGCAAGATGCCTGCGGCGGGACGCTCCGGCGCCGGTATCCACGGGAGGGGAAAGACTTGGCACATTCCGCACATGGCCTCGGCGGCCTGAAATACGATCCGGCAAAGCGCGAACGGCCACAGGAGCTCAATGTCTTCATCGCGCTCATCCTGATCGTCGCGGCCTTCGAAATCCTCGGCCGCCTGTTCCTGCATGACAGTTTTCTTCTCAATACGCGCGCCAATGTGGACACGATCTTCAACTGGGCGCGCCTCAACATCATCATCCTGCAGGTCTCGATCGTCGGGATCATCGCGCTCGGCGTGACGCAAGTCATCATCAACGGCGGGATCGACCTGTCGTCGGGCTCCATCGTCGGCGCGACCTCGATGATCACGATGAGCTTTGCGCAGACCGCGATGGTCAACGGCAACCCCAACCCCAAGGCGATCTTCGGTGACTGGGCGATGGACCTGCCGGTGATCGCGCCGGTCATCATCGGCCTTGGCTGCGGCATCTTTGCCGGGCTCGTCAACGGCGCGCTCATCGCCTATACCCGGATCCCGCCCTTCATCGCCACGCTCGGCATGATGGTGACGGCGCGCGGCCTGTCGAAATGGTGGTCGAACGGCAACCCGATTTCCTTCCCGACCGAAGCCTACGCGGCGATCGGCAAGGGGCTGAACCCGGTCATCATCTTCGTCGGGCTCGCGATCCTCTTCTACGCCATCATGAACTACACGAAATACGGCAAGCATTGCTACGCCATCGGCTCGAACGAGCAGGCGGCGCGGATGTCGGGGATCAACGTCAACCACCACAAGGTGCTGGTCTATGCCATCGCCGGGATGCTGGCGGCGCTCGCCGCGATCGTGCTGAGTTCCAAGAACCTGACCGCGCAGGCCGGGATGGGCGTGATGTACGAGCTTGACGCCATCGCCATGGCGGTCATCGGCGGCGTCAGCCTGCAAGGCGGGCGCGGCTCGATCCTCGGCACCGTCATCGGCGCGCTGATCTTCGGCGTCATCATCTCGGGCTTCACCTTCCTCAGGCTTGACGCCTATTACCAGGAGATGGTCAAGGGCGTGATCATCGTCGGCGCGGTCGTTCTCGACCAGTGGCGCCAGCGCAACCGGTCGCGCGGCTGAGGGGGAAACGGACATGAGCGATATCATCCTTGAAACCCGTGGCCTGACGAAGCGCTATGGCGGTGTCCATGCCCTTGAGGACGCGAATTTCATCCTGCGGCGGGGCGAGCATGTCGCCATCGTCGGCGACAACGGCGCCGGCAAGTCAACCTTCGTGCGCCAGATCACGGCGGTCGAAAAGCATACCGCGGGCGAGATCCGTTTCGACGGCTCCAACGTCGAATTCAAGGACCCGCTGGAAGCCCGCGAGGCCGGGATCGAGACCGTGTTCCAGACCCTCGCCCTTGCCGACGACCTCGATGTGCCCTCGAACCTCTTTCTCGGGCGCGAGCTGTTCCGGTTCAGGCTTGGCCCGTTCTCGTGGCTCGACCGCCGGGCGATGCGCGAACGCACACTCGCTGCGTTGCAGACGACGGCGGTGAAGATTCCCAATGTCGATAACGCGATCCGCAACATGTCAGGCGGCCAGCGCCAATGCGTCGCGATCGCGCGCACGGCGGCCTTCGCCTCGAAACTCGTCATCATGGATGAGCCGACCGCGGCGCTTGGCGTGCAGGAAACCGCGCAGGTGGAAAACATCATCCGCGGCCTGAAGGAACGCGGTGTGCCGCTGATCCTGGTCAGCCACAACCTGCGGCAGGTCTTCGACCTTGTCGACCGCATCGTGGTGTTCCGGCGCGGCCGCATCGTCGCCTCGCTCAACCGGAATGAGACGGATGGCAACGACATCGTGTCCTACATCACCGGGGTGAAAGGGCTGAGCGATGTCGCCGAAGCCTGACCGGCTGGTGCATGGTGAAACGGTCGCTGTCATCACCGGCGGCACCCAGGGCGTCGGCCGCGCGGTGGCCGAGCGGCTCATCGCCGAAGGTTGCACGCGCATCGTGATCGCGGCGCGGAGCGAGGGGCAGGG
>JBGSNN010000477.1:0-8543 GCA_041739655.1 Albidovulum sp. | reverse complement strand
GTGCGCGGCCAAGGCCCGCCGATGACCCGGCGCGGATCGAGGCCGACATCACGCGGCTCGCCGCCACGGGCTTTCGCCCGCGTTACACGATGGAGACCGGCATCCGCGCGGTTCTCGCGGCCGAAAGGACGCCGGCATGATCGCTGCCTTGCGCGCCCGCCCGGACCTCTGGCGCTTTGTCAAATTCCTGGTCGTCGGCGTGTTCAACACCATCTTCGGCTTTCTCGCCTATGCGTTTTTCCTGCGCCTCGTCGGCCTGCCCTGGCAATGGGCGCTGGTGCTGTCCTACGTCTGCGGCGTTCTGTGGAACTTCGGCACCCATGGCAAGATCGTGTTCCGCACCCGGGGCTTCGGCCGCCTGCCGCTTTACATCCTCGCCTATGCCGCACTTTTCCTCATCAACAAGGCTGCGCTCAAGGCCGCGATCGCGGCGGGCATGTCCGAGCTCTGGACCCAGGCGGTGCTGGTCCTGCCGATGGCGATGGTGGCCTTTGTCCTCGTCTCGCTGGCGCTGACCGGGTCGCTGCCCTTCGGCCGGAAAGGGAAAACCGATGCACACTGAGCGCATGTCTCCAGGCCGCGCCACGGCCGAGGCGCCGCAGGCGATGGCGATCCTCGCCGTTCTGGTGCTGCTCGCCGGGGCGGCGGTCTGGACCGGCCTCGGCACGCTCCGCGATACGCTGATGCAGTGGGACCTCGGTGCCTCGGCCACGCCCTATTTCCTGCCCGCACATGCGCTGTCGCTCTACATCGTCACGCCGCTGGTGACACTGGCCGCAGCCTTCCTCTTTCTCGCGCCGGGCCTGATCCTGACGGCGGTCTTCGGGCGCGAGAAACATGCCGCCGGCTGGGTCGTCTCGGGCCTTGCGACGACAATCGTCATCCATATCGCCGCGACGACGGCGGTTCAGCTCGCCTCGGGCGTGATCCTGAAGGGGCCCGCCTATCTGGCCTTCGTCCTGGCACTTTCGGCGCTCAGCCTTCTCATCGCCGGGCTGCGCCTGTCGCAGGGCGCGGGCAGTCGGCTCAGGCTCGGCCCCTCGATCCGCGACCTCTGGATCGGTGCCGGGCTCTTTTTGCTCTGCCTCATCCTCTTCGCGCCGAAGTTCTACTGGGAGAATTTCACTGGCGACGGCTCAGGCTCCCTGCAGTTCGCGCGGCTCTACATCCACGATCTCTGGCCGTTCTGGCGGCCCGAGGCAGGACCGATCCGCAATGCGCCGGGCCTGACGATGGTGCTCTTCGTCTTCCCCGAAAGCTGGTTCGTCCGGCTTTTCGGCGAATGGGAATACGCCGTCCGCGCGCCTCTCCTCATGTATCTGGCGCTGCTTTATCCGGTCATGGCGCAACTGATCCGCACCGGGCGCGACCACCTGCCGGAGCTGCGTGCGACCGAGGTCGCGCTGATTGTCGGGGCCTTGCTGCTCTACGTCCTCGCCAACGTCTATTCCGGCGGCTACCACGTCTATTTCGGTGACAGCCCGATGCCCGCGGCGCGCGAGACGCTCGCGCTCGTCTGCTTTCTCGGCTACATCCTCTTCTTCGTCGAGTTCCGTCCCTGGCTTCTGGTTGCCACCGGCGTGATGACGCATCTCGTCATCCCGACGGGCGGGCTCTGGCTCCTGATGTGGCCCGCTGCGGTCGTCCTCGTCTGGCGGCCGATCCCGTGGCGGCCGCTCTTCTGGGCGGCGGGCGTCCTCGTCCTCGCCGGCTTCGTCTCGGTCATCCTGCCGAAGATCATCGCCGGCCTCGGCCTGCCGTTCCCCGGAAATGAGTTCGGTGCCGACAACATCGCCACGCGCCTGCGCTTCGTGAGCGTCGAGGACTGGCGGCACTTTGCCTTCTGGGCGGTCCCGGTCGGCATCCTGCCCGCGGTCTTTCTGCTGACCTGGCGTTCGCAGGACCGGCTGTCGCGCGCGCTGACCCTCGTCACCATCGCCTATTTCCTCTTTTTCCACGTTCAGGCCTACCGCGTGCTTCTGCATCATTTCATCCCGGCGATGGTGCCACCGCTGATCGTGATGTGGCGCTCGCCCCTGATGCAGGAGGGGCGCCTCGCTCAACCGCTGCGCGGCCTGGCCGCGATCCTGATCGCGGTCTCGACCTGGCTCTCATGGCCCGAGATGAAGATGCACACATTCGAACGTGTGATCGGCCAGCATGTCCAGACCGAAGGCCCGATCTTCGATGTGGCGCCAAAGGGCGACGGCGACCGCTGGCCCGGCTTCGACCAGAAGGGGCTCGACGTCGCCCATGTGCTGCTGGGCAAGCTCTTTCCGATGACCTACGGCGAGGATGATCCAAAGACGCGCTACTACGGCGCGCCCCTGGTCTGGTGGTACTATGCGCAGTTTCCGCGCCCCGAGGGGCAGGTCGTCAACTACATCGTCAAGCCGCTCGATCAGGCGACGGCGGCGGATGGCGCGGCCTTTGCAACCGAACAGGGCTATGGCCTTTATATCCGCGACCCGGAGCTTTACCGGCAGCACGCGGAAACGCGGTTGCCGGTCGATACCGGCGCCGCAATCTATGTCACGCCGCGCACGGTCATCTATGGCCGCGGGACGCGCACACTCGACGGACGGCGGGTCTTTGACCTCGTGCCGCCGATCAAACGGATTTTGGGCATGAAAGGCTGACAGGGCGGCAATGATGGACAAGGCGAAACTGATCTCCCTCGTCGCGGGCGGCGCGCTCGTCCTCGGCGGCAGCTTTACGGCGGGGCTCTATTCGGCGGTGCGCGAGAACTCCGCCTATGACCTTGTCTGGGGCACGCTCGACAAGGCCAAGACGCTTTATGAGGAACTGCCCAACCTGCGCGGCACCGAGCCGATCCACTTCCTGCGTCCGGCGCGCTATCCGGGGCAGGGCGTGACCATCAACGACCCGGCGGCGAAGCAGGACGACCTGATCCTGCTTTCGGGCTTCTACGACGGCAACAACAAGGTCCGGCTGATCCGACGCGACGGCAGCATCGTCAACGAATGGACGCTGAGCGCCACTGCGCTCTTCCCCGATGCGGGCTTTTTCCGCGATCCGCCCGCGACCGACTGGAACGCCATCACCCATGGCACCATCATCACACCCGAGGGCGACATCGTCTTCAGCTTCGAAAGCGGCGGCGTCGCCCGGCTCGACCGCTGCGGCAAGCCGGTCTGGACCACGCCCGGCCTCCTCGGCCATCATTCGCCGAACTGGATGTCCGATGGCGGCGTCGTGATTGCCGGCGGCTCCCGCGTCGAAAAGCCGACCAAGGACATCCCCTGGCCCTTCTCCGGGCCGTACTGGGAGGATTTGGTCTACAAGTTCGCACCTGACGGCAGCCTCGTCTTTCAGAAGCCGCTGACCGAGCTTTTCGTCGAGAACGACATGGGCGCACAGCTTTCCTCGACCGGAAATTTCCGCACCCGCGTCAGCGGCGAGTTTCACCTCAACGAGGTCGAGGAGCTGTCACCCGGCCTCGCGCCCGCCTTCCCGATGTTCGCGGCCGGCGATCTCTTGCTGTCGCTCAGGAACTGGAACATGCTTCTGGTCACCGACAAGGACGCGAAAACCATCAAGTGGTGGCGCGTCGGGCCCTACATCCGCCAGCACGATCCGGATTTCGAGGCGGACGGTACCATCACCGTCTTCGACAACCACAGCGACGACACGCTCGATGGCGCCTACAGTGCCGGCAGCCGGATCTGGAAGATCGACCCCGCCACCGGAACCGCGCGGACGCTCTACGGCGGGCGGCCCGATCAGCCGATGTTCTCGGCCGAGCGCGGCACCCATCAGACCCAACCCGGCGGCAACATCCTCATCACCGAGGCGCAGTCGGGCCGCGCGCTTGAAGTCACGCCGTACGGCCGGGTGGTCTGGGAGTACATCAACCGCTACGACGATGCGCGCGTGACCTGGCTGCACGACGCCGAGGCCTTCGACCCGGCCTTCTTCACCGTCACGGACTGGAGCTGCGGCGGCTAGGGGCGACCGGCACGGCCCGAAAACCGGCTCAGCGCTGCTTCGGGCTCCAGCTTGGGACGTAATGCAGGATGCGGCGGCCGGGGAAGGCCTCTTCCAGCGCCTTGAGGTCCATCGTCCCAGTGTCGCGCAGATAGACCGGGCCATCGCCTGACAGCGTCAGGTCATTCAGCATCAGCGCGCTGCCCTCGTCGCCGATCTCCTCGAAGAGGACGATACTGGTGCCGAAGGTGCCCTTCGCCTCTTCGTCGCGGAAAAGCGTGTAGAACTTGTTGTATTCATGGTACTTCGTCACCCCGCGCCAAGGCGTGAAAACGGCCATCCCGAAGCAGCAGGCAACCACCAGCGCCGCGTCGATGCGTGCCAGACCGTTGTCGCCGCTTTCCGCGAACCGCGCCCTGAGCGCCATGTAGCCGCGCCCGGAGAGGTAGAAGAACGCGAACGCCGCGACGAACCAGTAACGCGGCCCCATGTAGTAGGTATCCGCAAACCAGTAGAGCGCCATCACCACGATCACCACCAGCGCGACCAGCGCCATCGCCAGATCGAATCCGGCCTTCTTCTGCCAGAGCAGATAGGCGAAGATCAGTGCCAGCGATCCGGCCGGCCAGCCCAGCAACTCGAACTGCAGGCTGGTAAAGGCGTTGATCGTGTTGAGAAGCGCCTCCAGTGCCGAATGCCCCACCCAGAGGTCAAGACTGCGCCAACCGCCCGGCGGGCCGATATCGGGGCCGAAGCCGTAGGCATTGGCGCCCACGCCCCAGTTGCGGTTGAGATAGTCGGTCAGCGGCAAAAGCAGCGGATGGCCGCTGACATGGGCGTTGTAAGCCAGCAGAAGCGCCCCGACGGCCAAGCAACCGGCCGAATATTGCGCCGCGCGCAGCCAGTTGCGGCCGCGCCCGGTGACGACCCAAAGCCCGGTCAGACCGCCCATAACCAGCCCGTCCATCGGCCGCGCCGCAAAGATCAGCCCCATCGCCAGCCCCGCCAGCACCATCGCACGGCCACGTCTCTGGCCGGTGTCCTCGGATCTCAGGATGATCCACCAGGCAAAGAGGATCAGCATAAGCGTCAGCGTATGCGGCATGAGCGAGGCCGCCGCCGCCAGCAGCCAGGGTGAGGTCGCCATCATCAGCGCGACCATGTCGCCTGCCTCGGTCCCGGCGCGACGCCGGGTGATGTCATAGGCAAGAAGCACCGAGATGCCCGCAAGGATCGGGTTCAGCACCCAGGGCGCGCCGATCAGAACGCCGAAAGCCAGCACCGCAGGCCAGCCGGGCAGGGTGGCCGAGAACCAGCGCCCGTCCCTGATCTCCAGAAGGTAATACTCAAGGCCCGGCCAGGCCGCCTCGGGCGGCGCCGGCAGCGTCAGGCGGCCATCGGCGAAGGTGCGGGCCTGGAATAGGTAAGCGATCTCGTCCTCGACACGCGGCATGTGCTGAAACGCGAACTGAGACATCAGCAGCGCCGCGATGACCGTCGCCACCGCCGGCACGATCGGCGCGGTCCGGTTGGCGCCTGACATCGGGCTTCTGACCAGCGCCATCTCGACCAGGACCAGAAGGTGCAGCGTCAGCAGCGCGCCAGTGACTGCGACATGGCCCAGGTAGGTCGACAGGGTGCCGTGGCCGAGAAAGCCAAGAATCGGCACCGATAACGCCGTCGTCAGCGCCAGAAAGACAACGATCTGCCCGACCCCGAGCCGCGCCTGGGCCGCCCTGACCAGTTGCACTGGGGAAAGCCACACCAGCACCGCAAGCGCGACCGCCGCCTCGAAGGCAAGGATGGCCATCATCGCCACCTCGCGCAGATCGTCGGGCCGCATCCTGAGGTTCGGGAACCACAGCGGCTCGGTCAGGTAAAGCTGCGCACCGCCACCGAGGGTGAAGACGAAGGCCAGCACCGCAAAGAGCGGCGCCCCGCGCCGGACGCAATAGCCGAAAGTGTAGAGCGCGACGGCCACGACGCTCAGCGCCCACTGGTCCTTCGACGTCAGCCCCGCCGCCGCATAGTGGCCGGGCGCGATCTGGTGCAGGTAGAGCCCGGCGATCAGCACCAGAGGTGCCGCGAGCATGGCGAGGGCCGCGCCCAGTCGAAGTGCCGGCGAGCGGTCTGCCATCATGCCTTGCGCGGGGTCAGCTTGGTGACACGGCCCGCCGCCCCACTGCGGTCCAGACCGTTCCCGTCGGCGATATTGATCGTTTCCTTTTCAATCACCATAGGCCCGCCGCGCACCTGATTGTGGATTGACGTGATATATTCACCAAGCATCCCGATGAACAGAAGCTGGATACCCGACAGGAAGAACAGCGCCACGATGATCGTCGTGGTTCCGCGCGGCGCATCGCCGATCCCGAACATCCAGGCAAAGACCGAAAACACCGAGAACAGGATCGATAGCACAGCGATGCCGAAGCCGACAAAGGTGCAGAACCGCATCGGCGCCTTGGTGAAGGCAAAGATCGCGTTCAGCGCCTGGTCGATCAGCATCATCAGGTTGTGCTTCGACACCCCGCGCTTGCGCGCCTTCCAGGTGTAGGGGATGATCACCTTCTTGAACCCGACCGAGGCGATAATGCCGCGGATATAGGGATAGTGGTCGTTGTGGCTCAGGACCGCGTCGAGCACCTTGCGATCGACCAACTGGAACTCGCCCACGTCGGGCGACAGTTCGAAATCCGACAGCCAGTTGACGATCCGGTAAAAGGCCTTTCGCGCGGTGCGCAGCACAAAGCCTTCCTCGCGCGTGGACCGCGCACCCGCCACCACGTCGTAGCCGCTTTCCCAAAGCTTGACGAACTCGGGCAGATGCTCCGGCGGGTCCTGCAGATCGACCGGCAGCATGCAGAGCGTGGCATCGCCGGTCGAATGGCGCAGCCCGTTGAAGGTAGAGCGGTAGACGCCGAAATTGCGCGCGTTCACCACCACCTTGACCGAGGGGTCCTTCGCCGCGATGGCGCGCAGGATCTCCACCGTGCGGTCGGACGAGGCATTGTCCACGAAGATATGCTCGCGCGCATAGTCCGGCAGGTCGCGCTCGAAGATCGCCCTGACCGTTTCGTAGCAGGTCTCGACGTTGTCTTCCTCGTTGTAACAGGGCGAGACGACGGTAATCTTCTTCATGATGACAAATCCGGCTGTCCAATCGGGCATCATCCAGTCTTTCGAACCAGGGGCCCCGAGTCGAGTCAGGGAAACTCTACCGCAAGCAGACAGCAACTCCTTGAAAAATCAGCGGGCTAACCTGAGGTTGCGACGGGGTAGCGTCAAATGGCCGCGACATGCCGGATTGTGCGCGATACGCAGACAATTCCTTGCCGCGCCAACGGCAAAGGATCGGTGGATTGCGTCGCTTTTCGCTAATCCGCTTTCGTATCAGGTAAAGTGAAGCGCCGCCCCGCAGCTATACTCAGGCCCAGTAACGGGAGGAATCGGATGCCGCTTGCCATCAATCGCGAGGTTTTCATCACCTGTGCCGTGACCGGATCAGGCGCCACTCAGGACCGCAGCCCGCATGTCCCGCGCTCGCCAGCCGATATTGCCGAAAGCGCCATCGACGCCGCCCGCGCCGGCGCCGCGATCGTCCATTGTCACGTCCGCGATCCGGAGACGGGCAAGCCCTCGCGCGATCCGGCCTACTACCGCGAAGTCACCGAGCGGATTCGCGACTCGGCGGTCGATGTGGTCCTCAACCTCACCGCCGGAATGGGCGGCGACATGATCTTCGGCCCGACCGAACGCCCACTGCCGTTGCAGACGCCGGGCACCGACATGGTCGGCGCGTCCGAGCGCGTGCGCCACGTCGCCGACTGCCTGCCCGAGATCTGCACCCTCGACTGCGGCACGATGAACTTCGCCGAAGCGGATTATGTGATGACCAACACCCCCGGCATGCTCCGCGCCATGGGCGCGATGATGACCGAGCTTGGCGTCCTGGCCGAAATCGAGGCCTTCGATACCGGCCATCTCTGGCTTGCCAAGGAGCTGGTGAGGGAGGGGGTGCTGAAAGCCCCGACGCTGGTCCAGCTCTGCATGGGCGTACCTTGGGGCGCGCCGAATGACCTCAACACCTTCCTGGCCATGGTGAACAACGTACCGCCGGATTGGACCTGGTCGGCCTTTTCGCTCGGCCGCGACCAGATGCCCTATGTCGCGGCGGCAGTCCTTGCCGGCGGCAACGTCCGGGTCGGGCTCGAAGACAACCTCTGGCTCGGCAAGGGCCAGCTTGCCACCAATGCCCAGCTCGTCGAGCGCGCCGCGACCATCATCGAGGCCATGGGCGCGCGGCTGATCGGGCCGACGGAGGTGCGCGCAAAGCTCGGCCTGACCAAGCGGGCACCGAAGGCAGGCTGACTGTCGGGACACTGTCGGGACGGATACCCGACTCGGGCGGGACGGAACACGGACGCGAAGGAACGGATATGGCAAGCAAAGCGGTAATCATCGGCGGCGGCGTGATCGGCGGCGGCTGGGCGGCACGGTTCCTGCTGAACGGCTGGGACGTCGCCGTGTTTGACCCCGACCCCGAGGCGGCGCGCAAGATCGGCGAGGTCCTGGCGAATGCCCGCGCCAGCCTG
>JBGSNN010000452.1:0-6735 GCA_041739655.1 Albidovulum sp. | reverse complement strand
ACCGCCCGGCGGACTGGGTCATGTCGGGCATCGTCGGGGTCGCGGGCCTTGTGCCGGGATTTCGCGCGCTCCGGCATGGTGCCACGCTGGCGCTGGCCAACAAGGAAAGCCTTGTCACCGCCGGTCCGCTGCTCCTCGCCGAGGCGCGGCGCCACGGCGCGACGATCCTGCCGGTTGACAGCGAACATTCGGCGATCTTTCAGGCGCTGGTGGGCGAGGACATGTCCACCATCGAGCATATCACCATCACCGCCTCGGGGGGCGCGTTCCGCGACTGGCCGGTGGCGCGGCTCAAGACCGCGACGGTGGCCGAAGCCTCGTGCCATCCGAACTGGGCGATGGGGCAACGGATCACCATCGACAGCGCGTCCATGTTCAACAAGGCGATGGAACTCATTGAGACAAAAGAGTTCTTCCGGATCGTTCCGGAGAAGATCGAGGTCCTGCTCCACCCCGAATCCCTGATTCACGCGCTGGTTGGGTTCCATGATGGCGGCATGATCGCGCACCTTGGCGCGCCGGACATGCGTCATGCCATCGGCTATGCGCTGAACTGGCCCGAGCGCGGTCACCTGCCGGTCGCGCGGCTGAACCTGGCCACGGTCGGCAGCCTCACCTTCCGCGCCCCCGATCCGGTGCGCTACCCCGCGCTCAGGCTGGCGCGGGACGTGATGCAGATCGGCGGCCTTTCCGGCGCCGCCTTCAATGCGGCGAAGGAGGCGGCACTCGATGCGTTCATCGCCGGGCGGATCCCGTTTACCGCCATGGCCGAGGTGGTCGAGCGCGCGCTCGACCGGATTTCCGCTGCCGGGGGGCTTGGCAAAACGCCGGACAACCTCGATATGGTGCTGGAAATGGACGGGCAAGCGCGCCGCTTGGTCGCTGACATGGCCGCGTGAAACGACAGGACCGCCGCATTGGAATTTCCCGCCCTTCTCCTCAGCTTCGGCAGCGTGCTCTACACTGTCCTGACCTTCGTCGTGGCCTTGTCGATCATCGTCTTCGTCCACGAATTCGGCCACTACATCGTCGGCCGCTGGTCCGGCATCCGGGCCGAGGTGTTTTCGCTCGGCTTCGGCCCGACGGTCTGGAGCGGGATGGACCGGCACGGCACACGCTGGCAACTCGCGGCGCTGCCCTTCGGCGGTTATGTGAAATTTCTCGGCGATGCGAATGCCAGTTCTGCCGGTGCGGATGAAGACACGATGGCGCACCTCTCCGAGGCGGAAAAGCGCCACACCATGCACGGCGCGCCGCTCTGGGCGCGGGCGGCGACGGTGTTTGCCGGGCCCGCCTTCAACTTCATCCTGTCGATCCTCGTCTTTGGCGGGATGCTCTTCGTCAGCGGCGTCGCGACCGAGCGACCGACGATCGCGGCGCTGAAGCCGCTTCCGGTCGTCAACGAGTTGCGGCCGGGGGACGAAATCCTGTCGGTGAACGGCATTCCGACGCCCGACTATGTGGCGCTTGGCGAGGCCGCCGACAAGATGCCGAAGGCCGAAGGTGTGCCCTATGTGGTGTTGCGCGACGGCGCGGAAACCACCGTCACCGGGCCGACGCTGATCCCGCCCCTGATCGAAGCCGTGCTGCCATCGAGCGCGGCCGAGGATGCGAACCTCCGGGCCGACGATGTCATCTTGAGCGTCAACGGCACCGCCATCGTCCGATTCGACGATCTGAGAGATGCGGTCCAGGCGGGCGGCGGCGCGCCGGTCACGTTGACTGTCTGGCGCGCGGGCGACACCTTCGAGACCAGTCTGACGCCGCGGCAGCGCCCGGTTCAGACCGTGGATGGCGGTCTTGAGACCGGCTATCAGCTTGGCATCTCTGGCACCTTCATGTTCGACCCCGCCACCCGTGCGCCCGGTCCGATCGAGGCGTTGACAGCGGGCGGGCGGATGACCTGGGGGGTGATCGACGGCACCTTCACCGCGATCTCGAGCATGGTCGCGGGGCGCATCTCGACCTGCAACATCAACGGTCCGATCGGGATGGCGAAGGCCACGGGCAGCGCGGCGAACGCGGGCTTTTCATCCTTCGTCTGGATGATCGCGGCGCTCTCCACCGCCATCGGCCTGCTCAACCTCTTCCCGATTCCGGTGCTCGATGGCGGGCATCTGGTGTTTCATGCCTATGAATGGGCGCGGGGAAAGCCGCCGTCGGACAAGGTGATGAATGTCGCCCTCGCCATCGGCCTCGCTCTCATCCTGGCGCTGATGGTCTTCGGGCTGACGAACGATCTCTTCTGTACCTGACCGACGCATCACAATCCGGCTATCGCTTTGCCCCAATGGCGCCACAATCCAAATCTAGGATTCTGGTCAGAGGGTGCGTTTGCACGGGCAGGAGGACGGTCAGATGCAGATGATTCAAAGCGGGTATCGCGGGTTGTCGCTGGTGTTCGATCTGAGCATCGACCGCATACTGATTCCCCTCGCGATCGTGGTCGGGCTGATGGGCGGGGCCATGATCGGTGCCCAAATCGCGCAGCTTCAGACCCCGCCCAGCCAGTTCATGCACTGAAACCGGCACAAATCCGACACTGTTGAAATGTTCCGGCGCGGCCCCTCAAAGCGGTCGCGTCTCGGCTTTTGACAAGGTCCACCTTTATCGGTACTCACATTGCCAAGGACAGTCCAAGAAATGGCATGAGGGGCAGATCATGGTGCTGAATCGGAGCGTATCGCGCGGGTTTCCCCTCTCGGCGATGCGCCGGGCGAGCGCGGTGGGACTGATCGCCGCAGCGGTAGCGTTTGGCAGCGCTCCTGTCCTGGCGCAGTCCTATGCCTTTTCTCAGGTCGTTGTCGAAGGCAATGTGCGGATCGAACCCGCGACCATCGTGAAATTCGCAGCCGTGCCGAAAGGCGCCGCGGTGGACGGGGCCGGCCTGAACGACGCCTATCAGCGGCTGACGGCGTCCGGGCTTTTCTCCAGTGTCGAACTGGTTCCGTCTGGCGGGACGCTCATCATCCGCGTCGTCGAGAACCCGACCATCAACGCGGTCGATTTCGAAGGCAATTCGCGGCTCAAGGACGAACAGCTTTCTGCCGTCATCAAGTCGCAGGGCCGCCGTATCTTCTCGCCGGCGCAGATCGCGGCGGATGCCGCCGCGATCACCAAGGCCTATTCGGAGGCCGGGCGGCTTGCCGCGCGGGTCGAGCCGCGCGTCATCGACCGCGGCGACAACAACGTTGATGTCGTCTTCGAGATTCGCGAAGGCAAGATCACCGAGGTGGAGCGCCTGTCATTCACCGGCAACCGCAGCTATTCCGACCGCCGCTTGCGTCAGGTGCTGGCCAGCAAGCAGGCCGGTTTCCTGCGCGCCTTCATCCAGCGCGACAGCTATGTGGCGGACCGTATCGAGTTCGACAAGCAACTTCTCACCGACTTCTACCGCGCGCGCGGGTTCATCGATTTTCAGGTGCTTTCGGTGGCACAGGAATATGCCGGTGACCGCGAAGGGTTCTTTCTGACCTACAATGTCCGCGAAGGGCTGAGCTACCGGATCAATTCGGTGCGCGTCGTCAGCGAATACGATGGCGTCGATGCCGCGCAATATGAGGATTCCGTTAGGATCCGGTCGGGTGTGACCTATTCGCCGGTCGCGATCGACAGCGCCATCACCCGGATGGAGAACATTGCCCTGAAGGATGGCGTGAACTTCCTCAGTGTCGAGCCGCGCATCACCCGCAATGAACGCAACCAGACCCTGGATGTCGTCTTTGCGCTGACCAAGGGTCCGCGTGTCTTTGTCGAGCGGATCGACATCGAGGGCAACGCGACGACGATTGACCGGGTCATCCGGCGGCAGTTCCGCACCGTCGAGGGCGACCCGTTCAACCCGCGCGAAATCCGCCAGGCCGCGGAACGCACCCGGGCGCTGGGATTCTTCAAGACCGCGGACGTGAACGCGCGTCCGGGGACCGAGGGCGATCAGGTCATCGTGGATGTGAACGTCGAAGAGCAGCCGACCGGCTCGCTCAACTTCGGTGCGACCTACAGCGTGTCCGACGGCTTCGGCATCGCCATCGGCCTGACGGAAACGAATTTCCTCGGGCGCGGCCAGGCCTTGTCGCTCAACATCGCGGGCGGTGTCGACAACAAGAGCAGCGGCTTCAGCTTTGTCGAGCCGGCCTTTCTCGATCGCGATCTGAAGTTCGGTTTCGATGTCTATTACAACACCACCGACAACCAGAATTCCTTTTATTCGACCAAGCGGTTCGGTACCAAGATCGGCTTTGAGTTCCCGGTCAGCGAGTTCGGCCGCCTCGACCTGCACTACAAGGCGTCGAGCGACGAGATCACGAGTGTCGATGCCAATTCCTCGACCATTCTGCAGGCCGATCAGGCGCTTGGCGCACAAGTGACCAGCGCGCTTGGCTACAGCTACAGCTACGACACCCGTATCGGTGGTCTTGACCCGAACCGCGGCGTGCTTTTGCGCTTTGGTCAGGACTTTGCCGGCCTCGGCGGCGACATCAGCTCGGTGACGACCACCGCGCTTGCCTCCTATCAGGTCAAGGCCTTCCGCGAGGAAGTCACCCTGCGGGCCGAAATCGAGGGCGGCGCGGTGATGACCTCGAGCGGCGATAGCCGGTTCCTCGATCGGTTTACCGGCAATCGCAAGATCCGCGGGTTCGAACCGAACGGGATCGGACCGCGCGACCTGACGGTGCCGAACCAGGACGCGCTTGGCGGCAACTATTTCGCGGTGGCGCGGCTTGAAGCGGAATTCCCGCTTGGCCTGCCGGAAGAATACGGCATCACCGGCGGCGTCTTTGCGGACATCGGATCGGTCTGGGGGCTCGACAACACGCTTGGCGTGCCGGTGGACGATTCGCTGAACCTGCGCTCCTCGGTCGGATTCTCGATCTTCTGGACCACGCCGATCGGCCCGCTGCGCTTCAACTTCTCAACGGCGCTCGACAAGGAAAGCTACGACAAGGAGCAGAACTTCGATCTGACCGTGTCGACGAAGTTCTGATGCGTCGCTTTCGGGCATGGCAGTTGGCGGGCCTTCTTCTTTTGGCGCCGCCGGCCTTGGCTCAGACCGAGGTGCCGCCGCCGTCAAGCCCGATCCTGACCATCGATCAGGAGCGTCTTTACGCCGCCTCTGCCTGGGGCAAACGCGCCTCGGCGTATCTGTCCGACGAGTCCGTCCGCCTGTCGGCCGAAAACCGCGAGCTTGAGGCAAAGCTGGTCGCCGAAGAAAAAGACCTGACCGATGCGCGTCCGACCATGGACCCGGACGTGTTTCGCAAGGCCGCCGACGCCTTCGACGCGCGCGTGGTGGAACTGCGGCGCACCCAGGACGGCAAGGCCCGCGCAATCGCCCGCATTTCCGATGCCGAACGGCAAAAGTTCTATGCGGCGGTCCTGCCTGTGCTGGGCGAGGTGCTGCGGCGGCGCGGCGCGGTCTTGGTGCTCGATTCCCGCGCGATCTTTGTGTCCGTCGAGGCCATTGATGTGACCGACGAGATGATTGATGCCATCGACACGACGATAGGCGCGGGCGAAAACGCACCCGATCCCACGCCCGAGCCGATGCCGCCGCCGACCGGGGAAGGGGCGAACTGATCCTGAGAAGCTTGCCTCACAAGGGGCTTGTTGCTAGCAATCCGCATCTTGTCCGAAGGAGCGCGCATGACCGACGCCGCGATAACCGAAGCCGATCTCACCCTGATCCAGCGGATCATTCCGCATCGCTATCCGTTTCTCCTGATCGACAAGGTGGTCGATATCGTCAGGGACAAGGGCTGCGTCGGCATCAAGAACGTGACCTATAACGAGCCGCATTTTCAGGGCCATTTCCCAGCCAAGCAGATCATGCCGGGCGTGCTCGTGGTCGAGGCGATGGCGCAGTCGGCAGCGGTTCTGGTCGGCATTTCGATGGATGTCGTGGGGCGCGATCTCCTGACCTATTTCCTGACCATCGACAACTGCCGCTTCCGCCGCATGGTGGTGCCGGGCGACGTGCTGATGCTGCACATGACGGTCAAGCGCGGTGGTGGCAAGATCTGGAAGTTCCACGGTGAGGCCAAGGTCGGCGATGAGCTGTGCTGCGAGGCCGACATCGCTGCGATGATGGATCTCAGGGACTGATCATGACGCTTGACCCGAGCGCACAGATCCACCCCTCGGCCGTGATCGAGACAGGGGCGGTGATCGGTCCGGAGTGCCGGATCGGGCCGTTCTGTCTGATCGGGGCGAAGGCGGTTCTGGGCCGCGGCGTCGATCTCAAGAGTCATGTCGTCATTACCGGGCGCACCGAAATCGGGGACGAAACCACGGTCTTTCCGTTCACGACGCTGGGCGAAGTACCGCAGGACCTGAAGTTCAGGGGCGAAGAGACCCGCCTTGTGATCGGCGCGCGCAACCGCATCCGCGAGAATGTGACGATGAATGTCGGCACCGAGGGCGGCGGCGGCATCACCCGTGTCGGCGACGACGGGCTGTTCATGGCGGGCAGCCATGTCGCGCATGACTGCCAGATCGGAGACCATGTGATCCTCGTCAACAACGCGGCGCTGGCCGGGCATTGCGTGCTTGAGGATGAGGTCATCGTCGGCGGGCTTTCCGGCGTGCATCAGTTCGTCCGCATCGGTCGGGGCGCGATGATCGGGGCGGTGACGATGGTGACGGCGGATGTGATCCCGCACGGCCTGGTTCAGGGCCCGCGCGGCACGCTCGACGGGCTGAACCTCGTCGGTCTCAAGCGGCGCGGCGCGGCGCGGG
>JBGSNN010000436.1:0-14040 GCA_041739655.1 Albidovulum sp. | reverse complement strand
CCCGCGCCGGGGTTCTTCGACCCGACCGAACAGCGCCACCCGGCCTTGCCCGCGGACTGGCGCTTTGCCGAGTTGCGCAACGTCATGGCGGCCCTGCCGCGCGCCGATGCGGAATTCACCGCGACCGCCAAGGCGATCCTGAACTGGCATCAGAGCCACCGCTTCTGTTCGGCCTGCGGGCAGGAAAGCGTGCTGGCCGAGGCCGGATGGCAGCGCCTGTGTCCGGCCTGTGGCGCGCAGCATTTTCCGCGCACCGATCCGGTCGTCATCATGCTGGTCACGCGCGGCAACTGCACGCTGATCGGCCGCTCGCCGGGCTGGCCGGAGGGCATGTATTCCTGCCTCGCCGGCTTCATGGAGCCGGGCGAGACGATTGAGGCTGCCGTGCGCCGCGAGGTGGCCGAGGAAACCGCGATCCGGGTCGGGGCGGTGCGCTACCTCGCGTCGCAGCCCTGGCCCTATCCCAGTTCGCTAATGATCGGCTGTCACGCCGAGGCGGAAGCGGGCGCGATCACGCTGGATCCGGTCGAGCTGGAAGACGCGTTCTGGATCAGCCGCGAGGATATGGCGCGCGTGCTGGCCGGGACACACCCGCGGGTCAAACAGCCGCGGAACGGCGCGATCGCGCAATTCCTTCTGTCCAACTGGGTTGCGGATCGGCTTGACTGACGCCAAAGCGCGACAGGGGGACGGGCGGGCGACATGAAGTTCTCGACCAGAACGGACATCGAGTCCCCGGTGGAGGCCGTGTTCGACAACCTGTCGAACTTCGCCGCCTTCGAGCGCGCGGCGCGGCGCCGGGGCGCGGAGGTCGTGGCCTCGGCGTCGGGGGCGGTGCCGTCCTGGCAGCTCCGCTTTCCGCTGCGCGGCAAGATGCGCGCGCTGACGATCCTGCTCGACCGGATCGAGCGGCCCGAGGCGATGGCCTTTGTCGGCGAAAGCAAGAGCTTTGACCTTCGTCTCGATCTCACGCTTTTCGCGCTGTCGCGCACGCGCACCCGGCTTGGCGTCGAGCTTGACGTGCGGCCGCGCACGCTGTCGGGCCGGCTTCTGTTGCAGTCGATGCGGATCGGCAAGGCGGGCTATGTCCGCAAGTTCGACGCGGCGGTGCAGGGCTTTGCGGGCAAGCTGGAACAGAACCGCTTTGCGCCGCGCGCCTGAGGCGCGGTCAGTGGCGGCTCGGGTCCGCGGGATAGACGCCGAGAATCTTCAGCGAGGCGGTGAAATAGGCCAACTCTTCCAGTGCCCGCTTGACGCCGGGATCATCGGGATGGCCTTCGATATCGGCGTAGAACTGGGTCGCGGTGAACGAGCCATCGACCATGTAGCTTTCCAGCTTGGTCATGTTCACGCCGTTGGTCGCGAAGCCGCCCATCGCCTTGTAGAGAGCGGCGGGAATGTTGCGGACCTGAAAGACGAAGGTCGTCATCATGCCCGAGGTGCCGCGCCGCGTCAGGTCGGGCTGGCCCGCCATGACCAGAAACCGGGTCGTGTTGTGGGCGCGGTCCTCGATATGACGGGCGAGGATGTTCAGGCCGTGGATCTCGGCGGCGAGGTCAGAGGCCAGCGCGCCTTCGCTCAGGTTGCCGGATCTGGCCAGATCGGCGGCGGCCCCGGCGCTGTCGGCGGCCGGAATGCCCTGGATGCCGTGGCGCTTCAGGAACGCCGCGCATTGCGGCAGAAGGACGAGATGGGCGCGCACCACCTTGATGTCGTCGAGCGCGACACCGGGATTGGCCATGAGGCTGATGTGCACCCGCACGAAAGCCTCATCGACGATATGCAGGCCGCTTTCGGGCAGCAGGCGGTGGATGTCGGCGACGCGGCCGTAGGTGGTGTTCTCGACCGGCAGCATCGCCAGATCCGCCGCGCCCGAGTTCACCGCCTCGATCACGTCCTCGAAGGCGCGGCAGGGCAGCGGCTCCATTCCCGGCCGGGCGTCGAGACAGGCCTGGTGGGAATAGGCCCCGGGCTCTCCCTGAAAGGCAATCCGGCCGGTCATGCGGGTGGCTCCTTGGCGACACGCCCCTCTTTCGGGCAATTCGCCGCGCTAACTATACCTTGAATCCGGGTAGGGGAAGCGGGTAGATACGCCGCGAGCCAATAGCCAGAGTAGAGGCGCGACATGTTCGACACGATGACTGTAACAAAGGCCGGTGGCGCGCTCTGCGGGGCTTTCCTGATCCTGCTGCTGGGCAAATGGGTGGCCGAAGGACTGTATCACACCGGCGCTGCGGGCCATGGTGAAGAGGTGGCGCAGGCCTATACGGTCGATACCGGCGCCGAGGGCGGCGCTGAGGCTGAGGCAGGGACTGCCGAGGGCCCCGATTTCGCGACCCTTCTCGCTGCGGCCGATGCCGCGGCGGGCGAAAAGGTCTTTGGCAAGTGCAAGGCCTGCCACAAGGTCGATGGCAGCAACGCCACCGGCCCGCATCTCGACGGCGTGGTCGGTCGTGTCGTCGCCTCCGTCGAGGGCTTTGCCTATTCCGACGGCATGAAGGCGCATGGCGGCGACTGGACGCCCGAGGCGCTGGAGGCCTTCCTGACCAACCCCAAGGGCGTCGTCGCGGGCACCAAGATGTCCTTTGCCGGTCTGCCGAAGGTCGAGGACCGCGCCAACCTCATTGCCTATCTCGCCACGCTTGGCGGCTGAGCACCGGAACATCGCCGGTTCGGGGGCCGTGCCGATGGGTGCGGCCTTTTTTCTGCGCCAGAGGCGGCTGTCACGGAATCGCAACTTGAAGACCGGGGGCGAGGCGTTCTAGCCTCTCCCGTGCAGAAGAACGCGAGCGCCGGTCATGGCGCCGGACGGAGGTGGCAATGGCGACGTGGACACGGATGCGACAGGGGCAGACGATCCTTGCGGCGGGGCTTCTCGGCCTTGTCGCGGCGGTGCTGCCGGGGTCGTCCGGGGCCGAGGGGACGGTCATCACCTCTTACGGCTTCTCGAATTTCGACGCGCTCAAGTACCCCGCGGACTTCACTCATCTCGACTATGTCAATCCTGACGCGCCGAAAGGCGGCGAAATCTCGATATGGTCACAGGGCAGTTTCGACAGCTTCAACCAGTATGCGACCGAAGGCGTCGCCGCCGCGCTGAACACGATCGGCAGCGAAAGCATCCTGACCAGCACCGCCGACGATCCCTTCGGCCTGTACTGCTTTCTCTGCACCACGCTCGAATATGCCGAAGACATGTCCTTCGTGACGTTCAACCTGCGCGATGACGTGACCTTTGCCGACGGCACGCCGATGACGGCCGAGGATGTCGCCTTCAGCTTCAACCTCTTCCAGACCCAGGGCATCAGCGAATACCGCCGCATCGTCGAAGGCTTCATCAAGGAGGTGAAGGTCGAGAACCCGTACCGCATCACCTTCGCCTTCAATCCCGATGCCTCGCTGCGCGACCGCGTCGGCCTTGCCGGGGGGGCAGCGGTGTTCTCGAAGGCCTGGTTCGAGAAGACCGGGGCGCGGCTCGACAAGGCCTCAAAGACACCGTTCATGTCCACCGGGCCCTATGTTCTCGACAGTTTCGATTACAACCGGCGCGTCGTCTACAAGCGCAATCCCGACTACTGGGGCAATGACGTTCCCTTCAACAAGGGCCGCAACAATTTCGACCGCATCCGGGTCGAATATTTCGCCGATGGCGACGCGGCCTTCGAAGGCTTCAAGGCCGGGGACTATACCTTCCGCAACGAGAATTCGGCGCAGGACTGGGCCAACAGCTACGATTTCGAGGCGATCAAGAAGGGTTGGATCAGGAAGGAGACGATTCCCGACGGAAATGTCGGCAACCGGCTGTCCTGGGTCTTCAACCTCGACCGGCCGAAGTGGCAGAACCCGAAGCTGCGCAAGGCCGTCGAGAACATGTTCAACTTCGCCTGGGCGAACCAGACCCTGTTCTACGGGCTCTATCAGCGCCCGATCTCCTACTGGTCTAACACCGACCTTGCCGCGACCGGAACGCCGTCTGAGGGCGAGATTGCGCTTTTGAAGCCGCTGGTCGATCAGGGTCTGCTCGACGCCGCGATCCTGACCGAGGAGGCGGTGGTTCCGGCCGAGTACGATGCCGCGACGAACCGCCCGGACCGACGGGCGATCCGCGCTGCGGCGGCGCTGCTGGACGAGGCGGGCTGGACCACCGGCAGCGACGGCATCCGGCGCAACGCGGCGGGCGAGGCGCTGACACTGACCATCATCCAGTTCAATCCGATCTATGACCGGGTGGTCAATCCCTTCATCGAGAACCTCAAGCTTCTGGGGGTTCAGGCCAAGCTCGACCGGGTCGATACGGCGCAATATGTCGAGCGTCGCCGCAGCGGCGATTTCGATCTTGCCAATCAGGCCTTCGACATGAGTTTCGAGCCATCGCTCGGCCTTGCGCAATGGTTCGGGTCGAAGACCGCCGACAACAGTTCGCGCAACCTGATGCGGCTGCGCAATCCGGCCATCGACCAGTTGATCGACAAGGTCATCGCCACCAAGACCATCGACGAGTTGACGACCGCGGTCCATGCGCTGGATCGCGCGCTGCGCGCCGTGGGTTTCGACATTCCGCTTTGGTACAACGCCGAAAGTTGGGTGGCCTACTACGATTTCTATCGCCACCCGGACACTCTGCCGCCGTTGCAGGTGGGCGAACTTGATTTCTGGTGGTACGACGCGGATAAGGCGGCCGAACTCAAGGCCGCCGGCGCGTATCGCTGAGCGCGGCCGAGGAAAGAGCACAGAGCCGCCATGGGCGCCTATATCCTGCGACGACTGCTTTTGATGATTCCGACCTTGTTCGGGATCATGCTGATCAATTTCACGCTGACCCAATTCGTGCCGGGCGGGCCGATCGAACAGATCATCGCGCGGATGGAGGGGCAGGGCGACGTCTTCAAGGGCATCTCGGGCGGCGGGGGTGACACCGGCATCGAGGCGCAGGCCGGCGGTGGCGGTGGGGCCGAGAAATACCTTGGCGCGCGCGGCCTGCCGCCGGAGTTCATCGCCGAGCTGGAAAAGCAGTTCGGCTTTGACAAGCCGCCCGCCGAACGCTTCCTGAAGATGATCGGCGACTACCTGCGCTTTGACTTCGGGCAGAGCTATTTCCGCTCGATCTCGGTCATCGACCTCGTGGTTGAAAAGATGCCGGTGTCGATCACGCTCGGACTCTGGTCCACGCTTCTGGCCTACCTGATCTCGATCCCTCTCGGCATCCGCAAGGCGGTGAAGGACGGCACCCCCTTCGACACCTGGACGAGCGGCGCGATCATCGTCGGCTATGCGATCCCGGGCTTTCTCTTCGCGGTGCTGCTGATTGTCCTCTTCGCCGGTGGCAGCTACTGGCGCATCTTCCCGCTCAGGGGGTTGACCTCGGACAACTGGGAGCAACTGTCGCTGATCGGCAAGGCGGCGGACTATTTCTGGCACATCACGCTGCCGGTCATCGCCTCGACCATCTCCAGCTTTGCCACGCTGACGCTGCTGACCAAGAACAGCTTTCTCGACGAGATCAACAAGCAGTATGTCCTGACCGCCAAGGCCAAGGGCCTGACCGAGGGGGCTGTGCTTTACGGCCATGTCTTCCGCAATGCGATGCTGATCGTGATCGCCGGGTTTCCGGGGTTGTTCCTGTCGGTTCTCTTTGGCGGCGGTGTCCTGATCGAGACGATCTTCTCGCTCGACGGGCTCGGCCGGCTTGGCTACGAGGCGGCGGTGGCGCGCGACTATCCGGTGGTGTTCGGCACGCTCTATGTCTTTGGTCTGATGGGCCTTCTCGTCGGCCTGCTGTCCGACCTCACCTATATCCTCGTCGATCCGCGGATCGACTTCGAGAGCCGGGCGGGCGGATGACGCTGTCCCCGCTCAACCAGCGCCGCTGGCGCAACTTCAAGGCCAACCGCCGCGCGGTCTGGTCACTGTGCATCTTCATGGTGATCTTCGTGCTGTCGCTCTTTGCCGAGTTGGTGGCGAACGAAAAACCGATCCTTGTCAGCTACCGGGGCGAGGTCTACCTGCCGGTCTACAGGTTCTACCCCGAGACCGCGTTCGGCGGCGATTTCCAGACCGAGGCGGTCTATCGCGATCCGGCGGTGCAATGTCTGATCCGCACCGGCGGCATTCAGGATTGCTGGGACGATCCCGAAGCGGTCGAGGCCGAGGCGGCCACGGGCAGCTATCAGGGCGAGCCGGTCGAGGCCGGCTGGATGCTCTGGCCGCCGATTCCCTATCGCTACAACACCATCAACAACGTCGGCGTGGCGCCCTCGGCGCCCGACCGGGACCATTGGCTCGGTACCGACGACACCGCGCGCGACGTTCTGGCGCGGATCATCTACGGCTTCCGCCTGTCGGTTCTCTTCGCGCTGATCGTGACCTCCATCGCCAGCGTGATCGGCGTCGCCGCAGGCGCGGTGCAGGGCTATTTCGGCGGTTGGGTCGATCTCATCTTCCAGCGGCTGCTGGAGATCTGGGGCGCGACACCGGGGCTTTACGTCATCATCATCCTCTTTGCGATTCTGGGGCGAAGTTTCTGGCTCCTGGTCCTCGTGACGATCCTCTTTGGCTGGCCTGCGCTTGTCGGCGTGGTGCGGGCAGAGTTCCTGCGCGCGCGGAACTTCGAATATGTCCGCGCCGCGCGCGCGCTCGGCGTCCGCGACCGGGTCATCATGTTCCGCCACATCCTGCCCAATGCGATGGTCGCGACGCTGACCTTCCTGCCGTTCATCGTCACCGGCGCGATCGGCGGGCTGGCCGCGCTCGACTATCTCGGCTTCGGCCTGCCGTCGTCGCTGCCGTCGCTGGGCGAGCTTGCGCTGCAGGGCAAGAACAACCTGCAGGCGCCCTGGCTCGGCTTTTCGGCCTTCTTCACCTTCGCGATCATGCTCTCGCTTCTGGTCTTCATCTTCGAAGGGGTGCGCGACGCCTTCGACCCCAGAAAGACCTTTCAATGACGGTGGTGCTTGAGGTCGCAAACCTGACGGTGGATTTCCGTCAGGACGGCAAGCTGATCCGCGCGGTCAGGGGCGTGAGCTTTGACGTCCGCAAGGGCGAGACCGTCGCGCTGGTCGGCGAAAGCGGGTCGGGCAAGTCGGTGACGGCGCTCTCGACCGTCGGCCTTCTGGGCGCGAGCGCCACGGCGGAAGGGTCGATCCGCTATCTCGGGCGCGAGATGATCGGCGCGCCGGAACCGGTGCTGCGCGAGGTGCGCGGCAACGACATCAGCTTCATCTTTCAGGAGCCGATGACCTCGCTCAATCCGTTGCACACCATTGAAAAGCAACTGACCGAGAGCATCGCGCTGCATCAGGGGCTGAGGGGGGCGGCGGCGCGGGCGAAGGTCATCGAGTTGCTGGAGAAGGTCGGCATCGACCATCCCGAACAGCGGCTCGGCGGTTATCCGCATCAGCTTTCCGGCGGCCAGCGGCAGCGGGTGATGATCGCCATGGCGCTCGCCAATGGCCCTGAGCTTCTGATCGCGGATGAACCGACGACGGCGCTTGACGTCACCATTCAGGCGCAGATCCTCGACCTGCTCGCGGACCTCAAGGCGCGCGAGGGGCTGAGCCTGCTGTTCATCTCCCACGATCTTGGCATCGTGCGGCGCATCGCCGACCGAGTCTGCGTGATGCAGGGCGGCGAGATCGTGGAGCAGGGGCCGGTGGCAAAGATCTTCGCAGAGCCGCAGCATCCCTATACGCAGAAACTTCTCGCCGCCGAGCCGAGGGGGCGGCCGGACCGGGTGCCCGAGGATGCGCCGGACCTCGTCAGGACCGAGGGCCTGCGCATCTGGTTCCCGATCCAGCGCGGGCTTCTGCGCCGGACCGTGGGCCATATCCACGCGGTGAACGCCGCAACGCTGAGCGTCCGGGCGGGCGAGACGCTGGGCATCGTCGGCGAAAGCGGCTCGGGCAAGACCACGCTCGCGCTGGCGATCATGCGGCTGATCGCGTCCGAGGGGCCGATCGTCTTTCAGGGCACCGACATATCCGGCTGGAGCGGGCGTGAGTTGAGGCCGCTGCGCCGCGACATGCAGATCGTGTTCCAGGACCCCTACGGCAGCCTGTCCCCGCGCATGACCGCCGAACAGGTGATCGCCGAGGGCCTTTCGGTCCACGAGGTCGACAAGGGCCGCGACCGCCGAGAGATGGTCGCCGAGATCATGGCAGAGGTCGGGCTCGACCCGGCGATGATGTCGCGCTACCCGCACGAATTCTCCGGCGGTCAGCGCCAGCGCATTGCGATTGCGCGGGCGATGATCCTGCGCCCGAAGGTGGTAGTGCTGGACGAGCCGACCTCGGCGCTCGACATGACGGTGCAGGTGCAGATCGTCGATCTCCTGCGCGCGCTGCAACGGCGCTACGGGCTGGCCTATCTTTTCATCAGCCACGATCTGCGGGTGATCCGGGCGATGTCGCACAAGGTCATCGTGATGCGCCAGGGCGACGTGGTGGAAATCGGGTCCACCGACGAGGTCTTTTCCGCGCCGAAGACCGACTACACGCGCGAGCTTATGGCGGCGGCGTTTCACGACAGCCGGGCCGCGGCCGGATGAAGATCCTCTTCGTCCATCAGAATTTTCCGGGCCAGTTCCTGCATCTGGCGCCGGCTCTGGCCGCGCGCGGGCATGAGGTGCGGGCCCTGACGGCGGAGCGCAACACCCGGCCGTCGCCGGTGCCGGTCCTGCGCTACCGCAATCCGCCCGAAAACCCGGTCGAAGGCATCGCGCGGACCTACGCGGAGATGTCCGGTCGTGGCCTGATCGCGGCCCGGGCCGCTGAGCAGTTCAGCCGACAGACCGGTTTTGTCCCCGATCTGGTCTTTGGCCACGGCGGCTGGGGCGAGACTCTTTTTCTGCGCGAGGTCTGGCCGCAGGCGCGGCACCTGACCTATGCCGAGTTTTACTATGCGAGCAGCGGGCTCGACACCGGCTTTGACCCGGAGTTCGCGACCCCCGGCCTGATGCCGCGCCTCGCCGTCGCGGCGCGCAAGGCGCATCTTCTTCAGGCGATCACCGAGGCCGATGCCGCCCTGTCGCCGACCGCGTGGCAGGCCGCCACCTTCCCGGCCGAGGCGCGCAGCAAGATCACGGTCATCCACGACGGGATCGACACCGCGCTGCTGGTGCCGGACCCGGCGGCAAAGGTCGTGCTGCCGGACGGGACGGTGCTGGCGAAGGGCGACGAGGTCATCACCTTCGTCAGCCGCAACCTCGAACCCTATCGCGGCTATCACATCTTTCTGCGCGCCCTGCCGGAGGTGCTGCGCGCCCGGCCGCAGGCGCGGGTGGTGATCGTCGGCGGCGAGGGCCAGAGCTATGGCGCGAAACCGTCGGGCGCGAAAAGCTGGAAGCAGATCTTCCTTGATGAGGTGGCGCCGGATCTGGACCTTTCCCGCGTCCACTTCCTCGGGCTGGTGCCCTATGGCCAGTTCGCGGCGCTGATGCAGGTCAGCAGCGTCCATGCCTACCTGACCTATCCCTTCGTTCTGTCGTGGTCGCTGCTCGAGGCGATGAGCTGCGGTGCCTTCGTCATCGGCTCACGGACGCCGCCGGTCGCCGAGGTGATCCGCGACGGGATCAACGGGCGGCTGGTGGATTTCTTCGATGTGCCGGGCTGGTCGCAGGCCTTGATCGCGGCGCTGGCAGAGCCGGGCGCCACGCTTGCCCTCAGGGCGGCGGCGCGCGAGACGATCGTGGCGCGCTATGACCTGCGGTCACAGTGCCTGCCGCGCCTCATCGCCTTTGCGGAAGGGCGCGGCACCCCCTGAGGGAGGCCGTGATGCGCTGCAATGCCCCTGTGGACAGTTCGACGTGCCAGCGTGGTGGACGTCCGGCAGGCACCTGCTTCCGGCTCAGACCGCGGGGCTGTGCCCGGCCTTGGCAAGGTCGTAGGCGTCAAAGCTGCGCGCGATCATGCGCGCCAGCGGGCGCGCGGCGACGGGAATCGCAAGGCCGCTGTCATCGACCGTGACCATCGTCCCGAACTCATTGGAAACGCGCGCAAACATCGCCTGCAAGGCGGCGTTCGACAGACCGAAATCGCGCCGGATTTCGGCGGCATCAATGCGGAAGTCGCACATCAAGGCCTCGATCATCCGTGCCCGCATGGTGTCTTCGCCCTTGAAAGCATGGCCGCGCACGGTCGAGAAGCGCCCCGCCCGCACCGCCTTCACATAGTCGGAGGTGCCGGGAGAATTCTGTGCATAACCTTGGGGAAAGCGGGAAATCGCAGATGCGCCGAGGCCGATCAGGACGGCGGCGGTATCGTCGGTATAGCCCTGGAAATTCCGCCTGAGCGTTCCGGTCCGCGCCGCCACGGCAAGCCCGTCGGACGGCAGGGCGAAGTGGTCGATGCCGATTTCCGCATAGCCGTCGGCAACGAAGATGTCGCGCGCGGTCTCGAACAGGTGCAGCCGCTCTTCCGGGCGTGGCAGGCTGTCCGAGGGGATCATCACCTGACGCCGCGCCATCCAGGGCACATGCGCATAGCCGTAGAGCGCGATGCGGTCGGGGCTGAGCGTCAGGAGCTTTTGCACCGATTCCGAAATACGCTCGGTCGTCTGATGCGGCAGACCGAAGAGGATATCGGCATTCAGCGAACTGATGCCGCGGGCGCGAAGCCTGTCGGCGGCAAGTTTCGTGACCTCGAAACTCTGGTCGCGGCCGATGGTCTTCTGGATCATCGGGTCGAAGTCCTGCACCCCGATCGAGGCGCGGTTCATCCCTGCCGCAGTCAGCGCGTCGAGACGGGAGTCGTCGATCTCGTTCGGGTCGATCTCCACCGAGAACTCGCCATCCGCGGCCATCGGCGCGACATCGCGGATCGCGGCGGCCAGACGGGTGATCGCCGGACCCGGCAGCAGCGTCGGCGTGCCGCCGCCCCAGTGCAGCCGCGACAAGGTGACGCCCCCCGGCAGCGCCGCCGCCAGAAGCCGCAATTCGCTGGTCAGCGTCTCGACATAGGCCAGAACCGGGTCGTCGCTGGTGGTTCCTTGCGTCCGGCAGGCGCAGAACCAGCACAGGCGACGGCAGAAAGGGACATGAATATAAAGGGAAATCCGGCTTCCTGGCGCAATCGCGCCAAGCCATGAGCGGAACGCCCCCTCACCCACCGAGGGGCCGAACTGCGGCGCCGTCGGATAGCTGGTATAGCGCGGCACACGCGCCTCGAATAAACCCAGGCGGGCAAGTTGCGATTCATGATCCATACGCTTAGGATTAAGAACAGGAAACGCCCCCTGCCTTGATGCAGATCAAAGAGATCAATGCTACTCGACGACTCCCTTCACGCCGGTCCGCAGTGCGGAATGTGCCCGATTCGGCATCGTGCAGTCTGTGCGCGCTGCGAAGCCGCCGAGCTGCGCGCGCTGGAAGAGATGAAGTATTACCGCAGCTTCGAGGCCGGGCAGACCCTGATCTGGTCCGGCGACCGCATGGATTTCGTGGCCTCCGTCGTTACCGGCGTCGCCTCATTGACGCAGGTGATGGAGGATGGGCGGACGCAGACGGTGGGGCTTCTCTTTCCTTCGGATTTCGTCGGCCGCCCCGGCCGCGATCACGCCCCCTACAATGTCATCGCGACGACCGACCTTTTGATGTGCTGTTTCCGCAAGAAGCCGTTCGAGGACATGATGGTGCGGACCCCGCATATCAGCCACCGGCTGCTGGAAATGACCCTGGATGAGCTTGATGCCGCGCGCGAATGGATGCTGCTGCTCGGCCGCAAGACCGCGCGTGAGAAGATCGCGAGCTTCCTTGCCATCGTCGCGCGGCGCGACGCGGCCTTGCAGGGGCTTGTCCGGCAGCGTGCCCTGACCTTCGATCTGCCCCTCACGCGGGAGGCGATGTCGGACTATCTCGGCCTGACGCTGGAAACCGTCAGCCGCCAGGTGTCGGCGCTGAAGCGCGACGGGATCATCGAGCTGAAAGGCAAGCGGACGATCCATGTGCCGGATTTCGACCTTCTCCTCGAACAGGCGGGTGACGATACCGATGGCGGCATGCCGGGCTGATCGGCGGGCGGACGACGGGCAATGCCGATTCTGCTGCTTCTGCTCGGCCTTGGTGTCGTCCTCTACCTCTGGTGGGCAAGGCGTGGCGCAACCCTGACGCGGGACTGCCGCTGGCGGCTTGACCGGGGCGCGGGCACCGACAGCTTCCGCTGTGCGGCCTGCGGCGCGGTGACGACCACGACCGGTCGCTCGCCCCGCGACTGCCTCAAGGACACTTCTCCACCGGGCGCGAACCGGTCCCGCGAAAGGACGGCAGATGAAGCTGACGACGCCTGAGACGCCCGCCCCCGATGATGCCGCCCTGCGCCGGGCCGTGGCGCCGGTGATCTGCTACCCGACCGAGGGGTTGCCGGCACCGGACATGGCGCTCTACCGCGCGCTCCGCGCCACGCTGAGGCCGGTGGCGGAGGTCGTCATTCCACCGCGCGAGGCTGCCACCTTCCGGGTTCCTGCCGGCCATGTCTTTCGCATCCACGTCGACGAGGGGCCGCAGGTCGGCGATCTCAACCTCTGGAACGCCGACGACCTCTCCGAGCGGTTCTATTCCGGCAAGACCCGTGCGCTGCACGGCACGCATCTGTCCACCGGCGACCGGCTCTGGTCGGCCTTCCCGCATCTGCGCCCGCTGGCGACGATCACCCATGACACGCTCGACTGGTACGGCTTCGACGCCTTCGGCGGGTCGGTCCATGACGTGATCGGCACCCGCTGCGATCCCTACACCCATTGCCTGCTGAGCGACGGTGGCCAGTATCACCATTGCTGTCATTCGAACCTGACCCGCGCGCTCGCCGCCGCGACCGGCCTCGCGCCTCAAGAGGCCGAGCGTCACGTCCACGATGTGCTCAACGTCTTCATGTGTACCGGTTTTTCCCGCGATACCGGGCAGTACTTCATGAAGGCCTCGCCGGTCCGCCCCGGCGACTACCTTGAGTTCTTTGCCGAGATCGACCTTCTCGGCGCGCTCTCGGCCTGCCCCGGTGGCGATTGTTCGGCCGAACATTCGTCGGACACGGCGGCCTGCTTTCCGCTCAGGGTCGAGGTGCTCGCGCCCGATCCGGCCGCCCTCGGTGACTGGCGGCCGCCCGCGCGCAGCCGCTATGACCGCTCGCACGGCCTTTAGAAACCTGCGGCGGGGCAGGGTCTGCTCAGGAAAAGGCGGCGGTCAGCGCGATTTCGACCATGTCGCCGAACGAGCGCTCGCGATCTTCGGAGGGCAGCGCCTGATGCGTCAGGAGGTGATCCGAGATGGTGAGGACGGCAAGCGCGCGGGCGCCGTGGCGCGCGGCGACCGTATAAAGCTCGGCCGCCTCCATCTCGACGCAGAGAACGCCGTGGCGCGTCATCATCTCGTTGAGGTCGGGGCGCTCGTCGTAAAAGACATCGGCCGAATAGATGCCGCCGACATGGGTCGGCGTGCCCTTGGCGCGGGCGGCGGACACCGCCCGCTCGACCAGCCCGTAGTCGGCGCAGGGCGCGAACTGAATCTCCCTGAAGAACCCGCGTGACGGCGTGGCGATGGTCGAGGCGGTCATCGCCACGACGATGTCGCGGATCGCGACATGATGCTGCATCGCGCCCGCAGACCCGATGCGGATCAGGGTTTTGGCGCCGTAGTCGCGGATCAGCTCATTGGCATAGATCGACAGCGACGGCATCCCCATGCCCGAGCCCTGGATGGTGACCCGGTTGCCGTTCCAGGTGCCGGTGAAGCCCAGCATCCCGCGCACCTGATTGATGCAGGCGGCGTCCTTGAGAAAGGTCTCCGCCGCCCATTTGGCGCGCAGGGGATCGCCGGGCATAAGGACGGTTTCGGCGATCTCGCCGGGTTTCGCGCCGATATGGATGGACATGGGGCCTCGCTCGCCGTGTTGGATTGGCGCAAGCATAGGGCAGGGTGGCGCCAAGGTTAATGGGGTCTCGCGCGCCTCGGCGATAGCCTCGGCACATCAGAGCGTCAGGCCCCGCAGCAGTTTCGGCGGTGTGCCCGCGATCCCCGCCGCCTGCCGGATGAACGCGCGGCGCAGGCCGGGCAGCGCG
>JBGSNN010000423.1:0-3467 GCA_041739655.1 Albidovulum sp. | reverse complement strand
CGGCGGCGACGGCGCGCGAACTGGGCGCGCGGCGCGTCGGGCTGATCGCGCCCTATCTCGGCTATATGCGGCAGGACACGCGGTTTCACCCGCGCGAGGCGGTCAGCGCCCGGCTCTTCGCGGCCTTCCTCGACGAAAGCTTCGACTGGCTTGTCACCGCCGATCCGCATCTGCACCGCAATCCGGCGCTGTCCACACTATTCCGCATTCCCTCCCTGCGCGTCGCTACGGCGCCGCTTCTCGCCGACTGGATTGCGCGGAACGTGCCCGACGCGGTTCTCCTCGGACCGGACAGCGAAAGCCAGCAATGGGTGGCCGATGTCGCGCTACTGGCCGGGCGACCCTACGAGGTGTTGCGCAAGACCCGCACCGGCGACCGCGCGGTAGAGGTGAGCATCCCGGACAGCCCCGCGCTACAGCGGGGCGCACCGGTGATCCTCGATGACATCGCCTCGTCCGGCCGCACACTGGTTCGGACGCTCGAACGGCTGAGGGATGCGGGCTGCGCGCCGGCGACCTGCGTGGTCATCCACGCCGTCTTCGCCGACGGGGCCTATGACGACATTCGCGCGGCCGGCGCCGCGCGGGTCGTCACCACCGATACGATCCCGCATCAGACGAACGCGATCGGCACCGCCCGACTTCTGGCGGAGGCCGTAGGTATGTTGCGAAGGGGGCTTGACCTTCCAGTTGCTGGAAGCACCACATCGGACAGGACAGACGCGAAAGGATAAGAAATGAACGAGCGACATGGACACCGCCTGCACGTCATCGAAGTGGACGGCACCATTCCCGAGGGCGGCCACGGGACCGTCTACACCTGCCCGATGCATCCCGAAGTGCGCGAGGACGGGCCGGGCAAATGCCCCAAATGCGGAATGTTCCTGGTTCCCGAGGCGGAGGCCCGCGTGGAAGAAGCGGGCGACGGTCATGGCCAGCGTCATCATGGCCATGCGCATCACGGTCACGGGGCGGCCCCTGGCGGCGGCAAGCACGACACGGTGCCGGCTGGCTGGACCGGTGCGATCTATACCTGTCCGATGCACCCCGAGGTGCGGCGGACCGAGCCGGGTTCCTGCCCGATCTGCGGCATGGGCCTCGAACTGGCTTCGGCGGCGATGGCCGGGGACGAACCGAACCCCGAACTGGTGGACTTCACCCGCCGCTTCTGGATCGGTGCGGCGCTGACCGTCCCCCTTCTGGTGCTCACGATGAGTCACTATCTCGGCCTGCCGCAGATTCGCGAGTTCTTCGGCGAGCGTTCCGCGCTCTGGATCGAGGTGGCGCTCGGCTCGCCGGTGATTCTGTGGTCAGGCTGGCCGTTCTTCGTGCGCGGCTGGAATTCGTTCCGCACCATGAACCTCAACATGTTCTCGCTGATCGCCATGGGCGTGGCTGCGGCCTATGCCTTCTCGATGGTCGCAGTGCTGGCGCCGGGCCTCTTTCCGGAGGGCTTCCGCGACCCCGAGACCGGACAGGTCGGCGTCTATTTCGAAGCCGCGGCGGTGATCGTCACGCTGGTCCTGCTGGGCCAGGTCATGGAACTGCGCGCCCGCGAAGGCACCGGCCGCGCGATCCGCGCGCTTCTCGACCTCGCCGCCAAGACGGCGCGGGTGATCCGCCCCGACGGGACTGAGGAAGAGGTGCCGCTGGAATCGGTCCAGGTCGGCGACCGCATCCGCGTGCGCCCCGGCGACAAGGTTCCCGTGGACGGCGAAGTTGTCGAGGGTCGCTCCTCGGTCGACGAGAGCATGATCTCGGGCGAGCCGATCCCGGTGGAGAAGGTGGCCGGCGACAAGGTGACCGGCGCCACGATCAACGGCACCGGCAGCCTGATCATGACGGCGACGCGGGTCGGGTCGGACACGATGCTGGCCCAGATCGTCGAGATGGTCTCGGCGGCGCAGCGCTCGCGCGCGCCGATCCAGAAATATGCCGACAAGGTCTCGGGATACTTCGTGCCGGCGGTGATCGCTATCGCGGTCCTAGCCTTTGTCGGCTGGGCGCTCTGGGGGCCGGAGCCCGCGCTCTCCTACGGGCTTGTCGCCGCCGTCGCGGTGCTGATCATCGCCTGTCCCTGTGCGCTCGGACTCGCCACGCCGATGTCGATCATGACCGCCACCGGCCGCGGCGCGATGGCCGGCGTCCTCATCAAGAACGCCGAGGCACTGGAACGGTTCGAGAAGGTCGATACGCTGATCGTCGATAAGACCGGCACGCTGACCGAGGGCAAGCCGAGGCTCGTCGGTGTCTTCCCCGAGGCCGGGCACGAGGAGGCCGAGGTGCTGCGCCTCGCCGCCTCGCTCGAACGCGGCTCCGAGCACCCGCTGGCCGAGGCGATCGTGCGTGGCGCCGAGGAGCGCGGCGTGGACATGGCCGAGGCCGAGGATTTCGAGGCGGTGACTGGCAAGGGCGTGACCGGCCGAGTCGATGGCAAGGCCGTCGCACTCGGCAATCTCGCGTTGATCCGCGATCTGGGGCTTGAGGCGGGCGGCCTTACAGAAATGGCCAACGCGCGCCGCGACCAGGGCGAGACGGTGATGTTCGTCGTGCTCGATGGCGAAATCGCCGGCCTCGTCAGCGTCGCCGACCCGGTGAAGGAGACCACGCCGGCCGCGCTCAAGGCGTTGCACGATCTGGGGTTCCGCATCATCATGGCCACCGGCGACAATGAGCGCACCGCCAAGGCGGTGGCGGGCCGGCTCGGCATCGACGAGATCCGCGCCGATGTCCTGCCCGAAGACAAGGCGCGCATCATCAGGGAGTTGCAGGCAGAGGGTCGCAAGGTCGCGATGGCCGGCGACGGCGTCAATGACGCCCCCGCGCTGGCGCAGGCCGATGTCGGCATCGCGATGGGCACCGGGGCGGACGTGGCGATCGAAAGCGCAGGCTTCACACTCGTCAAGGGCAATCTCGACGGCATCGTCCGCGCCCGCAGGCTCGCCCGCGCGACGATGCGCAACATCCGCCAGAACCTGTTCTTCGCGCTGATCTACAACGCCGCAGGGGTGCCGGTCGCGGCGGGCGTGCTGTTCCCCGTCCTCGGCATCCTGATCAGCCCGATCTTCGCCGCCTTCGCGATGAGCGCCTCGTCGCTCTCGGTGGTACTGAACGCGCTGAGGCTGAGGCGGGCACGGATATGAGATGCGCGAGGATCCCGGCCGCCGCCGCCCTTGCCGTTGCGCTGTCGGCGGTCGCTGCCGCAGCGCACGAATTCACAGTGGCGATTATCGTAGCTGGAGAAAACCCCGAGGCGCGACTAGCGGCTGCGGTCAGGGGGATGCTGATGGCCGCCGACGAGCGCGACGGCCATCCGGCCGAGGCCTCGGATGGTCATCTCGGCGGCGTCGACGTGCAGATTCTGGCGCTGCCCGAAGCGGCTGCGGGGCGCGTCGAGGGACTTGTGGGCGCACCGAGGACGCCACCCGACGTGGCCGTGGTGATCGGCCCCGAAGCCGAGGCGCGGG
>JBGSNN010000414.1:0-7245 GCA_041739655.1 Albidovulum sp. | reverse complement strand
GGTCAGGCGGCGGGCGCGGCCGGCACCGGCCTCGGGCGGCCGTCGTCGTCGATGGCAACGAAGGTAAAGGTCGCCTCAGTGACCTTGTCGCGCGCGCCGATGCGGTCGCGCAGCACCCAGGCCTCGATCCCGATGCCCATCGAGGTGCGCCCCACGCGGTCGATCTCGGCGTAGATGCAGAGGACATCGCCGACCTTGACCGGGCGGATGAACTTCATCGCATCGACGGCGACGGTCGCGACCCTGCCCTGCGCCCGCATTCCGGCGACGATTCCCGCGGCGATATCCATCTGGCTCAGGACCCAGCCGCCGAAGATGTCGCCGTTCACATTCACGTCGCAGGGCATGGCGAGAGTTCTGAGTGTCAGCGCACCGCGCGGCTCTGCGGTCATCCTTTGTCCCTCCTGCCTTCGGGACCAAGGATAAGGCGCCGCAGCGCCGGTGCAAGCGTCAGGTGAGGCGGCTTCTGTAGCGCAGCACCCGCCAGACCGAGAGGACGATCAGCGGCGCCGCATAGAGCACCGGATCGAGGACATGGTCGGTGGTCATCAGCCAGTGGACGAAGGCCAGCGCCGCCGCCGGATAGACCCAGCGTTGCAGCCATTTCCAGCGCGGTCCCAGGGTGCGGACCGATTTGTCATTCGATGTCAGCGCGAGCGCGATCATCAGGAAGAAGGAGATCCAGCCGACAAGGATTTCGACGCGCACGAAGGAGCGCAGGAAATTCCCGATGTTGACGTTGACGAGCCAGAAGACGAAGTGCAGCAGCGCGTAGCCAAAGCTCGCCACGCCCAGATACCGGCGGCGTTTCTTCAGCCAGGGCAACGGCCCGAACAGAAGTTGCAGCGGCGTGACCATCATCGCGACGATGAGGAGCCAGCACGACAGGATTCCGGTCCAGGGCACATAGGGCAGCTTGCCGTCCAGTACGAAGCGTTCGGCCAGGAACCAGACTGCCGGCAGGGACAGCACCAGCCACAGAAGATAGATGTTGTCGGTCGCGCGCCGCATGGCTCCCCCACATGTCTGCGGCCGCGACGGTGTCCCGCGCGGCCGCCTTTCTTGATCCCGTCACTCGGCGGCGATAGCCGCCTTCATGTTGGGCGTCTCTTTCTTGATCTCGAACTCCTCATGGTAGGAGCGTTCGACGTTCACCGTCCAGACATCGTGCTTTTCACCGAGGATGTTGCGCGCGGCGAGCATCGCCGAGAGCATGGAGTGATCCTGGTTGTTGTAGCGATGCAGGCCGTTGCGGCCGACCGTCTGGAAGTTCTCAAGCGACATGATCCACTCTTCCAGCACGTCGAGCGATGCGCGGTAGTCCCCATCATAGACCGGGTAGGCCTTGGGTTGACGGATGATGGCGGCGTCGATCACGTCGGCGGCCTTGGCAAGACCAAGCTGCTCAAGCTCCTGCGCGGCGAGGTCGCGCAGTTCCGCGTCAGTCATGGTCCAGAGCCCGTCGCCCTGCTGGCAGAAATATTCCATCCCGATCGAGGCGGTGTTCTGATCGGGCAGCATTTCCTTCGACCAGGCGCGGAAGTTCTGGATGCGGCCGACCTTGACCTTGGGCGAATGGATGTAGATCCAGTTGTCCTTGAACGGGTCGGAATGGTCGAGAACCAGCGTCACGATCAGGAAATCGCGGTAACGCAGCTTGTCCGCGGCCTCGATCACGGCGGGCGGCGGCGGCGGATCGAAGGCATGGATCAGGTCGCGCAGCGCCATCGAGTTGACGAAGTGATCGCCCTCCACCCGCTCGATCTCCGGTTCGCGCCCGTCCTCGTGCCAGTGCTTCACGTCGACCGAGGTGACGCGGTTGCCGCTGCGGTTCACCTTCACCACTTGCGAGCGCAGATGCACCTCGCCGCCCTGCTCTTCGATGAGCGACTGGGTCTTTTCCCACATCATGCCGGGGCCGAGGCGCGGATACTGGAATTCCTCGATCAGGCTCGTGGTGTCGTTGGCGCCGGAAATCGCGTTCCAGACCGCCTTGAAGAGCGACAGGTTCTTGATCCGCTGTGCCGCCCAGTCGGCCCGGATATCCCTGGGATTGATGCCCCAGACCTTCTGCGTGTAGCTGCGGAAGAAGTGCATGTAGAGCCGGCCGCCGAAACGGTTGATCACCCACTCCTCGAAGCTTTCTTCCTTGCGGTAGGGCCGCACCTGCCACTTGAAGTAGCTGAGCAGGATGCGCATCGATTCATAGGGGCCGATATTGGTCAGCGCGTTGAAGAGCTTCAACGGATAGTCGAAGAACTTCTCGCGGTAGTAGATCCGGCTGAGGCGCGGGACGGTAATGAAATCGTCTTTCAGCACCTCGTGCCACATGTCCTCGACCTCCTTCACCTTGGTGAAGAAGCGGTGGCCGCCGATATCGAAGCGGTAGCCGTTGTTGGATTCGGTCCGCGAGATACCGCCGACCATGTTCGAGCCTTCATAGACCTTGGGCTTGTGCCGGGAGCTGCGCTTTTGCAACTCATAGGCTGCGGTGAGGCCCGCCGGGCCACCACCGATCACCACGACGGGGCTACGCTCGTCCTGCTGCATGTTCGCCATCACCGTTCCCACAAATGCGCGTTGTTCAAAACCACCTTCTCGCGTTCAACATACAGCGGAATCGGGGCCGGGCCAAACCCTCTGGCCGAAAAATCGGCCTGGTGGTCGCGGAATTGGAACCAATCGACAAAGTTTGACGCGGATCGTTCCAAAGCGACCGCAACTTTTTTGAACGAGAATTTCATTGTTCAACCCCTGATTGAAATACTGACACGAGACACAAACCTCAAGACCAAGACTGTCGAATCGCCCCCTGGCTGCCGATGCGGACGCGTGATGATCGCGTCCAAAACATATTCAAAAACATGTATTTATAAGAATGTTACTCTCCTGGCTAGATCTTCACATAGCGGCCGGCAGCCTCTACACCGCGCGCATGACAGGCGTTGCGGGTGTCGAGAAGCAGTTTTGCGGCGCGCCCGACAAGCCCGTAGTCGACCGCGGTATGATCTGTCGTGACCAGAACGGCGTCATAGCCGCCGACCGCGGCTTCGGTCAGCGCGACCGAGCTGCGCCCCGCCAGGTGCGGATGGTCCCGTGTCAGCGGCATCACCGGGAAATACGGGTCGTGGTAGTCGCAGGAGGCACCCATCGCCTCGAGCCGTTCGAGAATGGCGAGCGCCGGGCTTTCGCGGGTGTCCTCGATGTCCTTCTTGTAGGAGACGCCAAGCAGCAGGATGCGCGCGCCCTTCGCAGCCTTGCCGTCTTTCGACAGCTCGACCGCAACGCGGCCGGCGAGCATGTCCGGCGCATTGTCGTTGTTGGCCCGCGCCAGATCGACGATCGGCAGGCTGGAGCCGACATCCTTCGCACGCCACGACAGAAAGACCGGCGAGACCGGGATGCAGTCGCCGCCGATGCCGGGGCCGGGATAGAACGGCATGTAGCCGAAGGGCTTGGTGGCTGCGGCGCGCACCACTTCCCAGACATCGACGCCCATCGCCTCCATCGCGACCTTCAGCTCGTTGACCAGCGCGATGTTCACGGTGCGGAAGGTGTTTTCGGCCAGCTTCACCGCCTCGGCCGTGGCCAGCGAACTGACCGGGACGGTGCGCGCGACGATGCGCGAATAGAACATGTCGATCAGCTCGCGCGAGCGGGTGTCATCGGCACCGACGATCTTCGGGATCGACTTGGTATCGAAGGCGTGGTTTCCGGGATCCTCGCGTTCGGGCGAGAAAGCGAGGAAGAAATCCTCGCCCGCGCGCAGCCCGCGCCGTTCGAGGATCGGCCGCACCACCGTCGCGGTCGCGCCTGGCCAGACCGTGCTTTCCAGCACCACAAGCTGACCTGGCCGCAGCCATTCGGAAATCCCCTCGGCGGCGCGCACGACATAGGTCAGGTCAGGCTCGCGGCTGGCCGAGAGCGGCGTCGGCACGCAGATCAGGATGATGTCGATGTCCTCAAGCACCTTGAGGTCCGAGGTCGCGGCGAACCGGCCGCCCGCGACCGCCGTCGCGATGCGATCCTCGGCGAAGTAGGAGATCACGCGTTCACCGGCATTGATCGCCGCGACGCGCGCTGCGTTGAGGTCAATGCCGGTGGTCGGAAAGCCGGCTTCCGAGATCGTCAGCGCCAGCGGCAACCCGACATAACCCAGCCCGACAGTGGCGATTCGCGCCTCCTTGTGGGTGATGCGGTCTTTCAGCGTTGCGAACAGCGAAAATGCGTTGGTCATAATCTATCCCGAGGATCGGCGTCCGAAGACGATCTCTGATAACATGGCGGGAGAAGTTATTGCACCTGCATAATAGGCCAAGCAACCGGAACGCCGACAGTCAGGAATGTTGTACCTTTCAGGCGAACAATCTGCCCGCAACACAGCTACTGGCAGCAAAAACGGATCGCGTGCGCACAATTTTGCGGCAAAGGATTCGCGCGAGGCCGCAAGGACCTGTTGACTGAACGCCGCCACCGCCCGCTCGGAGCGCAGATTGTTTCGCAGTTGCAGCATAGTCGGCACATGCCGATAGCGGGCCGGAGTCCCGCGTGGTAGCATTGCAGCGTTGAACGGATGGCATTCGAGCGAGGGGCTATGAAGGTACTCATTACCGGCGGCGCGGGCTTTATCGGCTCGCATCTGAGCGAGCGTCTGGTCGCCGAGGGCCATGCCGTGACCGCGCTCGACGATCTTTCGACCGGCCGCCGCGAGAACCTCGCCAGCCTTGCCGGCAGCAACCGGTTCCGTCTGGTCGAAGGCACCATCCTCGATCCCGCGCTGGTGCAGGCGCTGACGGATGAGGCCGATGTGATCTTCCATCTCGCCGCCGCCGTCGGCGTCAAGCTCATCATGGACGAACCTTCGCGCTCGATCCTGACCAATATCAACGGCACCGAGAACGTCCTGAAGGCGGCGCTGAAGGACAGGAAGCGGACCTTCATCGCCTCGACCTCGGAAGTCTATGGCAAGGCCACCAAATTCCCCTTCTGCGAGGATGACGACCTGACCATCGGGGCGACGAAGAACCTGCGCTGGTCCTATGCCTCGGCCAAGCAGCTCGATGAATTCCTGACGCTGGCCTATGTGCGCGAGGTCGGCCTGCCTGCCATCGTGCTGCGGTTCTTCAACACCACCGGGCCGCGCCAGACCGGACGCTACGGCATGGTGCTGCCGAATTTCGTGCAATCCGCCCTCGAGGGCCAACCGCTCATGGTCCACGGCACCGGCGAACAGTCGCGCTGCTTCGGCCATGTCGCCGATGTGGTCGAGGCGCTGGTGCGGCTGATGGCGACGCCGGCGGCGCAGGGCGAGGTCTTCAACGTCGGCAACGATCAGGAGGTGACGATCCGCCAGCTTGCCGAACAGGTGATCGCGGCGACCGGATCGTCGTCGCCAATCAGGCTCATCCCCTACAGCGAGGTCTATCCCGTCGGGTTCGAGGACATGGCCCGGCGCCTGCCCGATGTCTCGAAGCTCGAACGCGCCATCGGATTCCGTCCGCGCCGGCCGCTGAGCGAGATCATTAACGACATCGTCGCCGAAAAGCGCGCCGCGATGGCCGTGGCCTGAGCCGATGATGCCGTCCCTGACCCGCCGCGACATTCTCTGGCTTGCCGCGATCCTCGCCCTTGGCGCGGCGCTGCGCCTCTGGGGCCTGAACGCGCCGATGTGGCATGACGAGATCCAGACCGTCGTCACCCATCTGGACCTGAGCTGGCGCGAGACGGTCCAGAGCTATTCGATGAACCATCACTACCTGCACAACTTCCTTGCCAAGGCCACGATGGAGACCTTTGGGCGCGAGCCCTGGGCGATCCGGCTGCCGGCGATGCTGTTCGGGCTTGGCGTTCTGGCGGCGACTTGGGTTCTGGCGCGCGAGGTCGCGGGGGCGACCATCGCGCATGTCACCACGCTGCTGCTCGCGCTCTCGTATCACGAGATCTGGTTTTCCCAGAATGCGCGCGGCTATACCGGCCTCGCCTTCTTCTCCACCCTCGGGATGCTCTATTTCCTGCGCGGGTTGCGCAACCCGACGCCGGGCACCTGGATCGCCTACGGGCTGACCCTTGCCGCCGCCGTCTTCACGCATCTGACCGGCGCCTTCTTCTTCATGGCGCAGGGCCTGGTCTGGCTCGGCCTCATCCTCTGGCGCAAGATGCGCGGCGATCTTGATGCCGCCACCGTCAAGCTGCCGTTCCTGGGCTTTCTGGTCGGCGGCGTGATCGCGGCCATCGTCTATCTGCCGCTGATCCCGAGCCTCATGGCCACCGTCGGTAGCGTGTCCGAGACGTCGGCCACCGATGTCATGCAGGAATACCAGAACCCGCTCTGGACGGCGATGGAGGCGATCCGCACCGGCGTCGGCAGTGCCGGCATCCTGACCACGCTCACCGGGTTCGCGGTTCTTGCGCTGTCGCTGCTTGGCGCGGTCGCCCTCAGGCGGCGCGAGCCGCTTTTCGCGGTGATCACCTTTGGCCACATCATCCTCACCGCCGTCCTTCTGATGGCGGTCGGGATGCGCATCTGGCCGCGCTTCTTCTTCGTCGATATCGGCCTTCTGATGCTGCTGATCGTGCTCGGCGTGCGGTTCTGCTGCGACATGGTCGGCCGCATCCTCGACACGGAGACGGCCGCGCGGGCGCCTTTCGCGCTGGGCGTGGTCGGGATGGTGGGGATCTCGGTCCTCATGGCCAAGCGCAACTACGACTTCCCCAAGCAGGACCTCGAAGGCGCCTATCGCTTCGTCACCGAGGTCGGAGCGCCGGGCGGCCGGGTCTATTCGGTCGGCTATTCGGGCCAGGATTTCCGCGACTGGTACAAGGCCGACTGGCCGATCCTGTTCACCAATGACGACTACCTCGCGGCGCTGGCGGAACCCGGCCCGGTGATCCTTGTCGTCGGCTTTCCCGAGCGGAACTTCCGCGATGTGCCGCAACTGGCGCTGGACGCGGCTGTGGATGGCGCCACCAATGTCTGTGCGCCGGAGCATGTCGCGCCGGTGCTGAGGACGCTGCGCTGCTTCGGCGGCACCCTTGGCGACGGCAATGTGATCGTCTTTCGCCGTGACTGAGGGCCTGCAGATCGTCATCGGTTCCGGCCCCGCCGGGGTTGCCGCCGCGAGCGCCCTTCTGGCGCGCGGGCGGACGGTCATGATGCTCGATGGCGGCAAGGCGCTTGACCCCGAGGCGGCCCGCCGCCGCGATGCGCTTTCGGCGACCGATCCGGCCGACTGGACCGATACCACG
>JBGSNN010000400.1:0-2382 GCA_041739655.1 Albidovulum sp. | reverse complement strand
GGTCAGGGCCAGGCGCCCACCGCCGATGGCGCCGGCGATGACCGCCCCACCTGCCGTCGCGCCCAGAAGGCTGCGGCGGCTGATGCCGGTACCTGATGTATCGGACATGATGATATCCTTTCAGTTGGAGGTTGGAAGTTTGAACGTATTGGGATGACCGCCGAGGTCACGCGCCGGGCTCGCGGCGACTGCTTCGCGCCGCTTGACCTGCTTGATGACTACGGGACAGACCGTCTTGGACTGGTAATTCACCTGACAGTTCAGGCAGTTCACACATTCGTTCGGGTTGATCTCGCCGGTCGGATGAATGGCTTGCACCATGCATTCCTTGGCGCAGATCTGGCAGGGATTGCCGCATTCACGGTAGCGCTTCAGCCAGTCGAACATCCGGATCCGGGCCGGGATCGCCAGCGCCGCCCCGAGCGGGCAGAGATAGCGGCAGTAGAACCGCTCGACGAACAGCCCCGCGATCAGCAATGCCGCTGCATAGGCCACGAAGGGCCAGGCGCGGACGAATTTCAACACGATCGCGGTCTTGAACGGCTCGACCTCGGCGAGATGCTCGGCCTGCTCGATACTGGTCAGAGAGACGCCGAAGAGGCCGAGGAAGATCATGTATTTCACCGGCCAGAGCCGCTCGTGCAGACCCCAGGGCAGCGTCCATTGCGGAATGTGAAGGGCACGCGCCGCCTTGTTCAGCAATTCCTGCAACGCGCCGAAAGGGCAGAGCCAACCGCAATAGGCGCCGCGGCCCCAGAACAAGAGCGCCGCCGCGACCGAGAACCACAGGATGAAGGTCATCGGATCAAGCAGGAACGCCTGCCACGAGAACCCCGAGACCAGCGCCCCGAAGAGCGCCATCAGGTTCACGACCGACAGTTGCGCATTGGCATACCAGCCAAGAAACACCAGGGTGACGGACAGAAACCCGATGCGGAACCAGAAGAACCGGCGCGCATTGCGGGTGGCGAAGCCCTGAAAGAAGAAGACCGCCGTCAGCACCGCCAGCATGGTGCCAAGAACCGCAATTTCCACGGTCTTGTCGCGCCAGATCCGCTTCCAGAGGGCAGCCTGCGCGGCACCCTCGTCGCGGCCCGCGGCCTCGTCCACGACCGGATCGACGGGGGCAGCGGCAACCGCGCGCAGGTAGGAGGCCGGCAGCTGGTAGCCAAGATCGAAGGTAAGGAAGACCTTCTCGATCGCCGCGACCTCGCGCTGGACCAGAAGCTGGAGGCGGAACGGCTTGGCCGGATCAAAGCCGACATCGGCAGGGATCTTGAAGAGATCCATCTCGGTGAATTCCGGCGCGCCCGCGGCAGCGATGACGGAGAGCCGCTTGTGACTCCGGTCGCGGAACCGCACCGACACGTCGTCCTGGATCAGCACGATGCGGTCGAAGATGCCGCCGCGCACATAGCCCGACCCCTTGAAGGAATAAAGCCCGCGCCCAGCCACCATGATCGCCTGTTCGCCGGGGGCGAGCCAGCCTGCCAGATTGGCCGCCTCGGCCTCGCCCAGAAGGGTCTTGCCGATCGCGGGAACCGACACCAGCGCGACCTGCATTTCGATGAAGGTGGCCTCGGGCGGGGCCTCGACCGGGCGCTGGGCGGCCCGCGGGTCCTCCATTTCGGCGAAGGCCGCATTGATCTGGCCCACGCTCAGCGACAGGCGCCGCAGCGTGCCGTCACCTTCCAGCGCGATCCAGTCGGATGCCGCCACCGCATCGGGGTTCAACTCGAACTTCGGGCCGCTCTCGACCGTGGCGGTAAGTCCACCAAGACCAAGCGCGCGCGCAACCTTCAGCCCCGAGCGCACGATGGAATCGTCGATCACCATGACCGTGACCGTCGCGCCCGAAATGATGTTGAGATCATGCGACTCGCCGCCCGAGGTGGCCTCGGCCACCAGATCGAGCCCGACGTAATCGGCCACCAGCGCCTTGATCTTGGCATCGGGAATCCCGATCAGGACGATCGGTTCCGAGTGCTTGACGAGCTTGATGCCGATGATCTTCGCATCGGCGTCGATCGCCACCATGGTGTGAATGGGTTTGCCCGAGTACCCGGTGGTGCCGACGAAATCCGAAGTGACAAAGGCCCAGCCGATTTCCTGGCCGCCCTTGAGCAGCGGCGCAACGGCCAGATCGTCGCGGATCGCGCCATATGAGTCGGCGCCGGCCACCAGCTCGCTCGCCGGAACCTCGGCCAGCAGCTTCTCCAGCACCGGCGCGCCCTGCGCCAGGGTCGGCTGTACCAGGCAGAGGGCCAGAAGGATGAAAAGACGTGACGCGGCGGATCGTGCCGACGGACGCGGGCCGCTGTCGGTCGCCCCCTGTGCGGGCGCGCGCATCGCAGGCCGCAGAGCCCGGCGCCATGTCGCGCC
>JBGSNN010000390.1:0-2511 GCA_041739655.1 Albidovulum sp. | reverse complement strand
CCTGCGGCACGGTCGAGATGCAGGCCGAAAGGCTCAGCGCGGCGGCGGCAAGCGCGGCAATGGGTTTCACGGGTCTGCTCCGGTTCATTCGGCCATCGGCGGCCGTTCGGCGGCAGGATAGCTTGCTGCCGCCCGCACCGGAAGGGGTGCCGAGCGGGTCTGCGCCGCCGGTTTCGCCATTGAGCGCCCCGCCGTCACGCGCTACCCTCAACCCATGTTCACCATCGAGCACGATTTCGACGCCACGATCATTACCCTTGTCGATGAGGGCCAGCCCCATCTTGAGGAAGACGTGACGATTCAGGCCTTCGAGGAATGTATCACCATCGAACAATATGATCCGCGCAAGGATGAGGTCGTCAAGATCGTGATGTCGATGAGCCAACTGCGCGAGCTTGCGGCGGCGCTCAACCTGCCCGAAGGCGTGTACCGGATGCGCCCGAGCGGCACCAAGGCCTAGGCCAGCCGAAAGACCTTGTCCCGCGCCGTCGCCCCGCGCACCAGCGTCAGCCGCGATTTCGCCACGCCCAGCGCCTTGGCCAGCTGTTTCACCACCGCCTCATTGGCTTTGCCGTCCTCGGGCACCACGGTGACATAGACCCGGATCACCCCATCCTCGACCACGATCCGCGCGCGCGACGCCTTGGGCGTAACCCGAACCGCGATCTCCGCGCCGGGCATGGCCAGATGGCTGAGGTCGGCAAGGCTCATTCACGTCTCTCAGAACACCGCGACAAGGCTGCATCTTCGCGACGGTTCTGCAAAAAGGCAACACGTCCACATGAAACCCCAAGACGCCTCGGAATGGGCACGAGTACGCCGAGCGCCGCTGTTGCGGACCCGGGTCTCTGTCATGGCATTGGCTTCGCTGCGAAGAACCCCTGGTCCGCGGAGGCCTTCGGCGGCCCTTCGCGCGACAGCAATGGCGCGGTTGGCCTCACGCTCGGCTACCGTCTTGCCTCCGGGGCGAGGTCATCTACGATCAGGCGCTGAAATCGCGCGAACCCTCGGGCTACGATCCCGACATCAAGTCTGTGACCGCGAAAGTCTCCTACCTGTTCTGAGGCAGCGGCAGTGCGGGCGACCCGACGTCGGGCCGCCTTGACCCTGTCCTGCGGCCGGGGCATCGTGGCGAATGGCCACCGCCTTTCTCACTGATGAACGCTGCTTCTGGCATGGCGGCGGGAACTATTCCCTGACGCTGCCGGTGGGCGGCTTTGTCCAGCCCGGCGGCGGCCTGCCGGAAAGCCCCGAGACCAAGCGGCGGCTGGTGAACCTCATGGCGGTCTCGGGCCTGATGCGCGACCTTGCCGTATCCTCCGCCCCGGAAGCCTCGCGCGAGGATCTGCTGCGGGTCCATCCCGCCGCCTATCTCGACGCGTTCAAGGCCGCCTCTGACGCCGGCGGCGGCGAGCTTGGCCTGCGCACACCCTTCGGCCCCGGCGGCTACGAGATTGCGGCGCTGTCGGCGGGACTTGCGATGGCCGCCGTCGAAACCGTCCTCACCGGCGCGGCGCAAAACGCCTACTCGCTGTCGCGCCCGCCCGGCCATCACTGCCTACCGGACTGGCCGAACGGTTTCTGCCTTCTCGCCAATATCGCCATCGCGATCCGCGCCGCGCAGGCCAAGGGCCATGCCCGCCGCATCGCCGTCGTCGATTGGGACGTGCACCACGGCAACGGCACCGAGGCAATCTTCTGGAGCGATCCCGCCGTCCTCACGATCTCGCTGCATCAGGAGCGGAACTATCCCCTGACCAGCGGCGACGCCACCGCGCGGGGCGACGGCAAGGGCCATGGCTTCAACCTCAATATCCCGCTGCCCCCCGGCACCGGGCATGAGAGCTACCTTGAGGCGCTGGAGCGCATCGTCCTGCCTGCGCTCCACCGATTCCGCCCCGAGGCGATCATTGTCGCCTGCGGCTATGACGCGGCGGCGCTCGACCCGCTCGGCCGGATGCTGGCGACGGCCGAGACCTTCCGTCTGATGACTCGCCAGATCATGCAGGCAGCGGACGAGCTTTGCGGCGGCCGCCTGATCCTCGTCCACGAGGGCGGCTATTCGGAAACCTATGTCCCGTTCTGCGGCCATGCTGTGACGGAGGAGCTTTCCGGTAGCGCGGTCCGGGTTCCCGATCCCCTGGCCGAGACCCTTGCCGCGCGCCAGCCGGGTTCGGTCTGGCGCGCCCATGTCTCGGATCATATCGGCGCGCTTGCCGATTATTTCGGCCTCTGAGGCCCGGCGCGGCATTGAAATCCCCGGCGCGACCCGTGATATGGGGCGAGCGCAAGGGAACCACGCGATGACAGACAGTCCAGCCGGCACAGTCAACCCTGCGGTGATGAACGCAGCCGCGATGGCGTTCCTCCTGACCCGCCGCTCGCGGCCCGCCAGGACGCTCCGCGCGGCGGCGTTCTATCCCGACTGGACACCCAGCCTCGTGCTGACCACCACCTATTTTTTCCTGAACGACGTCATCCATCAGCCCAACAACCCTACCAACCCTGACA
>JBGSNN010000384.1:0-1629 GCA_041739655.1 Albidovulum sp. | reverse complement strand
CGGCGCAGGCCGCGTTCGGCCACCGCTTCATGCGCGACCGGATCGTGCCGGGCGGGGTCTCGGTCGACCTTGGGCCCGACGGCGAGGCGGCGCTGAACGCGATGATCGCGGAGATCCGCGAGCGGTTCCCGGCGCTGGTAGAGCTTTACGACAACACCGCCTCGCTGATGGACCGGACGGTGGGCACCGGCCACGTCGGGGCCGATCTCGTCAAGCGCTTCGGCGCGGGGGGGTATGTCGGCCGCGCCTCGGGCCGCGATTTCGACACCCGCCGTGACCTGCGCTATGCGCCCTACGACATGCTGCGGACCGAAGTTCCGCTGCGCCAGGAGGGCGACGTCAACGCCCGCATCTGGGTCCGCATCCGCGAGGTCGAGCAGATCTGCTCGCTCGTCACGCAGATGCTGAACACGCTGCCGCAGGGGCCGATCCTCGCGCCGGTCGAACCGGTTGGCGAACCGCGCATCGGGCTCGGCCTTGTCGAAGGCTTTCGCGGCGACATTCTGGTCTGGCTCTCGCTCGACGCCGAGGCAGGCATCCGCCGCTGCCACATGCGCGACCCCTCGTGGTTCCAGTGGCCGCTTCTCGAGGCCGCGATCGAGGGCAATATCATCGCGGATTTCCCGCTCTGCAACAAATCCTTCAACTGCTCGTATTCCGGGCACGATCTCTAGACAGGGGCGCCATGCGACGGTTTCTTCTCGATGGCCTGATCCACCAGCCGCTGACCGAAGGCGCACCGGTGCCCGGCCAGGACGCAAGGGATGAACTCGCGACCGCCTTCCAGCGGGTCCAGCGCGAGAAGCTGGGTCGCAGCCTCGCGATCCGCATGGTCGATGCCGGATCGTGCAACGGCTGCGAGCTGGAGATTCAGGCGCTCGGCAACCCGTACTACGATCTCGAACGGTTCGGGCTGCATTTTGTCGCCTCGCCGCGCCATGCCGACGTGCTGCTGGTCACGGGTCCGGTGACGCGCAACATGGCCGAGGCGCTGCGCCGCACCTACGATGCCACGCCCGCGCCGAAATGGGTGATTGCGGTCGGTGACTGCGCCAAGGGCGGCGGGTGTTTTGCCGGCAGCTACGCCATCGTCGGCGGGGTGGAGGCCGTGGTTCCGGTCGATCTGCATATCCCCGGTTGCCCGCCCGATCCGACGGCGCTGCTCAAGGGTCTGCTCGCGCTCATGGAACGGATGGTGGCCGGGGCCGCGCCTCGGTAGCTGCAGGCCAAACTGCGTATCCTATACCCGGAGGGCGCTTACAGGCGTTGTTGCGCAACTGACGCGGGAAGCGTGACATCCCCTTTCCCCGGTGGGCTTGGGCCACGCGAACGATCTCGGCGGTGCCGAGTGCGTTGAAGCGGTTGATGAGGGCGACGCAGATCTGGATTTCGGCGGTTTGGCTGTCGGGGTGTCTTGCAGCAATGCGTTCTCCGAAAGCCTTTAGACAGCGCATCTTCGCCTCGATCCGGCTCCGGGCGTGGTATCCGGGCTCTGTTGCACAAATCGGCTGACGACCGTATAGCCCCTGTCCCCGGACAGACTTATCCCACGGTTTCCGTTACGGGAATGCCGAGCGCGGTGAGGCCGTTCAGGACGGCCACGCGGGCTTGGAACTCGGCGACCTGACG
>JBGSNN010000380.1:0-10277 GCA_041739655.1 Albidovulum sp. | reverse complement strand
GCCGATCACCGAACTGGCGTTGCACGGCGAGGTGGCGCGGATGCTCGCCACCATCCATTGCGACCATAGCAAGGCCGAAATGTCGGAGGCTCTTACCCGCTTCCGCGAGACCGAGGCGACGCACCTGCCGATGCGATCCGTCACCCGTGGCCGGAGCCGCCCGCTGCGGGCGAGGCCATCGCCGTCGCAGACGGCATCCTGTGGCTGCGGCTGCCGCTGCCGATGGCGCTCGACCATGTCAATGTCTATGCGCTCGACGATGGCGACGGCTGGACCGTGGTCGATACCGGCTTTGACACCAGCCGGACCCGGGCGGTGTGGGAGGCGCTTCTTGCCGGTCCGCTGGCGGGCAGGCCCGTCCGCAGGGTCGTGGTGACGCATTACCATCCCGATCACATCGGCCTTGCCGGGTGGATGCAGGCACGCGGCGCGGAGCTTGTGACGACGCGGACAAGCTGGCTTCTGGCGCGGATGCTGGTGCTGGACGCGCACGATCTGCCGGTGGCCGAGACTGTCGCCTTCTGGCGCGCGGCCGGGATGGAGCCGGGGCTGCTGGCCCGGCGCATGGCCGAACGGCCCTTCAACTTCTGCGATGTGGTGGCCCCGCTGCCGCTTGGCTACACACGCATTGCCGACGGCGACACGATCCGCATGGGCGGCCGCGACTGGCTGGTGCGGACCGGCGACGGCCACGCCCCGGAACATGCGACCTTCTGGGAGGTGGGCGGCAGTCTCGTCATCGGCGGCGATCAGCTTCTGCCGTCGATCTCGGCCAATCTCGGCGTCTATGCGACCGAACCCGGGGCCGACCCGGTCGGCGAATGGATCGCAAGCTGCCGCCGGCTGAGCGCCTTCGCGCACCCCGACCAGCTTGTGCTGCCGGGCCACAAGCTGCCCTTCACCGGGCTGCCGCTCCGGCTTGAGCAGATGATCGACAACCACATCGGCGCGCTGGCGCGGCTGCGGGATCTTCTGGTCACGCCGAAAGTGGCGACCGAGTGCTTCGAGGTTCTCTTCAAGCGTAAGGTCGGCGAGGCCGAATATGGCTTTGCCCTGGTTGAAGCGGTCGCGCATCTGAACCATCTTGCAAGAACCGGCGCGGTGATCCGCTGGCGGCGGCAGGATGGAGCCTGGCTATGGCAGACCAAGACATCAGCGCCATGATCGAGACGACGGCAGAGGCGCATGAAGCCTCGGCCATGCCCTGTGCGCGTGTCGTCCATGCCAGCCCGAATCCGCCCCGCACCGCCGAGCTTGAGCCGCTGCCGGAGGGTGTTGCGGCGCAACCGGTCGCGGACAAGAGCCCGGCGCAATGGGCCTACGAGCGGCTGATCCTCTACATCAAGAATTTCGAGGGCCAGCTTGACAACGCGCACGAGGTCGCGATGGGGTTCACCGGAGGCGATGCCGGCGTCGTGCGGATCGAGGGGATCGGCTATTTCGACCCCGATATCGTGACATTCTACGGCCGCGACGAGGACGGCGCGCGCACGCAACTGATCCAGCACGTCTCTCAGTTGAATGTCATGCTGCGTGCGCTGGAAAAGCCGAGCGAGGCAGACGAACCGCGCCGCATCGGCTTTCGACTGGCCGCCGATCTCGGCGGCGCGTAGCGGTCCTGCATCAGCCGTCGGGTTTGGCGCTCTCGGGTCGTGACAGTCCCGCGTGAATCGGGTATTCCAAACCGAACGCCGAACCAAGGAGCGCAAGATGGCCGAACATACCCATGGCAAGATGGACATCCGCAGTAACGAAAAGACCTTTGCGGGCTTCGTCCGGATGACCATGTGGGCGGCGATCGTCATCGTGCTGGTCCTGGTCTTCCTGGCCCTCGTGAACGCCTGAGCGGCCAGACAGGATACCGTGACGTGAGTTTTCGCAATCTCGTGCTTGGCTTGCTGGTGCCGCTGGCCCTGGCCGCTTGTGGGGCTGACAAGGTCTGGGCCCCGGACGAGGCAGTAGCGCGCGCGCGCTTTGTGACCGGCGACTCGCCGTCGATCACGCTTTACACGGTGGTCAACAAGCGCAGCGGCGAGGGCGGGCATTCGGCGCTGATGATCGACGACAGCCAGCGGGTTCTCTTCGATCCGGCGGGCACCTGGTATCACCCGCGCGTCCCCGAACGCAATGACGTGCACTTCGGTATCACCGAGCAGATGCGGAAGTTCTACATCGACTACCACGCGCGCCAGACCTACGACGTGCTGGAACAGAAGATCTATGTCAGCCCCGCCGTCGCCGCGCAGGCGGTGCGCGAAGTCGAGGCTTACGGCGCGGTCAACAAGGCGCTCTGCGCCAATTCGGTGAGCTATGTTCTGAAGCGGTTGCCGGGCTTCGAGAGCATCCCGCATTCGCTCTTCCCGATGAAGATCAGCCGCGCCTTCGGTGCCCTTCCGGGCGCGACCACGCGGCTTTACAAGGACGGCGATCCCGCGATCGCCTCGGGTGTCCGCATGGTCGACGGTGAACAGGCCGAGCCGTGAGGGACGGCCGCTCAGGGCGCGCGACCGACTCTGAGGGAACCGCCGGCGGGTAGTCAGGCCTCGTCGCTTCCAGCCCCTGCTGCAACCGTCAACAGCAGTTTCCGCCCCGACGCTCGACCGGGAGTTGCCGGGCGGGTGGATTTGCGGTCGATCACGCCACCCTGACGCCAGAGATCATTTGCCGAAACCCGTCGGCTAGCCTCTACTGAGGGTGGCCGTGCGCCTGGCGCCGTCCCCGAGTTTGCCTGCGCCGTTCTGGCGCTCCGCCGTCATCGGGATGCCGGGCCGCATCGCCCAGTGCCACAGAATCAGGAGGATAAGCCTATGTGCCGAGTCCAAGTTTTCGTGGTCGCCGGCGCCGTTGCGGCGGCACTTTCCGAACCTGCCGCCGCACAGGACGGTGACGTCGTCAAGCGCGGCGCGTATCTTGTGAACGGGCCGGGGGCCTGCGCGAATTGCCATGCCACCCGCAACCCGGATTTCTCCATCATCGCGGGCATGGAGTTCGCCGGTGGATTTCACATCGTCGATCCGGCCTTCGACGTCTATGCCGCCAATATAACGTCCGACAGGACGACCGGGATCGGCGACTGGACCGACGACCAGATCATCCTGGCGATCCGCGAAGGTGTCGGTCGGGATGGCAACATCATCTTTCCGCCGATGCCCTCACCAACCTACAACAGCATGTCCGACGAGGATGTGACGGCGATTGTGGCCTACCTCCGCACGCTCGCACCCGTCGCGCATGAGGTCGCGGAGTCGCGGTGGAACATTCCGCAGCAGGCCTTGCCCGCCGCCAAGGGGGCTCCGGCGCCGGACCGGTCCGACAAGGTCCCACATGGCGCCTACATCGTGAATGCGATCGCGCATTGCTTCGAATGCCATACGCCGATGGGAGCGGCAGGACCGGACACCTCGAAGCTGGGCGCGGGCGGTCTGGAGATAACGCTTGCCCCCGGCGCCAACATCTTCACCTCAAACATCACACCCGATCCGGAAACCGGCATCGGCACCTGGACCGACGACCAGATCAAGAATGCCATTGTCGCGGGGGTAAGACCGGACGGTGGCCATGTGTCGCCGCCGATGCCGGTTCAATGGTTCGCGAACATGACGGCAGAGGATCTCGATGCGGTCGTGGCCTATCTGCGCACGGTCCCCGCAGTATCGAACAAGGTCGAACGCAGCGCCTTCCAGATCAAGAACTTCCCCTAGGCCCTGGGGCCCGACTCCGGACCGACCAACCCGCAGCGGGTTCAGTCGAATATGCCGGTGACGCGGCCCAGCAGCATGAAGGCGCGCGCGGTGCGGGTTTCGGCCAGTGCCGCGATCTCCTGATCGCTGGCATTTCGTTCGAATTCCTGAAGGGTCTTGTCGAACTGGCGCAGGAAGTGATGCGCGGTGTCGCGGAAGATTGTGTCCTGTCGCATCCGGCCCGATGTCAGCGCCAGGCTCGACCGGTCGCGGACGCCGCCGAGGCCCGATATCTGGCGGCCGCGCTCGCCCTGCGCGAAGCGCCGCCAGATGTCGGGCTTGGCGCGGTCGGGACGCAGATCATCCATGTAGATCCCGTCCTGGCTCAGCAGCGTGAGCGCGTCCTGCGCGGCACGGACGAGCTTGGAGGTGCTGTGATCTTCGAGCGCGCGGCGCAAGGCGCGGAAGCCGTCCTTGTCGTTCTGATTGTCAGGAAAGTTCATCGCCTTGATGAAATCGCTGACCGAAATCGGTTCGCTCGACGCATCCGGGGGCGTGCCGAGCGCGAGGCCCGGCTGCTCATTGGCCGGTTCAGGGATGCGTGGGGCAACCAGCGCGGCCTTGTGGGCGGCGGCGGGCGGCATGATCACGGCCTCGCGGCGCGCGGTGAAGCTGGTGATGGCGCTTTCCGCCTGCTTGGTCGCCGCCGCGATCTCGTCCAGCCGCTTTTCCATCGTGCTGCGCGTCAGGCCCGATTGCGCCTGATTGAGATAGGCCTGGCGCATGGTGTCGATGCTGGCCTGAAGCCGCCGGGTTTCCGCTCTCACCTCGCGCGACATCCGCAGCGTGATCGCGGCGATCCAGATCAGCGCGAGCGGTGCGAAGATGGCGACCAGCACCATGACCGAGCCGAGCGCGCCGCCCTCGCCCGTTGCGGTATCGGACAAGAGGAAGAACGCGCCGACCAGCGCCAGCCACAGCAGGCTCACCAGCGCAGCGACGATATCGCCGGGATGGATGCCAGTGTCGCCTGCCGCCCGCGCGAGAAGGCCGAGTTCGGCCTGACCTGACGATGCGGGCTCGGGATGTTCCTCGGGCATTGATCCGGTGCCTTTCAGGCAGGGTCAGACGTAACGAATGCTCAGCACTTCATAGCTTTTCTCGCCGCCGGGGGTGCGCACCTCGACGCTGTCGCCCGCGTCCTTGCCAATGAGCGCGCGGGCGAGGGGGGAGCGGATGTTCAGCAGGCCGCGTTCGATATCGGCCTCGGCCTCACCGACGATCTGATAGGTCTTTTCCTCGTCGCTGTCCTCGTCAACGAGCGTCACCATCGCGCCGAACTTGATCGCGCCGCTGAGTTTCGACGTGTCGATGACATCGGCGCGCGACAGGAGCGACTCAATCTCCTTGATGCGGCCCTCGATGAAGCTCTGCCTCTCGCGCGCGGCGTGATACTCGGCGTTTTCCGACAGGTCGCCATGCTCACGCGCCTCGGCGATCGCCTTGATCACCGCAGGCCGCTCCACCGATTTGAGCAACTTCAGTTCGTGGTCGAGCGCGGTATGGCCCGCGCGGGTCATCGGTATCTTTTCCATCATCGTCCGATCGGCAACAGCGGCCTCAAAAATGCCCGTATTATGCGCAACACCAAGGTGTAAACCCGGTTCATGGCGCCAAAGTCAAGTGGGCCAGGCGAGAGGCCGCGCCAAGCGGCGGAAAAACATCGAGGGCGATGGGGCGGCGGCGTGAAGCACTTTTTCGGATTTGTCCTGTGCTACCTCGCCGCGTCCCTGCTGATCGTTGCGCTGATCCGGCAGCAAGGCAGCAGGCTTCTGCTCGAGGCTGCGGTCGAAACCTACAACTTCGGCTCCACCGTAGCGAGCGTTGCCGCGCTGATGATCCCGGTGCTGCTGGCGCTGCCCTTCGTCATGGGCTGGCGGCGCTTTCTGTCGAACCTCAGCCTTCTCGGCTATGCGCTGATCGCGAGCGTGGTCTTGCAGACCGCCTTTTCCTTCCTGAAATCGACAATCCCCGCCATCGTGCCGTTCTACGCCGACCCGGCGCTGGCCGCGGCCGATCGCTGGCTGCACGGCGGCAACGACCCCTGGGAAATCAGCCACCGGATCGGCGCCCATCTGCCGATGGACTGGCTGCTGCCGGTGTATCTGTCGGTCTGGACGGTCCCGGCGCTCGGATTGGCGGTGGTCCTCACCGTGGCCGACGCCGACCGCGAGCGGATCGCGCGGTTCCTCGTGCTCTACCTCTTCTGCTGGATCTTCCTCGGCAATATCCTGGCCATCCTCGGCGCGTCAGTGGGGCCGGTTTTCTATGACGCGCTCGAAGGCGGTGGCCGCTTTGCCGGGCTTCAGGTGGCGCTGGCGCAAAGCGGCCTCACCGATGGCACTGTCGGCGCGATCCAGGCCTATCTCTGGCGCTCCTATGCCGAGCAGGGCATGGCGATCGGCTCCGGCATCTCGGCGTTCCCGAGCGTTCATGTCGGCATTGCGACGCTGACGGCGCTCTACCTCATGGAGCGCAGCCGCTGGCTTGCCATTCCCGGCTTTGCCTTCCTGGCAGCGATCCTTTTTCTGTCTGTCTACACCGGCTATCACTACGCGATCGACGGCTATGCCTCGATTGTCCTGATGGCAGGCGCCTGGGCCATGTTGCGCCGAGTGGACCTGACGACGACGGATCTGCCCTGGGTCCGGCGCGGTGCTGCCGCCATGCCGAGTGCGCGTCAGGGCTAGCCGTATCGCCTCCGCCAGGGTTCCGGTCGGATTGCGGTTCGAGACGCCGTGTTATCGTTGCGTCGCAGCGACGGGTCCGCTAACGATCTTGCGCGACAAAAACGATGCAGCATCCGCGCCGGAGAGGAGAGGGCATGACCCAGATCGAACGCGAATCGATGGACTATGACGTGGTGATCGTGGGCGCGGGGCCTGCCGGGCTTTCCGCCGCGATCCGCCTGAAACAGCTCGACGCGGATCTGAGCGTGGTGGTTCTGGAGAAGGGCTCGGAGGTCGGCGCGCATATCCTGTCGGGTGCGGTTCTCGATCCCTCTGGCCTCGACGCGCTGATTCCGGACTGGAAGGCGAAGGGCGCACCGGTCAATGTCGCGGTGACAGAGGACAACTTCTACCTTCTCGGCCCGGCCGGGAAGGTGCGCATCCCGAACTGGCCGATGCCGAAGCTGATGTCGAACCACGGCACCTACATCGTGTCGATGGCCAATGTCTGCCGCTGGCTGGCGGCCGAGGCCGAGGCGCTCGGGGTGGAGATATTCCCCGGTTTCGCGGCCTCGGAACTCGTCTATGGCGAGAAGGGAGAGGTCAAGGGCGTCGTCGCCGGGGTCATGGGCCTCAATGCCGACGGCACGCCGGGGCCGAACTACGAGCCGGGGATGGAGCTTCTGGGCAAGTATGTGTTCCTCGGCGAGGGCGTACGCGGCTCGCTCGCCAAGGAAGTGATCGCGAAATACGACCTCTCGAAAGGCCATTGCCCGCAGAAGTTCGGTCTCGGCATGAAGGAGATCTGGGAGGTCGATCCGGCCAAGCACCGGATCGGCACGGTGACGCACACGATGGGCTGGCCGCTCGGCAAGAACGCGGGTGGCGGGTCGTTCATCTATCACCTTGAGAACAATCAGGTCTATGTCGGCTTCGTGGTGCACCTGAACTATGAAAACCCGCACCTTTACCCCTACATGGAGTTTCAGCGCTTCAAGCATCATCCGATGGTGGCGGAGCTTCTGAAGGGGGCCAAGCGGGTGGCCTATGGTGCGCGCGCGATCAGCGAAGGCGGCTGGCAGTCGATCCCGAAGCTGGTGGCGCCGGGGGTGGCGCTTCTGGGCTGTTCGGCGGGGCTGGTGAACGTGCCCAGGATCAAGGGCAACCACAACGCGATGCTCTCGGGCAAGGCGGCGGCCGAGGCGGCGTTCGACGCGATCAAGGCGGGACGGTCGGGCGACGAACTGGCGGCCTACGAGGCCGACCTGCGTAGCGGTCCGATCGCCAAGGATCTCAAGCGCGTCCGCAACGTCAAGCCGATATGGTCGCGCTGGGGCTTCCTTGCGAGCCTGACGCTCGGCGGGTTCGACATGTGGACCAACAACCTCTTCGGCCTGTCGCTTTTCGGCACGCTGAAGCACGGCAAGTCGGACGCCGCCGCGACCGGCGAGGCATCGAAATTCGCAAAGATCGATTATCCGAAGCCCGACGGGGTCCTGTCGTTCGACCGCCTGACCAACGTGTCCTTCAGCTTCACCAACCACGAGGAAAGCCAGCCCTGCCACCTGAAGCTGAAAGACGCTTCGGTGCCGATCGCGGTGAACCTGCCGCGCTACGACGAACCGGCGCAGCGCTACTGCCCGGCGGGGGTCTACGAGGTCATCGAGGACGACGCGGGCAACCCGCGATTCCAGATCAACTTCCAGAACTGCGTCCACTGCAAGACCTGCGACATCAAGGACCCGAGCCAGAATATCAACTGGACAACGCCGCAGGGCGGCGACGGGCCGAACTATCCGAACATGTAACATTTTCGGCAGAATCGGGCGTGCGGGGCGGCCTGGGCGACGCGCCGCATTGCCATGCGGGCGGGCGCGCACTAGGTTTTCCGGAACCAGGTGAAAAAGGTGTCCGACGTGCAGAAGATACGACCTCTTTCCTTCGTTCTGGCCGCGGGTCTGGCCTTTGTGGGCGCGATCCCGACCGCTGCCGCCGATGGCGAGGCCGGACCATACCTTGCGGCACGGCTCGCGGGCGCAGAAGCGGATTATGTCGTGGCCGCCGAATACTACGCCCGCGCTTTGGCCGCCGACCCCGGAAACAGTCGCTTGATGGAGAATGCGGCGATCTCGGAGGTCGGCCGTGGTGCGATCGACAAGGCGCTTCCCATCGCCGAGGCGTTCGACAAGTCCGGCGGCAAGAGCCAGGTCGCCGATCTTCTCGTCCTGACCGATCTTGCGCAGAAGGGGGATTACGCGGGTGCCATCGCCGCGCTCGACAAGGGCCGGTCGGCGGGTCAACTTGTCGATGGCCTTTACCGCGCATGGGCGCTTCTGGGTCAGGGCCAGATGTCGGAGGCCACCGGGGCCTTCGACGACGTGACGAAGGTGAACGGGCTGAAATCCTTTGGCCTCTATCACAAGGCGCTGGCGCTGGCCTCGGTCGGGGATTTCGAGGGTGCGGACGCAATCTTTGCCGGCGCCGACGGCGGCCCCCTGCGGGCGACCCGGCGGGGCGTGATCGCCCATGCCCAGATCCTGAGCCAGCTTGAGCGCAAGGACGACGCCATCGCGCTGATCGACGAGACCTACGGCCCGACTGGGGATCCGACCGTTCTGGCGCTCCGCGCCGCGCTCGAGGCGGGCGGGACGGTGCCCTTCACGGTCGTTTCGGGGGCCAAGGACGGTCTCGCGGAGGTATTCTACACCGTGGCAAGCGCGCTTGGCAGCGAGAACACGGATATGAACACGCTCGCCTATGCCCGGATGGCCGCATACCTCGCGCCCGAGGACGCCGATACTGTCCTGCTTGTCGCGAGCATCCTTGAGGGGCAGGGACAGCACGAACTTGCGAGTGCCGAGTTTGACAAGATCGCCCGCGACAATCCGGCCTATCTGCAGGCCGAACTCGGCCGATCGGAGGCGCTAGTGCAATCCGGCCGGGTGGACGCGGCGATCGAGGCGTTGCAGCGGCTTGCGAAAGACTATCCCGACCGCATCGACGTGTTGAACACGCTTGGCGACACCTTCCGGCGTGAGGAGCGCTTTGCCGACGCCGCGCAAGCCTACGATCAGGCCATCCAGAACCTCAAGGGCGACGACGGCGGCTATTGGAGCCTTTATTTCGCGCGCGGCATCTGCAACGAGCGGCTGAAGAAATGGCCCGAGGCCGAGGCGGATTTCAAGAAAGCGCTGGCGCTCAAGCCTGATCAACCCTCGGTGCTGAACTATCTCGCCTATTCCTATCTCGAGCGGAACGAGAAGCTCGACGAGGCGCTGACGATGATCGAGCGCGCCGTCGCCGAGCGGCCCGATGACGGAGCGTTCGTCGACAGCCTCGGCTGGGGCCTTTACCGTCTTGGCCGTTATGACGAGGCAGTCATCCAGATGGAGCGCGCGGTCGAATTGATGCCGGTCGATCCCGTGGTGAACGACCATCTCGGCGATGTCTACTGGGCCGTTGGCCGAACCCGCGAGGCCGAGTTCCAGTGGAGCCGCGCGCTGTCCTTCGGACCGACGGAAGAGGGTGCCGCGGACCGCATGCGCCGCAAGCTTGAGGTCGGGCTCGACATTGTGCTGGCCGAGGAAGGCGCCGCCCCACTTGCCGTCACGAAGAATGGCAATTGAGGTCACGGCGCCTGCCAAGGTTAACCTCGCGCTGCACGTCACCGGAAAGCGGACGGACAGCTATCATCTGCTGGACAGCCTCGTGGTTTTTGCCGATCTGGGCGACCGCCTGACGATCGCGCCGGCGCCGGATCTGACGCTGACCGTCACCGGGCCTTTCGCGGCGGGGGTTCCGACGGACGGGTCGAACCTTGTCCTGAAGGCCGCGGCTTTGGTGGCGCGGACGGGGCAGGGCGCGCGGA
>JBGSNN010000355.1:0-4009 GCA_041739655.1 Albidovulum sp. | reverse complement strand
GCGCGGGGTTCAGGGCCATGGCGCGGAAAAGCTGCGGCAGGGTGAGGTGGCCGGCGTGGTAAAGCCGCATCGCCGCGGGCAGCAAGGTCTCGAGCGCGACCGCGCCGCTCGCGGCATCCTCGAAGGGCAGGCGCTTCGATTCCTCGTCCTGAGGCGTGTGCATGGAGCAGATGATGTCGATCAGGCCGCTGGCGACGGCCTCTACCGTTGCCATCCGGTCGTCCTCGGACCGCAAGGGCGGCTTGACCTTGAAGAAGGTGCGGTAATTGCCGACGTCGAATTCGTTGAGCGTGAGGTGGTGGATCGAGGTGCCCGCCGTCACCTCGAAGCCGTTACGCTTGGCCCGTTCGAGCGGTGGCAGGGCGCGGGCAGTGGTGATCTGGTCGAAGTGATACTTCGCCCCGGTCATCTCGACGAGACCCATGTCGCGGTCAAAGCCGATGCGCTCGGCCATCGGGCTGACGCCGGGCAGGCCGCGCAAGGAGGCGAACTTGCCGCTTGTCGTTGCGGCGCCCGCCGAGAGGCCCGGCTCCTGCGGGTGGCCCATGACGAGGGCACCGAGCGACCGCGCATAGGTGAGCGCGCGGGCCAGCACCTTGGTATCCGTCACCACATGGTCGCAGTCGGTGAAGGCAATGGCGCCCGCGTCCAGCAGGAACCCGATCTCGGTCATCTCGCGCCCCTGCCGGCCCTTGGTCAGCGCCGCCATGTGGCGGATGCGGACCGGAGAGGCCTCGGCGGCGCGGCGGGTGACGAACTCCAGCACCTCGGGCGTGTCGATGGCCGGGTTGGTGTCGGGCCGGGCGATGATCGTCGTCACACCACCCGCTGCGGCGGCGAGGCCCGCCGAACGGAAGCTTTCCTTGTGGCGCTCGCCCGGCTCGCCGATCTTGACGCCCAGATCGACGATGCCGGGGGCGAGGCATTTGCCCTGACAGTCGATGACGGTCGCTCCCTTCGGGGCGGTGGCGTCGCCGGTCCCGGCGATGAGGCCGTTCTCGATGAGAAGGTTGCCCGTGGCCTCGGTCAGCCCCTCGGGGTCGATCAGGCGGGCGTTGGTGAGGAGGGTGGTCATTGTGAGTGCAACCCCGTCCTTCCCGGTCCGCTTGCGGACCGGACCGCGTCCGCCCGCCCCCAGGCGGGCGCGGTTCCCGCCCCCGCCTCGGTCGGCCGCGTTCCTCTGTCGTGTAACTTCGGTTTCACACCATCACCCCCACCGCTTTCGCGCCCCGCTCCGCCCGCAAATTGCGCGCGAGAAGGTCCATGCAGGCCATGCGGACGGCGACGCCCATCTCGACCTGGTCCTGAATGACAGAACGGTTGATGTCGTCGGCCAGTTCGCCGTCGATCTCCACGCCGCGGTTCATCGGGCCGGGGTGCATGACGATGGCATCCTCTTTCGCGAAGCCCAACTTCTCGGCATCGAGCCCGTAGCGGTGGTAATATTCGCGCTCGGACGGGATGAAGCCGCCGTCCATCCGCTCCTTCTGAAGGCGCAGCATCATCACCACGTCGCAGCCCTTCAGCCCCTCGCGCATGTCCTCGTGAATCTCACAGCCCAACTCCGCGACACCCGCGGGCATCAGCGTCGGCGGGCCGATCAGGCGGAGGCGGTTTTCCATCTTGCCGAGCAGGATCAGGTTCGACCGGGCGACGCGGGAATGCGCGATGTCGCCGCAGATCGCCACCGTCAGGCGCTGCAAACGCCCCTTGGCGCGGCGGATCGTCAGTGCGTCGAGCAGCGCCTGGGTCGGATGTTCGTGGCGACCGTCGCCTGCGTTCAGGACGGCGCAGTTGACCTTCTGGGCCAGCAGGTCCACCGCGCCCGAGGCCGGGTGGCGCACCACCAGAAGGTCGGGGTTCATCGCGTTCAGCGTCAGCGCGGTGTCGATGAGCGTCTCACCCTTCTTCACGCTCGACTGGCCCACGACCATGTTCATCACGTCGGCGCCGAGCCGCTTGCCGGCCAGCTCGAACGAGGCCTGGGTCCGGGTCGAGGCCTCGAAGAACATGTTGATCTGGGTCATGCCGGCGAGCGCGTCGGCCCGCTTCACGGTGCGACGGTTCAGTTCGACATATTTCTCGGCCAGGTCGAGGACGGCGCGAATCTCTTCCGGGGCAAGGTGTTCGATGCCGAGAAGGTGACGCGCGCGGAAGGTCATGGTGGCTCCGGTCCCGTTTCGCCCGCTTATGGCAAAAGGACGCGCCGCGGGCAACGGCCAATGCGCCGCCTTGCCCCGGCTGCGGGCGCGGCCTAATTTGGCGGGCATGGACTCAGCGCTTACCCAGATCGACCACGCCGCCGCGCGCGCTCTTCTGGAGTGGCAGATGGAGCTTGGCGCGGACGAGGCGATCGGCGAGACCCCGGTCAACCGCTATGAGATCGCGACCGAGCGGCCAAGGGCGGTGCCCGCCGCCGTTTCCGTTCAGGTGCCGCAGGATGAGACCGATCCGGTCGCGGCGGCAGCGGAGGCCGCCGCCAGCGCGGCCAGCCTTGAGGCGCTCGCCGAAATTCAGGCCGCCTATGAGCATTGCGAGATCCGCAAGGGCGCCAAGACCTTCGTTTTCGCCGACGGCAACCCCGAGGCGCGCGTGATGATCCTCGGTGAGGCGCCGGGGCGCGACGAGGACATTGCGGGCCGCCCCTTCGTCGGCCGCGCCGGGCAGCTTCTCGACCGGATGTTCGCGGCCATCGGCCTTGCGCGGACCGCGCATCACGCCGATGAGGCGCTCTACATCACCAATGTGATGCCGTGGCGGCCGCCGCAGAACCGTGACCCGGAGCCTGCCGAGATCGCCATGATGCTGCCCTTTGTGACGCGGCATGTGGACTTCGTGAATCCCGATATCATCGTCCTGATGGGCAACACGCCCTGCGCCGCCGCGTTGGGCAAGCGCGGCATCCTCAGGCTTCGCGGCACCTGGACCGAGGCCTTCGGCCGGCCGGCGATGCCGATGACGCATCCGGCCTATCTTTTGCGCAACCCGGCGGCCAAACGCGAGGCCTGGGCGGATCTTCTGGAGATCAGGGCGCGACTGAAGGAGACGACATGAGCGGCATCGACGAAACCAAGGACTTCATCCCGGTCCGAATTGCGGTGCTGACGGTCTCGGACACGCGCTCTCTCGCCGAGGACCGCTCCGGCGATACGCTGGTGGCGCGGCTGACCGAGGCGGGGCATGTGCTTGCCGCGCGCAGGATCGTGCAGGATGAGCGCGCCGAGATCGCGGCTGAGTTGCGCGCCTGGGTCGCCGATCCGGGCGTCGATGTGGTCATCTCGACCGGCGGCACCGGGCTCACCGGGCGCGATGTGACGGTCGAGGCGCATCGCGATGTCTACGAGAAGGAGATCGAGGCCTTCGCGACCGTCTTCACCATCGTCTCGATGCAGAAGATCGGGACCAGCGCGGTGCAGAGCCGCGCCACCGGGGGCGTGGCGGGGGGGACCTATCTTTTCGCCTTGCCCGGCAGTCCCGGCGCCTGCCGGGACGCCTGGGACGAGATCCTGAAGTGGCAGCTCGATTTCCGCCACCGGCCCTGCAACTTCGTGGAAATAATGCCGCGTCTCGACGAACATTTGCGACGGAAGTGACAGCTTCGCGCGTTCAACATGAAATGTTTTGACCTCGGCGCGGCGAGGGATACCATTCCGACGACGACAAGTGACGGGAAATATGCGGTTTCTGACCCGAAGCCTTGCCGGATTGCTGCTGTTCGCGCTGACTCTCGGTCTGCTCGCGGTGGGCCTTGCCACGCTCAAATCCGCCATCGAGATCAGTCTGGCGCCGCCCGATCCGGGCCGGCCCGCCGCCGAACGGTCCTTCAGTGCGCGCGTCGTGCGGCTTGAACCGGGGCAGATCGCGCCGCTCTTGACCGTCTATGGCGAGATCGCCAGCCGCCGGACGCTTGAGCTTCGGGCGACGGCCGCCGGGCAGATCGTGGACCTGGCCGAGGGTTTTGCCGATGGCGCGCGGGTCAGCGCCGGGCAGCTTCTGGTCCGCATCGATC
>JBGSNN010000225.1:0-3633 GCA_041739655.1 Albidovulum sp. | reverse complement strand
CTGCGTCCGGCCAACAGCGCCGCCGACGAAGCAGGGACAACCGGCGAAGATGCGGCGGACCGTGCCTTCGCCGATGGCGCCGCAGAGAGTGGGGCCAGCGATGACGAGGCGCGCGCCCTCGACGGTAACGTCGTCGATCGGCATGAAGAGACGGGGGAATTCGACGCGGCGGAAACCGAGGCCGACGTCGTGGCAGCAGAGGACGATACGTCGCGAGTTCAGGTCGGGGAGCAGGTATCGGCGGAAAACGCCGCGCTCGACGAAGCGGAGGAGCTTCTGTCAGATATGCCGAGCGCGCCAGAGATGGCGCCTTCCGATGCCATCGTGGATGCGGCGCCGGACGCTGAAATCGAACTGATTGACGAATCGGCGGCGGCATCGGGTGCGGCGGCCGGTCCGATCGATGAGCCGGCAGACGACGATATCGGCCTTTTTGCCGCTGACGACGAGGCGGTCATCGACATGGATGCGCTGCGCGACCTGATCGCGGAGGTGATCCGCGAGGAATTGAACGGCCCGCTTGGGGAGCGCATCACCCGCAACGTCCGCAAGCTTGTCCGCCAGGAAATCATCCGCGCGCTCGAGGCGCAGAAGTTCGACTGATCCGCGATCCGCGTGCTTCGCAAACGAAAACGCGCCCGACGGGCGCGTTTCGTGCATCGGGGTCGTACCGCCAGTTCAGGCGGCCTCGGCCTCTTCGGCGGCGTGACGGCGCTCGCTCTCCTCGCGCGACAGCGCGACCGAGGTACGAACCCCTTTCGAGACAAAGTCCATCAGCCCCTTCACGACCCGTTCGTTCGGATCGATTCCGGCACAGGACAGCACCTCGCGCCCATCGCGCGACCGTGCCCAACGGGCGATCTGCTCGGGCCCGTTGCCATACTTCTTATCATCGGCAATCGCATCATCCAGTGCTGCGAGGACCACTGCCGCGAACAGCTTGCGCGACCTTTGCCCTTGCTCGTAGTTGAATGCGGTGCCGTCCACGAAATCGCGCATTATCTGGTCCTGTTTTTCTTGCTCTTGCGTTTACCGGCGTTCTGCTCAATACGGCTATTCGGCGACGATTCGGTACGCCTCAAACCGCATGTCTGTCATGCGCCTGTTGCATATCGATCCGACCGTCGCCTCAGCATCTAGTTGGCTTGCCAGAGCGCGGCCCGGAATATATAGGTGCCGCAAATTTCCATTCAACCTTATCGCAAGGCTCAACCCGATGCCCAAGATCAACGGCAATGAAATTCGCCCCGGCCATGTGCTGGAACATGACGGCGGCCTCTGGGGCGCCGTGAAGGTCAGCCATGTTAAGCCCGGCAAGGGCGGCGCGTTCGCGCAAGTTGAGCTGAAGAACCTCCGTGACGGCCGCAAACTGAACGAGCGCTTCCGCTCGGAAGACAAGGTCGAGCAGGTCCGGCTCGAACAGAAGGACCAGCAGTTCCTTTACGAGACGGACGGCCGCCTTGTCTTCATGGACAGCGAGACCTTCGAACAGATCGAGCTTGACGCTGAACTCCTAGGGGATCGTCGCCCTTTCCTGCAGGACGGCATGACCGCGACCATCGAATATTACGGCGATGAGGCACTGTCGGTATCGATCCCGCAGAAGGTGACCTGCAAGGTTGCCGAGACCGAGCCGGTGGTGAAGGGGCAGACCGCCGCCAACAGCTACAAACCCGCCGTTCTCGACAACGGCGTGCGCATCACGATCCCGCCCTTCGTCGGTGAAGGCGAGGATATCATCGTCAACACCGAGACATTCGAATACAGCGAACGCGCCTGAGCGCCGCCGCATCCGGCAGGGGGCCGTCCGCAGGGGCGGCCTTTCTCATGGCATCCGCACCGTCGCACCATTGGCGCGCATCACGCCCTCGGCCCGGTCGAAGCGCAGATAGGCGATGGCCTTGCCGCCCGCCTGGGTGAAGAGCGTGCCGGCGACCTTGTCACCGCTGAGGATGTCGGTCCCGACCGGGGCTGCGCCCTCGACCTGCACGGTGACGAGACCCTTGCGCAATTCGGTCTTGTGCTTCATCCGCGCCGTCACTTCCTGCCCGACATAGCAGCCCTTGCGGAAATCGACGCCATGCAGCCGCTCGAACCCTGCTTCCAGAATGTAGCTCTCGTCGGGAATGAGCTCGATCCCGGTTTCCGGGATACAGTGCTCGACGCGGATCGCATCCCAGTCGATGACCGAAGCACCGCCCGCGCCGCCGCCATAGCGCCGCCAGCCAAGGGCTGGATGCCGGGGATCGGCGAATGCGCCCTCGGGCGCCCGGCCCAGCCCGCGGGTCACGCTCGCGGTTGAGCGCGAGATCTGAACATCGGCCCGAAGCCGGTACATCGACAGCCGCCGCAAGAGCGCCTCGGCCAGCGTCGCCTTGACGTCGAGAAGCAGATGGTCCCGCCCCGGCACGATGAAGAAATCGGCAAGATACTTGCCTTGCGGGCTGAGCAGCGCAGCATAGACCAATCCTTCCGAGAGCTTTCCAAGGTCATTGCTGACCAGCCCCTGAAGGAAGTCGGTACGATCCTTTCCGGTGATCTCCAGAAGGCTTCGGTCGGGGGCAGATTCGCCGGTCATGCGGGGGTCTCAACCTGATGTGTTCGCGGGCCGCAGCATCGCAGTCCTGCCGCGCAGGGTAAAGCCCATCTGCCGCACCCGTCCGGGCCGGATCGTGAAGGATTGACCTTCGCCGGGCCTGCGCCTACGCCTCGGGCAGCATCAGGGAGCCTACAATGAGTCTTGCAAACGGTCGGTCATATCTTGCCATTCCGGGGCCCTCGGTGATGCCTGACCGCGTGCTTCGCGCCATGCACCGCGCCGCGCCGAACATCTATGAGGGCGACCTCTACGATCTGACCCGCGAGATCGTTCTGGACCTGAAGCGCGCGGCGCTGACGGATGGCCATGTCGCGATCTTTATCGCCAACGGCCACGGCGGCTGGGAGGCGGCGAACAGCAACCTCTTTTCGCGCGGCGACAAGGCGCTTGTCGCGATCACCGGCCGCTTCGGTCATGGCTGGGCGCTGTCGGCCGAGGCGATGGGGATCGTGGTCGAGAAGCTCGATTTCGGCCGCCGCAGCCCGGCCGATCCCGACCGGATCGAAACCGCGCTGAGGGCGGACAAGGAGCATCGGATCCGTGCGGTCCTGGTGACCCAGACCGACACCGCGACCTCGGTCGCGAACGACATCGCGGCGATCCGGGCCGCGATCGACGCGGCGGGCCATCCGGCCCTTCTCGCCGTCGATGCCATCGCCTCGCTCGGCTGCGATCCGATGCGGATGGACGCCTGGGGCGTCGATGTTCTGGTCGCCGCCAGCCAGAAGGGGTTGATGACGCCGCCGGGGTTGGCTTTTGTCTGGTTTTCCGAGCGCGCGCGGCAGGCGACGGGCCGCTCCGATCTCAGAACCCCCTATTGGGACTGGCGCCCGCGCAGCAACCCGACGGAGTTGTGGCAGTATTTCTGGGGAACCGCGCCGACGCATCATCTCTTCGGGCTTTCCGAGGCGTTGAAGATGCTGGTGCATGAGGAGGGGCTGGAGGCGGCATGGGCGCGCCATGCCACGCTCGCCGGCGCGGTCTGGGCGGCCTTCGACGCCTGGGGGCAGGGCGGCGACATCACGCTCAACGTT
>JBGSNN010000332.1:0-2070 GCA_041739655.1 Albidovulum sp. | reverse complement strand
CCCGACGAGCGGTTGGCAATATACCGCACCGGGTCGATCGGCTCATGCGTCGGGCCCGAGGTCACGACGATGTGCCGGCCCGCCAGCGGCCCGCCGCCGAGCACCGTCTCGACAGCGGCGACGATCTCCAGAGGCTCTGCCATCCGCCCCGGCCCGTACTCGCCGCAGGCCATGTCGCCTTCGTTCGGCCCGACCAGACGCGCCCCATCCGCCTTCAGAACGGCGATGTTGCGCTGATTTGCCGGATGCAGCCACATCCGCACATTCATCGCGGGCGCCAGCAGCACCCGCTTGTCGGTCGCCATGAGAAGCGTGGAGGCGAGGTCATTCGCGAGCCCGGCCGCCATCTTCGCGATAAGATCCGCCGTCGCGGGCGCGACGACGACGAGGTCGGCCGCGCGCGACAACTGGATATGGCCCATCTCGGCCTCGTCGGTCAGATCGAAGAGATCGCGGTGGCATTTCGCGCCCGCCAGCGCCGAGACCGAGAGCGGGGTCACGAATTCCTCACCCGCGCGGGTGAGGACCGGCGTCACCGACGCCCCCCGCTCCTTCAGCCGCCGGATCAGATCAAGCGCCTTGTAGGCGGCGATCCCACCCCCCACGATCAACAGGATACGCTTGCCCGCCAGCATGTCGCCCTCATCCGCGGCTCTCTTGACGCCCAAGGATTAGGTGCCGCGCCGCCCGATGACAAGGACGGCCTCGTTTCACGGCCTCAGATCACGGAATGTGATGGACCGGCCCACAAATGCGAACGTGCTTGGCAAGCGCACCGCGACTAGGGTCGGGAGAAAGCGCCAACGGAGACTGCCATGACCTATGATCTCGCCATCGGCGACCGCAGCTATTCAAGCTGGTCGCTGCGCGGCTGGCTGCTGTTCGAAAAGTTTGGCATCCCGGTGAGATGCCACACCGGCGTACTTTATACCGATGACTTTCGCCGTCTGCTTGCCGAATTCGAGCCGGCGCGGCTGGTGCCCGCGATGCGGACGCCGGAGGGCGAGGTGGTGGGCGACACACTCGCGATTGCCGAGACCCTTGCCGAGCGCCACCCCGACGCAGGGCTCTGGCCCGAAGACCCGGCGGCGCGGGCCATGGCGCGCTACATGGCGGCCGAGATGCATTCCGGCTTCACGGCGCTGCGCGGCGATTGCCCGATGAACCTGCTGCTCAGCTACGCGGACTCGGCCCCGCAGAGCGCGGTTCTCGACGATCTCGCGCGGATCGAGGCCATCTGGTCCCGCGCGCGGGACCGTTTCGGGGCAGGCGGACCCTGGCTTTTCGGCCGCTATACCGCCGCGGATGCCTTCTTCGCCCCCGTCGCCGCGCGGATCGCCACCTACAACCTGCCGGTTTCGGCAGCGGCGCTCGGCTATGCGAACGCCCATCTCGCCGACCCGTCCTTCCGCCGCTGGCGTTCCATGGGCAAGGCGGAGAACCTGATCCAGCCGAGCTATGCCAAGCCCTACCTGGAACGGCCCTGGCCCGGCCCAACGCCCCTGCCTGCGGTCGAGGCGACCGGCCCCTCGGTCAACGATGCCTGCCCCTATTCCGGCAAACCGGTCACCCACTTCCTGCAGGCCGACGGCAGGATATGGGGTTTCTGCAACGCCTTCTGCCGCGACAAGACCCTCGCCGACCCCGAAGCCTGGCCTGCGTTCATGGCGATGATGGCGCGTTAACACTTTCTCAACCACCGCCGCGATAGCCGTTAACCAATCTTAAGGGGACGGCAGATGGTGGCACGCACCTATACGGTGGCATTCGAAGGGGTTGATGTGCTGCATCGTCATCCAGGAGAAAGGGGGTGAGAGACTACACTTCTCGTCTCGTCAATTCGAGGGATTCTTCTTGAATTTTTTCTCACATTGTAGTTTGCTTTTTCAACGAATGATCTGGAATAAGTATTTGATGGAATGATAAAGTTCATTTCGTTGAATGGTGATTATGGGATTGGTCGAGTACTAATTCGACTTCATTCATGATTTCAGGTCAACTTGTCGACCAATTTCTATATTATTTCGATTAACCACACAATGATGAATGTTTGATCATTGACTTGAACGA
>JBGSNN010000327.1:0-7148 GCA_041739655.1 Albidovulum sp. | reverse complement strand
ATCCGGCGCAGGCCGAGACGGGTGCCGAGGAGGATGCCGCCAAGCCGCGCCGTCGTGGCTGGTGGTCGCTCGGTCGCTGAGCCCGTTGTAGCAGATGGCGCGCCCCGCAGCGGGCGCGCCGCCACATTTTCGTGACTTTCGCCGGTTCGGCGTGACGCCGGTTCTGCCTTGGACTAAGTCGGACGCATGCTCGAGACGGGGATCATCACCGGCGGATTCGCCCTTGCCGCGCTGATCGCGCTTCTGGCGGGCATCCTGTCGTTCCTCAGCCCCTGTGTCCTGCCGATCGTGCCGCCCTACCTCGCCTATATGGGCGGGATTTCGATGCGCGATCTTGCCGCGGACGAGGCGGACCAGCGCGCCGCGCGTCGGCGCACGCTCTTCGCCGCGACGTTCTTCGTCCTCGGCCTGTCCACCGTTTTCATGTTGCTCGGCTTTGCCGCCTCGGCTTTCGGGCGGGCGATTGCCGGCTGGATGGACTGGTTCAACCTCATCGCCGGGGTCGTCATCATGATCTTCGGCGCCCATTTCCTCGGCGTGATCCGCATCGGCTTTCTGAACCGCGACATGCGGCTTGACGCCGGCGACCGCGGCGGCTCGGCCTTTGGAGCGTATCTTCTCGGGCTTGCCTTTGCCTTTGGCTGGACGCCCTGTATCGGCCCGCAACTGGGCATGATCCTGTCGCTGGCGGCGCAGGATGCCTCGCTCGGGCGCGGCCTGTCGCTGCTTGCGATCTATGCCATCGGCCTTGGCATCCCCTTCCTGCTGGTCGCCGCCTTCTTCCCGCGCCTGACCGGCGCCCTCGGCTTCTTCAAGCGTCACATGGCGCGAATCGAGCGGATCATGGGCCTCTTGCTCTGGACCATCGGCGTCCTGATGCTGACCGGCGGGTTCAGCCAGTTCTCCTACTGGCTGCTGGAAAACTTCCCGGCGCTCGCCACCGTCGGCTGAGGCCGCTCAATCGGCCCGTGCCGTGACCGTCACCACACCCTTGCCGGGCATGTCAACGATCAGCGGCGTCCCCGCGACGACCGCGAAGGGCTGTTCGATCCGCCCCGATCCGGCCTCGACCGCATAGGACACATAGTAGGTTCCGGCCGGAAGACCGGTGATCTCGGCCTGTCCGGCGCGCCCGGCCCTGAGGATGACGACGATCTCGCCCGCCGGGCCTTCGAAGACGACCGGCGCGGCGAGCGCGGGATCGGTGCTTTCCGCGCCGATCCGCGTGTCGCCCGGATGGACATAGGCCGTGCACTGGCGGAAGTAGCGGGCGTTCTCCTTCAGGACCAGCTTGCCGTCCCTTGGCCGCGCCGGGTCGATCTGGTGGTGGGTCGAAACGGTGTTGCCCTGCCAGGCCGAGACATTGCCAAGCGTCAGATCGGAATAGAGCACCTGAAAGGTGGCCCTGTCGGACCACAGTTCCAGCATCGAGGTCTCGATGCCGAGTCGCGCCGCTTCGGCCGCGATGCCCGTGATGACGGCGTTCTGCGCGCCCCGGTAGCGGTGATAGGACAGCTCCTTCAGCCCCTCCATCGCGCCCGGCACCGCGGCAATTCCCTGCATCCACGGCACCGCGTTGCGCGCATCGGTGACCGAGGGCGCGATGAAGCGCGGCCGGAACCCGGCGTGATCGAGCCGCCGCGTCGCCGCCGCAATCGCCTGGCCAAGCCTCTCGGGCGTCCATTCCGGCGAATTCTCGGGCTCGAGCAGCGCCTCGACGGCATCGGGAACGAAACCGTATTTCTCCTGCATGTGCAGGAAGCTGGCGAGCATGAACTCGGCATATTCCTCGGGGTCCGTATGGATGTAGCTGCCGCCGCGGTTCTGCTTGGTGAAGGCGACGTAGTTGAGGTTGATCTCCAGCGTCTTGCCGCGCGCCTTCGCCCGCTCCTTCAGCGGCAGTACCGTTGTGTCGATGCGCCAGTCGAGACCGGCGAAATCGAAGCCGTCAGGGTTGATGTGAAACGGATCGTCGTCGTCATTCACCGTCGCGTAGCGGCTTTCGCGCCAGCCCTGATAGCCAAGCGTGCCCGCGCGCATCCGGTCAAAGGCCCGGTCGGTGTTCTCGGTCCCCGAAAAGATGCCGAGCCTGAGCCGCGTGATACCGATCTCATCGAGGATACGATCGAGAATCTCGGGCTGGTGGGATGCCAGGTTCTCGGGCCAGAAAAGATCGACGGTGGCCTCCCAGGCGGTGATGGTCTGGTGCCGGTCGGTCCGGTCGAAGGTGATCCGGGCGCCGTCAGCCAGCGCCACATTGGCCGCGAGGCTGACGCCGACCGCAGCCGCGAGCCGCCGCACCATGCTAGCCGCCATTGCAGGTTCCTCCAAGGTTCGCCAGCGCCGCATCGCCTTCGGCGGCGGTCAGGTAGCGGCTCCAGCCCATGCGGTAGGACAGGCCGTCACCGGCCTTGTTGATGAAGCTGGCAAGCATCGTGCCGTCGGGCCGCGCGAACACGAGGCGACCGGAGTTTTCCTCTTCGATCATCGCGACATCGCCGGGCAGGACGGTAAAGAGGCCTTCGAACAGCGTATGAATATCCGCACCTTCGAAGGCCGCCTTCCAGGGATCGCTGTCGGTGCCAGTGGCGAAGTCATGCACCGTGATCTCGTTCACGCCATAGACCCGCGCACCGGTGCCCTTGTCATAGGCATCGTTGTTGAAGATGCCGATGCGGTGATCGTCGAGGATATCGACATCATGCTGCGCCAGCCATGGGCCCTGTTGGTACCAAATCACCTCATCGGTTGCGGGCCGGTAGAGCATGATCATCGACAGATGCCGGAAGCTGAGGAAGAGATCGCCCTTCTTCCAGTAGGGGCCATCCGTCAGCACCGGCTCGATGTCGTTCAGATGGATCGGATCCTTCTGATAGCGCCCGGCACCGAAGACAGCATGTTCCATGCCGTGATCGAGCAGGATCTGCGTCACCGATTTCGTGAAGAGGACCTCGCCCTTCGGCCCGAGACGGACGAGGGCGTCATCGACAAAATCGGCGGCGATCTTCTCGATCGCGCTCGGCTCGACATAGCCCGGGATCCAGTAGCCCCCGGCACCGTCGCTTTCGGTGGAATGGTGAAAGAGCACGCCGGTCTGGTCCCAGAGCTTTCTGCCGCAGGCATCCAGCGCATAGAGGAAGGATTGGTGATCCTTTATCAACAATTCGCCGGATGGCGTCAGATAGGGGTGGATCGCGCGATAATGCCGGGTGTTCCAGAGCGTGTACTCCGCGAGTTGCGACTCGCGCGGAGCGCCCTGAAGCAGCGTATCGGCATCGGGGAGCCATTCGTGTTTCACCGCGCCATCGGCCAGCGAGACAAGCTGCACGACATGGCGCAAGCGGTCGCCGTCATAGTGGCTGAGCAGGACATAGCCGGTCAGCCCGGCATCCGGGGCAAAGGTCCAGCCAGACGCGGTGTCGGCAAAGCGGTTGGGCTGGAACGCCTGCATCGAGGTGTCGCCCGCCGCCAGTTCCTTCACCGTGTCGGGGATCTCTGCCACCGTCACGGCCGCCTCGCCAAGCGGGCCGAAGCGCTGCGTGCCGCGTTCGCCGTCCAGAACCGCCGCTCCGAATGCGACGAGGCCAAGCAGGCCGAGCAAGACCAGCAGCACGACAAGCCACACCTCAACCTTCGCGAACAGAATGTTTCGCACGCAAACCCCCAGTATTCCGTCACATTTCCGAAACGGAGCCTACCACCCCGCCGTCAAAGCTCAAAGTCGCAATCGGGATCGCGCGGGCAGGGCGCACCCGCCCGCTGATGGGGCCGGATCAGCGGGTCCAGCGCAGATCGCCGTCAAGGCGGCCGTCCCGCACATGGCCGCGCAGCACGTTCAGCCGGATGAAGCGCGACTCGCGGACCGCGGTCCCGGCAAAGTCGATGGCGCGCACCGCATCGGCAAGTTCTCGCACAGCCGTGGCAAAGTCCTTCTGCGGCTGGTGCTTCGGCGCCAGCGCCGCGAATCTCGCGAAATCGACACGGTAGGAGCGGGTGTCGGGCGCGGCGTTGGTGTTGATCTCGACCGCCACGCCGCCGAGGACCGCAGCCACATCCTTGGCCAGTTGCCCGATCTGCCAGGTCCAGGCCTGACTTCCCACATTGACCGCGACCATCGACTCGCCGTCGCGTGTCACCGCCCATTCGATGGCGCGGGCCATGTCCTCGACATGGATCAGGGGCCGCCAGGGCGAGCCGTCCGACAGCACCTCGATCTTTCCGGTCCGGACGGCGGTGGCAACGAAATCGTTCAGGACAAGGTCGAGCCTGAGCATCGGGCTCGCGCCGCAGGCGGTCGCGAAGCGCAGGGAGGTCACGGCGAATCCGTCGCCCGCGATCGGGCGCAACCCGGCCTCGGTCGCGACTTTCGAGCGGGCATAGGCGGTGAGCGGATTCAGGGTGTCGGTCTCTTTCCGGAAACTGTCTGACCCGGCGCCGTACATTGAACACGAACTGGCAAAGACGAAGCGCCGGACGCCCGCCGCTTTCGCCGCCGCCGCGGCCTTCAGAACGGCCGCGGAATTGATGTCTGCGGTGGCGGTTTCGAACTCTTTTCCGATCGGGTCATTCGATACCGCGGCGAGCGCCACAACGGCGTCGAACCCGGCGAAATCGGCCGCGCCGAGGTCGCGCACATCGGCGCGGCGCTGGCTCGTGAACACCGCGTCGGGAAACCCTGCGGCCTCCGACCCTTCAAACCAATTTGCATCGATTCCATGCACTTGCGCGCCGGGCAGGGCGCGGGCCAGATGGCTGGCCGCAACCGGCCCGACATAGCCCCTGTGTCCGATAATGAGGATCTTCATGGTCGCGGAAAGCCTCCAAAGAATGCGTCAGCCGAAACGATCGGCAGCAGGTCCGAGGACTGGCGACAAACCGGGCCAGATCCCCCCGCTGCACTGGCATAGCTGTAGCGAAGGGACCGGCTTTGTGCTACCCCGATCAGCGGGGCGAACGCCGCTGACGATGGCGTCGAGACGGGTGATTTGGCGTCGTGCAGCCCGGATTTGGAAGGAGCGTTTTGATGAAGTGCGTCATTCTGGCCGGCGGCCTCGGGACCCGGTTGGCAGAGGAAACGGTCCGCATCCCCAAGCCGATGGTCGAGATCGGCGGGCGCCCGATCCTGTGGCACATCATGAAGATCTACGCCGCCCACGGCATTACCGACTTTGTCGTCTGCTGCGGTTACAAGGGCTATGTCATCAAGGAATATTTCGCCAACTACTACCTGCATGGCGCCGATGTGACCTTTGACCTGCGCAAGGGCGCGACCGAGATCATCAACAACCAGACCGAACCCTGGCGCGTGACCCTGATCGACACCGGCCAGGACAGCATGACCGGCGGGCGCCTGCGCCGTGTGATGCCCTACCTCAAGGACGAGGAGGCGTTCTGCATGACCTATGGCGACGGTGTCGGGAATGTCGATGTGACGCGCCTGATCGCCTTCCACAAGGCGCATGGCAAGATGGCGACGGTGACGGCGGTGCCGCCCGCCGCCCGCTTCGGCCGGCTCGACATTCAGGGTGGACAGGTCCGCGAGTTTTCCGAAAAGCCCGCCGATGATGGCGGCGTCATCAACGGCGGCTATTTCGTGCTGTCGCCCAGGGTGGCAAAATATCTTGAGGATGACGCGACCATCTGGGAACGGACGCCGCTGATGGGCCTCGCCCGCGAGGGCGAGTTGATGGCCTATGAACACAAGGGCTTCTGGCAGCCGATGGACACGATCCGCGAACGTCAGGAGCTTGAGGCGTATTGGGCCACCGGTGCCGCGCCCTGGAAGATCTGGTAAGGCCGAAATATGATGCAGGAGATGCGTGTGACGACATTCCCGAAATGCCGCCATTGCGGCACCGAAATGCCGATAACCTTCGTCGATCTCGGCCTGTCAGCGGTCGCCAACTCCTACGTCCCGATGGACAAGGCCGACGCGCCGGAGCCGAAATTCACCCTGCACACCCGCGTCTGCCCGGCCTGCTGGCTGGTGCAGGTCGATGCCGATGTGCCGGCCGATCAGATCTTCACCGCCGACTATGCCTATTTCTCCTCGTTCTCGGAAAGCTGGCTCGCCCATGCGCGGCGCTACGCCGAGATGATGACGGCGCGCCTGCATCTTGGCCCTGAAAGCCTGGTGATCGAGATCGCGTCGAACGACGGCTATCTCCTGAAGAATTTCGTGGCGGCGGGCATCCCCGTCCTCGGCGTCGAGCCATCGGGCTCGGTCGCGGCGGCGGCCGAGAAGATCGGCGTGCCGACGATCGTGGAGTTCTTCGGCGAAAAGCTCGCAAAGCGCCTTTACGACGAGGGCCGGCGCCCCGACCTGATCTGTTCGGCCAACGTCCTTGCCCATGTCCCCGACATCAACGATTTTGTCGCCGGGGTTGCGACGCTCCTGACCGGCGACGCCATCTATACGGTCGAATTTCCGCATCTCCTGCGCCTCATCAAGGAGGTGCAGTTCGACACGATCTATCACGAACACTATTCCTACCTCTCGCTGCTGGCGGTGGAAAAGATCTTTGCCTCGAAAGGCCTGCGCGTCTTCGACGTCGAAGAACTGCCGACCCACGGCGGCTCGCTCCGGGTTCATGCCTGCCGCGAGGACGCGCGCCATCCGGAATATCCGGGCGTCGCCAAGGTCCGCGCCGACGAGGCGGCCGCGCGGCTCGACCGGCCCGAGGGCTACCTCGGCTTTGCCGAAAAGGTCGAGGCCGTGCGCGACGGGCTCCTGAGCTTTCTCAACAGCGCCAAGGTGCAGGGCAAGACCGTCGCGGCCTATGGCGCGGCGGCGAAGGGCAACACTCTGCTGAACTATTGTCAGATCGGCCCTGACCTCATCGCCTATTGCGTCGATCGCAATCCGGCCAAGCAGAACACCCTGCTGCCCGGCAGCCGCATCCCGGTCCATGACGTCGATCACCTGCGCTCACACCGGCCCGACTTCGTGCTGATCCTGCCGTGGAACCTGAAGGACGAGGTCATCAAGCAACTTGCCGATCTGAGGTCGCACGGCACCAGTTTCGTCACCGCCGTCCCCGCGACCGCCATCGTTGCATGAGCGCGGGCCGCGTCCTTGTCACCGGCGCGACCGGGTTGATCGGGCGGCACCTTGCCGCACCGCTGGCCGCGCGGGGGTATGAGGTCGT
>JBGSNN010000317.1:0-3630 GCA_041739655.1 Albidovulum sp. | reverse complement strand
GGGCGCGTCCTCGACGAAGGCGCGCACCGCGTCGAGCCGGGCGTGAATCTCGGTGAGGTCGCGCGAGGGCGCAGAGAGGCGACGCTCAAGAAGCCGCGCCCCGCCTGCCGTCACTGTCCGGTCGATGGCCGAGAGAAGCGCGCCGTCGCGGCCGCCCGACAGCGACCGCGTGATTTCAAGATTGCGCCTGGTCGCGGCATCCATGTGAAGCGCGGTCCCGGCCATCTCCTTCGAGGGCGGTCGCAGGAGCGGCACCCGGCCGCGCTGGGTCAGGTCGAGATAGTCGAGGATCGCGCCGAGGGCGGCAACATCGGCGCGATCGAGCGAGCCAAAGGCCTCCATCGTTGCAACGGCGAACTGCGTCCGAAGCCGCGTCTCCGCGCCCATGCTGTCGAAGCTTGAGCGGGCCCGCGGCGTTATCGCGATGCCCTGCTCCGCAGCAATTGGCGCGACCTCGGAAAACCGGGTCTCTGACACCAGAATCTCACTCGGGGACAGCCGCGCGAGTTCCGGGCCAAGTCGCACCAGCGGACAACTCATCACCCGCAATTCGCCGGTCGAGATGTCGGCCCAGGCCAGCGCTGCCGCGTCGCGCACCTCGGTCCAGGCGGCAAGGAAATTATGCCGACGCGCCTCAAGCAGGCTTTCCTCGGTCAAGGTGCCGGGTGTCACCAGACGCACCACATCGCGGGCGACGACGGATTTCGACCCACGCTTCCTGGCCTCGGCCGGGTCCTCCATCTGTTCGGCGATGGCGACGCGAAATCCCTTGCGGATCAGCGTCAGAAGATAGCCCTCGGCGGCATGGACGGGGACGCCGCACATCGGGATGTCCTGTCCCAGATGCTGGCCGCGCCTGGTCAGCGCGATGTCGAGCGCGGTCGCTGCTGCCTCGGCATCGGCGAAGAACATCTCGTAGAAGTCGCCCATCCGGTAGAAGAGGAGCGCATCCGCGTAGCGCCCCTTGATCTCCAGATATTGCGCCATCATCGGCGTGACGGTGCCGTTGCTTGTATCCACCTGAACCCCCGGTTTGGCCGGGATAGTACAGAGGCGCTCCGGGGCGGAAAAGCCGGTATTCGTGGTGGCGCTAACGGACCGTCGAAGTCGTTGTCGCGCGCCACAACGGTGGCTATGACTGCACAACAGAAGGGGGACCTCCGCCAATGACCCAGAAAAACCGCGTCACGCCCGAAGAGGCGCTGGCCTATCACCTGAGCCCGACTCCCGGAAAATACGAGATCACCGCCTCGAAGCCGATGGCGACGCAGCGCGACCTCAGCCTCGCCTATTCGCCGGGGGTGGCGGTGCCGGTACGGGCGATCGCGGATGCGCCAGAGACCGCCTATGACTACACCGTAAAGGGCAACATGGTCGCCATCGTCTCGAACGGCACCGCGATCCTCGGCATGGGCAATCTCGGCGCTCTGGCCGCGAAACCGGTGATGGAGGGCAAGGCCGTGCTCTTCAAGCGCTTCGCCGATGTCAACGCCATCGACATCGAGCTTGATACCGAGGACCCCGAGGAGATCATTCAGGCGGTCCGCCTCATGGGCCCGACGTTCGGCGGCATCAACCTTGAGGACATCAAGGCGCCGGAGTGCTTCATCATCGAGCAGCGGCTGAAAGAGATCATGGACATCCCGGTGTTCCACGACGATCAGCACGGCACAGCGGTGATCTGTGCCGCGGGTCTCCTCAATGCGCTGGAGATTTCGGGCAAGAAGATCGGCGAGGTGAAGATCGTTCTGAACGGCGCCGGTGCGGCGGGCATCGCCTGCCTCGAACTTCTGAAGACGATGGGCGCCCGGCATGACAATTGCATCATGTGCGACACCAAGGGCGTGATCTGGCAGGGTCGAACCGAGGGGATGAACCAGTGGAAATCCGCCCATGCCGCGCAGACCGAGGCGCGGACGCTGGCGGACGCGATGAAGGGGGCCGACGTGTTCCTCGGCGTCTCGGCCAAGGGGGCGGTGACGGCAGCGATGGTCGCTTCGATGGCGCCCGATCCGGTGATCTTCGCCCTGGCGAACCCAGACCCGGAGATCACGCCCGAAGAGGCGCGCGCCGTGCGCGACGATGCCATCGTCGCTACCGGTCGGTCGGACTATCCGAACCAGGTCAACAACGTCATCGGCTTTCCCTATCTTTTCCGCGGCGCGCTCGACATCCATGCCCGCGCGATCAACGACGAGATGAAGATCGCCTGTGCGAAGGCGCTCGCGAAGCTGGCGCGCGAGGATGTGCCGGACGAAGTCGCGATGGCCTATGGCAAGAAGCTCACCTTCGGGCGCGACTACATCATCCCGACGCCGTTCGATCCGCGGCTGATCCATGTCATCCCGCCTGCCGTCGCGCGGGCCGGAATGGCGACCGGCGTCGCGCGGCGGCCGATCATCGACATGGATGCCTATGAACTTGGCCTGAAATCGCGGATGGATCCGACGGCCGCGATCCTGCAGGGCATCCATGCGCGGGCGCGTCAGGCGCAGGCCCGGATGATCTTCGCCGAGGGTGACGATCCGCGCGTGCTGCGTGCCGCCGTCGCCTATCAGCGCGCCGGTCTCGGCAAGGCGATTGTGGTCGGGCGCGAGGCGGATGTGCGCGAAAAACTGGCCGCGGAGGGTCTGTCCGACGCGGTGAGAGAGCTGGAAATCGTCAACGCGGCCAACACCACGCATCTGCAGACCTACAAGGACTTCCTCTACGCCCGGCTGCAGCGCCTCGGATTCGACCGGTACGACGTCCACCGCCTTGCGGCGCGTGACCGGCACGTCTTTTCCGCGCTGATGCTGGCGCATGGCCATGGCGACGGACTGGTCACCGGGGCGACGCGGAAATCGGCGCATGTGCTCGGCCTCATCAACCACGTCTTCAATGCGCGGGCCGAGGATGGCGCCGTCGGCATCACCGCCGTCCTGCATCGCGGCCGCATCGTTTTTATCGGCGATACGCTGGTGCATGAATGGCCTGATGAGACCGACCTTGCCGACATCGCCGAACGCGGTGCCGCCGTCGCGCGCGGTCTCGGGATCGAGCCGCGTGTGGCGTTCCTGTCGTTCTCGACCTTCGGCTATCCGGTCTCCGAACGCGCGACCAAGATGCTGCAGGCGCCGCATGTGCTCGACGGGCGCGGCGTGGATTTCGAATACGAGGGCGAGATGACGGTCGATGTCGCGCTCAACATGGACCAGATGGCGCATTACCCGTTCTGCCGCCTGACCGGGCCGGCCAACGTGCTTGTCGTCCCAGCGCGGCATTCGGCTTCGATTTCGGTCAAGCTGATGCAGGAAATGGCGGGGGCGACGGTCATCGGCCCGATTCTCACCGGCGTCGACAAGCCGATCCAGATCTGCTCGACCGGTTCGACCGTGAACGATATCGTCAACATGGCGGTGATCGCGGCCTGTCGCCTGGGTCAATGACCGGCCGCGCGGGAGAGACGGCATGACGATCTTCAACCTCGGCTCGATCAACATCGACCATTTCTACCGCTTGCCGCATCTGCCCGCGCCGGGCGAGACGCTGGCCGCGACTGGCTACAGCATCGGCCTCGGCGGCAAGGGTGCGAACCAGTCGGCCGCCGCCGCCAAGGCCGGTGCGCAGGTCGTCCATCTCGGCGCGGTC
>JBGSNN010000313.1:0-5869 GCA_041739655.1 Albidovulum sp. | reverse complement strand
TGTCACCCGCAGCGGCATGGAACGGCGCGACCTCCCGCACCGAACGCCACATCGCCGCAACCACCTCGCGATCACGTTCGACCCGCGCCACGCCGAACGGCGCCAGCCGCTCGACAAGTCGCCCGGTCCGATAGGCCACGGACTGCGCGAACCCCTCGATCCGGATCAACGTCCCCATCGCCCCATGCGCAGCCCCGGTAACATCGAAGGGCGAGCCGAGCGCAGACGTCATCGCCGCGACCGCGCGCGTGTCATCGAGATCCGGCAGGGCCAGCGTCGCCACCGCCTCCGGCACCGGCAGCACCTTCAGGCTCGCCTCCGTCACGACCCCGAGTACGCCCCAACTCCCCGTCACCAGCTTCACGAGGTCATAGCCGGTTACGTTCTTCATCACCCGTCCGCCATTCTTCACCACGGCCCCGGTTCCGTCGACAATCCGCACGCCCAGAACCGCATCGCGACAGGCCCCCGCCTGCACCCGCCGCGGGCCCGAGACATTGGCCGCCACCATGCCACCCACCGTCGGCTCGCCCTCTGTCCCCAGAAGCCCGCGCCAATCGGCCGGCTCGAAGGCAAGCCGCTGTCCCTCGGCGGCCAGCACCTCTTCGATCTCGGCCAGCGGCGTCCCCGCCTTCACCACCAGCGTCAGCGCGCCGGGCTCGTAAAGCGTGATGCCAGAGAGGCCGGACAGGTCCAGAATCTCGCCGGGGACCGGCCGTCCCACATCCCGCGTCCCGCCACCCCTGAGCCGCAAGGGACCTGCGGTGTCGCGCACCGCATCGGCAAGCTCGGTTTCTGATGTTACTTTCACGGCCCTGCTTTCATTGTGGCGCAAATATTCTGCGGGGGTGCGGGGGTGCAAAACCCCCGCTCGTCGCCGTCTTGCCCGATCGTCTTACCCGCCCCGACGCGCAGCACTCGCGTCGAGCGGGAACACCTTCGCAGGATTGAGCAGCCAGGCCGGGTCGAAAACATCCTTCACCCGCATCTGCGCCTCCATGTCGGCTGCGGAATACTGCACCCCCATCAGGTCGCGCTTCTCGATGCCGACGCCGTGCTCGCCGGTCAGACAGCCGCCGACCTCGACGCAGAGCTTCAGGATCTCGGCGCCGAGCGCCTCGCATTTCTCCAGATCGCCGGGCTTGTTGGCATCGTAGAGGATCAGCGGATGCATGTTCCCGTCGCCGGCATGAAACACGTTCGCGACAGCGAGGCCGACGTCGTGGCTCATCGCCGCGATGCGCCGCAGCACCTCGGGCAGGCTCGACACCGGGATCGTCCCGTCAAGACACATGTAGTCGTTGATCTGCCCCATCGCGCCGAAGGCCGATTTCCGGCCCAGCCAGATCTTTTTCGATTCCTCCTCGGACCCGCTCTCGCGAAACTCCACCGGATCGTGCCGCATGGCGATCTGCCGGATCAGGCCGAGTTGTTCGTCGATCTCTGCCTCCGCCCCTTCCACCTCGACGATCAGCAGCGCCTCGCAGTCAGGATAGCCGGCATGGGCAAAGTCCTCGCAGGCGCGGATGCAGGGGCGGTCCATGAACTCGATCGCCACCGGCAGCACGCCCGCCTTGATGATATCGGCGACACAGGCACCCGCGACCTCGTTCGAATTGAAGCCGATCAGGACCGGCCGCGCGCCCTCGGGCTTCGGCAGGATGCGCAGCGTCGCCTCGGTTACCACGCCCAGCTGCCCCTCGGAGCCGCAGATCACACCGAGAAGGTCGAGCCCCCCCGCATCCATATGCGCGCCGCCGATCTCCACCACTGTGCCGTCCATCATCACGAGGGTAACGCCGAGCAGATTGTTGGTGGTCACACCGTACTTCAGACAATGCGCGCCACCGGAGTTCATCGCGATGTTGCCCGCGATGGCGCAGGCAAGCTGGCTCGACGGGTCGGGCGCGTAGAAGAATCCGTCGGCCTCAACGGCACCGGTGACCGAGAGGTTGGTCCGTCCGGTCTCGACCCGGATGAACCGGTTGTCGTAGTCAACCTCCAGCACACGGTTCAGGCGCGCAACACCGAGGATAACGCAATCGGCTGTCGGCAACGCACCGCCCGAGAGCGAGGTTCCCGATCCGCGCGGCACAACCGGAACGCCAAGATCGTGGCAAAGCCGCAGGGCCGCCGACACTTCCGCCGTGCTGCGCGGCAGGATCGCCGCGAGCGGCGGACAGCGATAGGCGGACAGGGCATCACATTCATAGGCGCGCGTCTCGGCGGGATCGTCGATCACCGCATCCGCGGGCAGGACCGCACGCAACGCCGCGACGATTTCGGGTTTGCGCGAAATGATCCGCGCGTCGGCTGTCGGCATCTGCATCTCGACAATCCTTTCACTATTGGTAAAATAATATGACCAATATTGCCATATGGCAAGAGGAGTTCTGTACCGCTACTGTCGGGCGCATGATCCACTCGCTCCCCCTCGACCATTTCAGTGGACTTGACCTTGTCGCGCTGGCCTTCCTTGGGCTTTCCTGGCTCTCGATCGGCTGGGCGGTTGACCATCCACCGGCGTCCCGCCTCTCGGTCTCAATCCTGATGACAGGGTACCGGCGCGAGTGGATGCGCCAGTTCATCACGCGCGAGCCGCGAATCTTCGATGCCACGATCATGGGCAATCTGCGTCAGGGCACCGCCTTCTTTGCGTCGGCATCCATGATCGCGATCGGCGGAACCCTTGCGGTTGTCGGCAATCCCGAACACCTCCTGGGTCTGGCCGAGGATCTGACACTCGGCAAGGCGCCCGCGATCGTGTGGAAGGTGAAGTTCCTTCTGGTGATGGCCTTCCTCACCCTCGCCTTTCTAAACTTCGTCTGGTCGCATCGCATCTTCGGCTATTGCGCCATCGTCATGGCGGCAGTGCCGAACGAGGTAGCCGATCCGCTGACGCTTGAGCGCGCGGCTCAGGCCGCCGATCTCAACATACGTGCGGCGCGCAGTTTCAACCGCGGGCTTCGCAACGTCTATTTCTCGCTCGGCGCGCTCGCCTGGCTGCTCGGGCCCCTCGCACTCATCGTGGCCACCGCCACCACCGTCGGCATCCTCTTCCGGCGGGAATTCGCCTCGCATTCGAGACAAGTACTGATGCGCAACACACCAATGTGATTCCCGGCCTTTGCAGTCTGTGGCACTCTGCCGGCATGATGCGGCCTGCCTTTTCATTCACCATCGCTGTGCTGATCCTGACCGGCACGGCATGGGCCGACTCACCGCAGGTTGTCGCGACGAGCGCCACGCGGGACGCAGACGGGACCTGGACGATTTCCGTCTCTATTCAGCATCCCGATACCGGTTGGGACCACTTTGCCAACGGCTGGCAGGTGCTGACGCCCGACGGCACGGTGATCGGCTATCGCGAGCTCACCCATCCCCATGTCGATGAACAGCCCTTCACGCGAAGCCTCTCCGGCGTGCGGATCCCCGGCGATTTGGACACGGTGCTGATCCAGCCGCGCTGCACGATGGATGGCTGGGCAGCAACGCCTACGAAGCTGATGCTGCCGAAACCTTGATCGATCTGCGCAGCGTCTGGGCAAGACTTCGCCGCAGGTCGGGGTGCGTCAAAAAGTGATACGAGCCTGACACAAAATAATGCTAGTGTGACATCGCTACCACCGCGAGAGGAGAGCGCGGTGATTCACCCGGGAGGATGCAATGATCTACAGAACCGGACGCGACGTCGCGTCGGATGATGCGGCATTACGAGTGAAGACTGCCATCGCCAGCCGTAGCGGCGCAGTGGACCATGCCGAACGCGAGCCTTCAAAAGCCATCGCGCGGCTGCGCAAACGCGCAGAAAGCCGGGTCGAGAAGGAACTCGACACATTCTGGGACAACGTCCCGATCTAAGGCGGCGGCGCCGGTCCTACCGGCGCCCCTCGCGCATCCAGGCCGCAAGGCTGAGAAGCGCAGCAATCAGCAGAAAAGCCCAGGCCGGAAGAAACGGCGCAATCCTGACATCGAGCGTCTGATAGGCGTTGCGCGGCGTGATGCCGATCCAGCCGCGTCCTGCGGCGGGTCGTCCCTCGCGCACTTGCCGCACGTCGGGGAGCCCGCTCTCGATCCGCTGGAATCCACCCCGAGTCGGCGTCACCACCTCGGCCAGCTTGTCCTCGGTCGCGATCGGTTCCTCGAACTCTTTCGGCGCGGCGGGGCCAAGGGCCGTCACGCGCTCCTGATCGCCATCCTTGAGACGATAAAGCCCGATATCAGGCGCCTGATATATCGCCGTATGGCGGCCGGGCGAAACCTCGGTCATAGGCAGTTTTGTTTCGCTGCCGTCGGGGGCGGTCACCGTGACCTCGTGGGCACCCTCGCGCAGGGTCCGCCGCGTGATCGTCAGGGTCTGGCCTTCGGCCGTTGCAGTCAGCGCCTCTTCCTCGAGTTCGGGCTCTTTCATCAGCCAATGCGCGAGACGGCGCAGGAGTTCAAGCTGTGGCCCGCCACCCTCGAACCCGCGCCCCCAGAGCCAGGCCTGGTCCGACGCCAAAAGCGCCACGCGCCCCTCGCCTTCGCGGTTGAGCACCAGAAGCGGGCGCCCGTCCGGCCCGTCCATGACCACCTGCCCCCTCGCTTCGGCCAGGTCCACAGCGCGCAGCCAGCGGCCCCATGTCGGCGCCCCTTCTGTCCCCTGCGCGCCTCCATCGGGGGCATAGGCGGCCTCAAGCCCCTCGGTCACAGGGTGGCGCTGACCCAGATCCGAAACGCGCGGGGTAAAGCCGCCCTCAAGAACGCGCGCCGTCGGACGGGCGGGCAGAACCTCGCCCAGACCGGAGTGATAAAGGCTTTCCGCCGAGGCGAAATCCGGCCCCGCGGCGACGAGCACGGCGCCGCCGTTTGTCACATAGTCACGGATATTGTCGAGATAGGCGGCGGGCAGAATGCCGCGAAGCCGGTAGCGATCGAAGATGATCAGATCAAACTCGGTGATCTTCTCGACGAATAGCTCCCGCGTCGGAAAGGCGATCAGCGACAACTCACTGACCGGCACGCCGTCCTGCTTGTCGGGCGGGCGCAGGATCGTGAAGTGGACGAGATCAACCGCGCTGTCCGATTTCAGAAGGTTCCGCCATGTGCGCTCGCCCGCGTAGGGTTCGCCGGAAACCAGAAGAACCCGCAGCCGGTCACGGACCCCGTTGATCTGCACGACTGCGGCATTGTTGCGGTCCGTCAACTCACCTTCTGCGGTTTCGAGCGTGAGTTGCAAGACGTTCTGGCCACCGTGACTGAGCGTAACCGGCAGCTCCAGATCGCGCCCGACCGGAACCGTAAAGACCTGCTCCGCACCGCCGTCGATCGCAACGCGGAGCGCGGCAGTTTGCCCCGCGCGCGTGGCAGGAACCCGGCCCCGCTCGTCGATACGAAGCGTCAGGCTCAGCGGCTCGCCGATGATGCCGAAGGCGGGGGCGGTCTTGACAAAGAGGCGCCGGTCCCAGTCGCTGTCATGGCCGGTCAGCAGAACATTCAGCGGCGCTGGCATCTCGGGCGCAGCATCAAGGTCATGGACCTGCCCGTCCGAAATGAGGATGGCGCCGGCCACACGCGCGCGCGGCTCCTCCGCCAGCGCCTGCGAGAGCGCGGTCATCGCCAGCGTTCCGGCATCCTCCGCGCCATCGGCCAGGGTGATCTTGCGCAGCTCGGTGTTGGGCAGCGCGGCGACTTCCGCCTCGATCCGCGCGACCGCTGCGGCGGTCTGCTCGGCGCGGTCGGAAATCCTCTGGCTGGCGCTTTCATCAACCACGAGCAGGACAATATCGCTCAGCGGCCGGCGCTCCTCGGACTGGACCGAAGGCTGCGCCACGGCCGCCAGCACGCAGATTGCCGCGAGGCCGCGCAACCACCAGCCGCGCAGGCCGCG
>JBGSNN010000295.1:0-6824 GCA_041739655.1 Albidovulum sp. | reverse complement strand
CCGCTGCGGCAGCCGACGCTGCCGCCACCACTGCGACCGAAGCCGCTGGTGCGGCGGTGGATGCAGTCGGGGCCGTGCTTGATCCGGCCAATTTCGACATCGCGAAGGTCAATGCCGCAATCGACAACTCCACGATCGCCGACGACATGAAGGCGACGCTGAAGGCCACTGTCGATGCCGCGAAAGACAGCCCCGATGCGCTGAAGGCGGCGCTCGATCAGGTCAAGGCCGCACTCGGGCTCTGACCAGCAAAAAAGAGGACGCCGCGCAGGGTTCTGCGCGGCGTCTTCCGTTTCGACTGTGCCGTTCAGATCCCGTCGCCGACGAAGGCTTTCTCGACAACGTATTCCTTGGGATCGGAATTCGCGCCCTCGCGCAGGCCAAAGCCCTCCAGCACCGCCTTCACGTCGATGTTGAACGCGAGCGAGCCGCAGACCATCGCGCGGTCATGGTCGCGGTCCATCGGGTGAATGCCGAGATCGGTGAAGACCTTGCCCGACGTGAGGTTGTCGGTGATCCGGCCCATGTGGTGAAACTCTTCCCGCGTCGTCGTGGGGTAGTATTTCAGCTTGTCGCCGACGACCTCGCCGATCAGCGGATCGTCGCGCAGGCTTTCGACCAGCGTCCGGCCGTATTCGAGTTCCGCCACCGTGCGGCAGGTGTGCATCATCACGACCTGTTCGTATTTCTCATAGGTTTCCGGGTCGCGCATGAGCGAGGCGAAGGGCGCGATGCCGGTGCCGGTGGCAAGAAACCAGAGCCGCTTGCCGGGCAGAAGCGCGTCGAGGACAAGCGTGCCCACCGGCTTTGGGCGCAGGATGATCTCATCGCCCGGCCTGATATGTTGCAGCCTTGAGGTCAGCGGCCCGTCCGGAACCTTGATCGAATAGAACTCCAACTCCTCGTCCCAGGACGGAGAGGCGATGGAATAGGCGCGCAGCAAGGGTTTGCCGCCGTCGTCGAGCAGCCCGATCATGACGAATTCGCCCGAGCGGAAGCGCAAGGTCTGCGGCCGCGTCACCCGGAACGAGAAGAGATGGTCGGTCCAGTGCCGGACCGCGGTCACGGTCTGCGCATCGGGCAGGGTTTTCACGGCGGCAGGGGTGATCTGGTCCACGGGAAGCCTCGGATGGATTGTTTGTATAGATACAAAGTCAGGGCCGGTTTGCCCCTGCTTTTACAGGCATTCAGGATCGTGGGAAAGGTTTTTTCAGCCGCGGATCTGCGACCGATAGTCATGCTCGCGCCAGTCGGCGCGAAAGATCCACTCCTCGGCGGGCTGGCGCAGGGCGAGATCATCGGGGATTTCAACCTCGTCAAAGCCCGACCGGCGCGCCATCGCATATTGATCCGAGATCACCGGCCCGGTTGCGCGCAGGCGCCCGGTGTAGCCGCGCCCGCGCAGATGCCGGGCCAACGTGAAGCCGCGCCCGTCGGAGAAGGCAGGGAAGGCGACACGGATCAGCTCGATCCCGTCGAAGCTGACGGGAAGGGCGTCGGGCGCCGTGTCCTGGGCGATGTCCAGAACCGCGTCACCGGTGTAGTCGTCGGCGTGAAAGCCGTCGTCGCGCACGATCACGCTCATGCTGCCGTCTCCTTCGTGTCGTCCTGCGGCAGCGGCCCGCGCACCGCCTTTCCATTGATGAAATGGATTCCGCATTCCTGTTTTTGCGAGCCACGCCAACGGCCTGCGCGAGGATCTTCACCTTCCTTCACCGGGCTGGTGCAGGGTGCGCAGCCGATCGACGGGTAGCCTTTCGCGACCAGAGGATGGCGCGGCAGGCGGTTGTTGACCATGTACTCTTCAATGTCCTCGCGACCCCAGTGGGCGAGAGGGTTGACCTTGATGCGCTTGTTCTCCTCGTTCTCGAAGAACTCCAGCGCGGCACGGGTGCCGGCCTGATAGCGCTTGCGCCCGGTGATCCAGCCGTCGAATCCCCTGAGCGCGCGTTCGAGCGGCACCACCTTCCTCAGATGGCAGCAGGCATCGGTGTTGAACTGGTGCAGCGTCCCGTCCGGGTCCTCAAACTCGGTATCCCGCCGGTCCGCACGGATCGTGCGCAGGTCGGTGAGGTTGAGCTTCTGGGCCAGGTCGCGCTGATAGTCCAGCGTTTCGGAAAACAGCATCTGCGTGTCGATGAAAAGAACCGGCGTCCCCGGCGCGATGACCGAGACGAGGTGCAGGAGCACGACCGACTCCGCCCCGAAGGACGAGACCAGCGCGAGGTTGCCGACCTCCGGGTCGTTGAGCGCACGTTCCAGAACCGCCGTCGCCGAATGGTGGCGGTAGCCATGGTTCAGTGCGGCGACCCGGTCGTCGATCGACGGCAGGGGGGCTTCAAGCGGCATCCCGGGCGGCCTCGTCAGGATAGAGGGCGGCCTTGAAGGGCTCTGCCCCAAGGCGGCGAAAGGCGTCGAGGAAGGTTTCGGAGCCATCCTCGCGCAGGTCGAGATAGGCGCGCAACAGCCGCTCGATCGCGGGCACGATCTCGTCATAGGCAAAGCCCGGCCCGGCGCGTTCGCCGATCGCCATGGTTTCGGTATGATCGCCGCCGAGCGTGATCTGGTAGTTCTCGACGCCGGCCCGGTCGAGGCCGAGAATGCCGATATGGCCGACATGGTGGTGGCCGCAGGCATTGATGCAGCCCGAGATCTTGATCTTGAGTGCGCCGATTGCCTCTTCAAGCCCGATGGCCTTGAAATGCGTCGCAATTTCCTGCGCGACCGGGATCGATCGCGCGGTGGCGAGCGCGCAATAGTCCATGCCGGGGCAGGCGATGATGTCGGAGACGAGCCCGATATTGGCGGTGGCGAGGCCCTCGGTCTTGAGGCTGGCATGGAGCACCCAGAGGTCCGACTTGTGGACATGCGGCAGGACCACGTTCTGTTCGTGGCTGATGCGCAACTCGCCGTGGCCGTAGCGGTCGGCAAGGTCCGCCAGAAGCCGCATCTGCGCCGAGGTTGCGTCGCCCGGCGTCGCCCCGTGCGCCTTGAGCGAGACGGTGACGATCGCATAGCCGGGCTGCCGGTGCGCGCTCAGGTTGGTGTCGGTCCAGGCGCGGAACACCGGATCGGCCTTGCGCGCCGTCTCATAGCCATCCTCGGGCGCGTTTCGGAACGCGGGGGCGGTGAAGCATTGTTCGATATGTGCAATAAGTTTCGGGTCAACCCCAGTCCAGTCACGCTTTATTGCCTGAAAACGTGCATCGACGGCTTCACGGAACTTCTCCATCCCGTTCTCGAACACGGTGATCTTGACGCGCGCCTTGTACTTGTTGTCGCGCCGCCCCATCAGGTTGTAGGTCGAGACGATGGCTTCGAGATAGGGCAAGAGGTCGGCCTTCTTGAGGAACGGCCTGATGACCTGACCGACCATCGGCGTGCGGCCAAGACCACCACCAACCAGCACTTCGTAGCCGGTCTGCCCGGCGCCACCGCGGACGATGCGCAGGCCGATGTCATGCGATTTCGTCACCGCACGGTCATGCGGGGCGCCGGAGACGCCGATCTTGAACTTGCGCGGCAGGAACTGGAATTCCGGGTGGTCGGTGGACCACTGGCGGATCAGTTCGGCCGTCGGGCGGGGATCCTCGATCTCATCCGCGGCGGCACCGGCGAAATGGTCGGCGGTGACGTTGCGGATGGTGTTGCCCGAGGTCTGGATGGCGTGCATTCCGACCTCGGCCAGCGCATCGAGGATGTCGGGCACATCGGTCAGCTTCGGCCAGTTGTACTGGATGTTCTGGCGCGTGGTGAAATGGCCATAGCCCTTGTCCCAACGGTCCGCGATATCGGCGAGCTTGCGCATCTTGTCGGCGCTGAGCGTGCCATAAGGGATCGCCACGCGCAGCATGTAGGCGTGAAGCTGGAGGTAGAGGCCGTTCATCAGGCGCAGGGGCCGGAATTCGTCCTCGGTCAGCGCCCCGGAGAGGCGCCGCTCCACCTGCCGGCGGAACTGCGCATTGCGGCTGGCCACATAAGCGCTGTCAAAGTCGGTATAGTTATACATTGCCGGCCTCCTGCTTGCCGTGCGGATAGTTCGAGGGTCCGCGGGTGCGGAAGGCTTCGCGGAAATGGATCGGTTCGGGGCCGTGCACCCCCATGCGGGCCTCGGCGAGGTAGGCGCCGACGACGACATCGCGCTGGCGGTCGGCCTTGAGAAGCCGCAGTTGCGCATGTGCTTCGTCCTCGATCAGCTCGGCCTTGGCATGGTCGCGGGTCCAGCGGTCATCGGCGGTGAGATAGACGACATCGCCCTCGATCAGCGCATTCGCGGTGACGACTTTCGGAATGAAGACGCGGGCCATGACGGGACTCCTCGGGCGGTGCCGTGAATTTCTAAGCCCAATATAGGAAATTTTCCCCTATTTCTGCCATAGTCACTTGCGAATAAGGACGTGCGTTTCATATAGTTCGACAGACGGAACATACGTTCCGGAATGAAGGGGAAAGGCGAATGTCAGTCCGGCTCGATGAGATGGATCGGAAAATCCTTGGCGAGTTGCAGGAGGATGCGGGCCAGTCACTGGACGAGATTGCCCGCAAGGTGGGGTCGTCCAAGACGCCGGTCTGGAACCGCATCCGCAAGCTGAAGGAGGCCGGCGTGATCGGGCGGCAGACCGTCATTCTCGATCCCGAATCGCTTGGACTCGAAGCCTGTTTCTTCGTCCTCATCCGCACCAGCGAGCACGAGGCCGACTGGCAGCGCAAGTTCCTGCAAACCCTGCGCAATCGGCCGGAAGTGCAGGAGGCGCACCGGCTTGCCGGCGATATCGACTACATCCTGAAGGTGCGGGTGAAGAACGCCCGCGCTTATGATACCTTCTATCAGGCCCTGATCTCGGAGGTGCGGATCTACAACGTCACCGCACTCCTCAGCATGGAAGAGATCAAGGCGACGACCCTGCTGCCGCTGTAAGCCGCCGCGGACTCAGAACCGGACCATGAGCCGTTCGAGACCGTGGAAGTGGTAGAGGTTGGCGTAGTGCGGCATTTCGGCGAGCGTCAGCCCCGGCAGACGGTCGAAGAGGATCGGAAGCGCGGTTTGCAGTTCGAGACGCGCGAGCGGGGCGCCGACGCAGAAGTGCAGCCCGACCCCGAAGCTGAGGTTGGGCTTGATGCGGCGGTCGGGAACAAAGCGGCCCGGATCGTCCCAGATCTGCGGGTCGCGGTTGGCAGCGGCAAGCAGGCACCCGACCTGATCGCCGCGTCGGAAGTGGTGGCCGGACATCTCGATATCCTCATAGGCCCAGCGGGTGAAGAGATGCAGCGGCGGATCGTGGCGGAGGATTTCCTCGACCGTGGCCTCGACCGTGTCGGGCGTCAGAACCTCGGCCCCGAACCCGTTTTCAATCAACGCCTTGACGCCATTTCCCAAGGTATGGACCGTGGCCTCGTGGCCGGCGTTCAGCAGCAGGATGCAGGTGGTGATGAGTTCGTCGGTCGACAGCCTTTCGCCGTCAGTGCCGGCGGCGATGAGATGTGTGATGAGGTCGTCAGCGGGGGTCGCGCGCCGCTCCTCGACATAGGCCCGCAGGAAGCCGACGAAGGCCTCGGTCGCGGCGACGGCGGCCTCCTCGGTCGCGCGGGTGCGCCGGGCCTGGTACATGCCGACCATCGCGTTCGACCACCGCAGGAGGTCGTCGGCGCGGTCCTCGGGCACACCGAGCAGGCGGGCGATGATGATGACCGGCAGCTTCTGCGCGAAATGGCTCAGAAGGTCGATCTCGCCCGATGGCAAGGCATCGATCAGGGCGTGCGACAGGGCCGCGATCTCGGGCTGAAGTGCCGCGATCCGGCGCGAGGTGAAGGCGCGCAGGACGAGGTTGCGCAGGCGCGTGTGGCGCGGCGGCTCCAGTTCCAGCATGGAATGCGCCTCGACCGCGTAGAACGCCCTCAGGTGGTCGGGGATGGGCTGGCGCCGCTCCTCGGGGATTTCGCGGCCGAAGCGGCGGTCGCGCAGGATCGCCCCGACCGTTGCGGCCGTGGTGGCGCAGGTCAGACCGTAGTCCTGCCAGAGAAAGAAGGGCCCCTTGGCACGGGCACGCTCATAGAAGGCGTAGGGGGTCTGGACGAAGGCCGCATCGGTCGGCGATTGCTGGAGCGTTTGCATGGGCCGAGCTAAGCCGAGGGCGGTGGCGGATTCAAGCGCCGCGCCTGTCCTGCGCGACGAGGACGCCGAGGACGACGAGCGCCGCGGCTGCGGCCGTGGTCCAGCTCCAGCTTGCGCCGAAGGCGAGCGACAGGATCATCACATAGAACGGCGCGGCATTGATGTGCATCGCGGCAATGCCGATGCCGAGCCCCGCGACCCCGATCAGGAAAAGCACCTGCGAGATGGCCATGGAGCCGACGCCGTAGATCGCGGCATAGATCCAGTCACGCAGGCCGATGCTGTCCCACGGGATCGGCGGGCCACCGATGAGCGGCAGACAAAGCTGCATGGTGATGACGACAAGCGCGCCGCCCGCCACCGTCACCGCCGTCCGGCCGAGAGCCGAGATGCCGGGAAGCGAGGTCACCGACGCGCGCGACCCCCAGGCGAAGACGACGACTGAGAGCAGCGTCGAGGCCGCGCCGAGACCGATGTTGAAATGCCCCATCCGCGCCCCGTAGACCGCGACTCCCCCCGCGACGCTGAGCGCGATGCCGAGGCCGAGCCGGGCGCTCAGCCGCCGCCCGTCGAACAGGCATTCGAGCGCGATACCGACAATCGGCATGGTCGCGGCGATGACCGCCGTGGTGATGCCGTCGGTGCGCTTCTGGCCGTAGAGCAGAAGCAGCGCGCCAAGACCCATGCCGACGGCGCCCACGGCAAGGCCGCG
>JBGSNN010000286.1:0-11290 GCA_041739655.1 Albidovulum sp. | reverse complement strand
GACCGCGCTCAGTCCACCGGCAGGCCCGACGGAACGCGCGCCGGCGGCGGCAGCCGCCCGCCGGCCCTGGCGATGGGATCTTCGAGAGTCTTCAGAAAGGCCATGACGGCGGCCAGATCCTCGGGCGAAAGCACCACGGGCTCGGTCCGGACCGCGGCGGCAATGGCATCAAAGCCCGCCGCGTCCGGGCCGGATGCAAGGTCGGGCTTCGACACGTCCATCGGCGGCAGGATCGCGTTTGCCAGATCGTAGGTCGCAAGCCCCGTGCCGGGCGCAACATGCTGGCGCAAATAGGACTCGAGATCCGCAAACGCGCCCGCGTGCCCATAGGGGGCGGTGAGCGTCACGTTGCGCAACGATGGGGTGCGGAAGGCAAAGGCATCCTCGGTCCGGTTCGAGACCCGCATCCGGCCGGTGTCGCGCTGATGCGCCTCGAAGCGTTCGGCCTTTCCGGGGCCAATCTGCGGATCGCCCATGGCGTGGAAAGCCATGTCGGTGAACAGGGCGCCGCTGTGGCAGCCCGCGCAGCCGCCCTTGCCGTAGAAGATCTCCATCCCCGTCATGGCCTGCGCGCCCAGCGCGGCATCGCCTTGCAGGAACGCATCGAAGGGGGCGGTGTCAGAGCGGAAATCAAAGGTCATGTAGGCGGCAATCGCGTTCGAGATGTCGGTGAAGGCGATCGGCCTGCCTGCCCCAATTTCGGGATAGACCGTTTCAAATTGCGCCTGATAGGCGGGGATCTCGGCAATGCGCGCGGCAATCGCGGCCCATGCCCCGTCCGGCCCGGTGATGCGGCCCTGCCGGACCAGCGCGGAAATCTCGTTTTCCTCGTAATGTCCGGCCATCTCGTCGCCGGACAAGACCGGAAACATGGTCTGCGCCGACAGAAGAGAGGCAAAGCCCGTGACCATCTCGTCCTCAAGCGGCGTGCGAAAGCCCGAGGGGCGCGTGGCGTCCACTTCGATCCGGCCATCGGCGAAGAGCACGGTGAAGCCCCGCGCGCCGACGTTCCAGAGCGCGGGCGAATTGCGCGGAATGCGCTGTTCGGGGGCGTTCTTCGGGTCCGGGCGGCGATCCGGTCCAAGTGCGACCCCACCTTCGCCGATGCCGAGTGACAAACCATCCGAGGTGCCGAAGCGCGGGTGGTGGCAGGTGGCGCAGGCGATGTTGCGGTTGCCGGACAGTTCCTTGTCCCAGAAAAGCAGCCGACCGAGTTCGACCTCGGCCACGGGATGCGTCGGAAAGTCGGCGTCGGTCAGCGGCGCGGGCAGATCGTCCGGCCCTGCACCAATCGCTGCGGTGGCGATCAGGATCAGGGCAACGGGCAAGGACTTTTTCATCGCCATCACTCCTCGTCGGCGTCGAGACGCCCGTCCGCGCCCATCGTCAGACGCAAGCTGGTATCAGATCGGACCGCAACGGGCCCGCTTTGCCGTCCGTCGGGCCAGATCACTCGCAGGTCCGCGGTCTCGGCCGCACCAAGGCCGAAATGCAGCGGCAGAAGCCCACCCGAGGCATGGCCGCCGCCGACGGTGCGCTCTTGTGTCAGGATGCGGCCGTCGGGCAAGGTCAGCGTGATGATCGCCCCGATCGCATGGCCGTTGGCGCCCGACAGACGCGGATCGACCGAGAGCCAGTGCCCCGTGCCCGCAGTGACGTTCTGCCAGATTTCCATCCGCGCCCGCCGGTTGACCACAAGCAGATCGAGACGCCCGTCGAGGTTGAGGTCCGCGACCGCCGCGCCCCGCGACCGTTCCATCGTACCGATCCCGGCCACGGCGCCCTTTTCGACGAAGGTCCCGTCGGGCCGCTGCATCAGCAGGTTGTTCGGATCGTGCATGGCGTTAGAGGGCATCTGTTCCACATTGCCTTTCGCGATGAAGAGATCGTCGCGCCCGTCATTGTCGATGTCGCCAAACTCCGCATGCCAGCCGGTCGAAGGCCGCCCGTCGTCGCCGAGATAGGGCGTGGTCGCGTAGCTGCCGGTGGCATAGGGGGCGTTCTGCATCCGGCCCGCGCCAAGGTTGATCTGCAAAAGCTGGTCGCCCATCGAGGTCAGCATCACTTCGGGCAGCCCGTCCCCGGTCAGATCGCGGCTGGCGATGCCCATGCCCCAGAGCCGCAGGGTCGGCCAGCCCTCGGCTTCGGTGTATTCGTGCAGGTCCGAGAGCCGCCACATCTGCTCGCGCCCGGCGCGGACGTAATACTGCCGGTCGTTCGAAATGCGCAGCTCGGGCACGCCGCTGCGCTTCCAGTCCGAAATCAGCATCGAGAGCGCACAGAATCCGGGTTCCAGCGCGATGCGCGGCGCGAAGGCGCGGCCTTGCGGGCGGTGAACGTAGTTCGCATCGCAGGCTTCGAACGGGCCGGCCGGGTCATTCGGATCGACATAGTTGCCGAACACCAGCGTCGGCCAGTCCTGCCCCGGTTCGAACGTCGCGGCGAACGCGCTCGTCCATTCGTCGCCGCCGTCAAACCCCCAGTCGGCCGGCGCATCCTCGAACCGGCACTCCCCGGTGCCGCGCATGAGAACATTGGCCCCCTTGCGCAGGATCACGAGGTCCACCAGGCCATCGCCGTCGATGTCCAAGGGATAGGCCCCGGTCACGCCGGACAGATTCTCGATGTCGCCAAGGTCAAAGGTAATGTCGCCGCCGTGGGTTGAGGTGTTGACGTAGAGCCGCGACGGTGCCGTGCCACCCGCGGCGAAAAAATCCGGGCGCCGGTCGTCGTTGCAATCGAACACCGCGACGCCGCCGCCGACATAGTGGTGCCAGTCGCCCTCATAGCGCTGCGCGACCGCAAGCACCGCGGAGCGGTCGCGAAAGGCAACATCGGCGGCACCCGGCGTCGCGATCAGGAATGCGGCCGTCCCGGCGCAGATGGCTTGGCGGATATGGTCGAGGACTGGGGGCATTGTCTGGCAATTCCATTGACTTCTGTTCTTCCGACCCCGGCAGGGATCAGGGCCTCACCTTCTGCCAGTGCGCCGCCGCGCCCTGACGTGGAGGCCGCCGCCACTGCCATCGCAACGGCGCGGCGGACGGTCCCGTGGTGCGGCGAGGGCTGCCATGGTCAGCCGGGACCATCCCCGCGCCGCCCCCCGCGAGTCAATCGTCATTTTGCAGCATCACGCGCGCCGCCTGTTGCAGCAATCGCTTAGGCAAGCCGTTCAATCATCTGTTTCAGGCGCGGTGCCGCGAAGTCGATGAAGGCCCGGATCTTTGGCGCAACAAGCCGCGTCTGCGGATAGACGAGGTGCACCGGCTGCGGCGGCGGCGCGAATGTGTCGAGAACCTCAACCAACTTGCCCGCCGTGATCTTGTCGTGAAGCATGTAGGACAGCGCCACGGTGATGCCGTGGCCGAACTCGGCGGCGTCAATCGCGGCCTGCGCATCGTTGATCTCGATGATCGGCTCGAGGGTGACACTGTGCGGGCCTTGCCCGCTGCCGAAACGCCATTCGCGATTTGGCATCAGCCCCGTGAAGGCGATCACCGCATGCTGCTTGAGCTCGGACGGCGCGGTGGGGGTGCCGCGGCGGGCAAGATAGTCGGGGCTTGCGACAAGCATCCGGCGCACGGACCCGATCCGCTTGGCGGCGAGGCTCGAATCCGGCAGCGCGCCGACGCGCACGGCAACGTCGATGCCCTCTTCGACGAGTGAAACGACGCGATCCACCATCAGCACCGACACTGTGACCATCGGGTACTCGCTCAGAAAGCTGCAGATCTGGGGGCCCAATACCAGGCGCCCGAAGGTGACCGAGGATGTGATCGTCAGATGGCCATGCGGAATCGCGGCCTCGCCCACGGCATCCTTCTCCGCCATGTCGAGGTCGGTCAGGATGCGCCGGGCATTCTCCAGAAACCGCTGACCGACCTCGGTGATGGCCAGGCTGCGTGTCGTGCGATTGAACACCTGCGCGCCAAGACGGTCTTCAAGCGCGGCAATCGCGCGGGTCACCGCAGGGGGCGACAGACGCAACCGGCCCCCCGCCCTGGTCAGGCTGCCCGCATCCGCAACAGCGACAAACACTTCGAGTTCATGCAGGCGATCCATCTTTTATTCCTTCTTGCGAAATAAAGATTTTCATAAATCGCGTATTCTTGCAAGAGCCGTAATCGTGCATTGTCCGGACCAGCGGCGGGGACGTGCCCCGCGCCCTCAACCAGACAAGGACACCTCTCATGGCTCGTGTTGCCGTCATCGACCCCCAAACCGCCACTGGCGAAGCCAAGCAATTGCTGGACGCCGTTCAGTCCGGCCTTGGCATGGTTCCCAACTTCATCCGCGTGCTGGCCAATTCCCCGGCGGCACTGGGCGCCTTCCTCGGGCTGCACGCCATCGCAGGCTCGGGTGCGCTGGACCCGCAAACGCGCGAGCGCATCGCGCTGGCCGTCGCCGAGCAGAACGCCTGCCAATACTGCGTGTCAGCGCATACGGCGATCGGCCGCAAGGCAGGCCTTGGCAATGACGAAATGCTGGCCAACCGTCAGGGTCGTTCGTCCGATGCCAAGGCCGAAGCCGCGCTGACCTTCGCCCGCGCCCTCGTCACGCACACCGGTCAGGTGAGCAGGGCCGAGGTCGATGCGGTGCGCGCGGCCGGCCATTCGGATGGCGAGATCATCGAGATCATCACCCATGTCGCGATGAACATCTTCACCAATCTCCTCGGCAAATCCACCCAGGTCGAGATTGATTTCCCGAAGATCGATCTGAGCTCCGCAGCCTGATCCCCAAACCAGACCGGCCCAAGCGATGCAGGGCCCTTTGACAGGAGCCATCCGATGGCAGTTCTTACCCGCCGCGGCTTTGCCGCATCGCTTTTCGCCGCACCGCTTCTGGCGGCCGCGCCTGTAGCCCTTCAGGCGCGGTCAGCCGGGCCGCTGACACGGCTTCCGGTGACCGCCCGCTACCAGATCGGCCGTTTTGAGGTGACCGTGATCTCCGACGGCTATATCGACTTCCCGTTCGAGTGGTTTACCGGGGTCACGCCCGATCAGGCACAGCAAGCCACCGCTGCTGTCCATGCCGCCGGCAAGAACGGCGTGCGGGGTGGGTTTTCGACCTGGCTGATCAGTGATGGTGAGCGCTACGTCCTTGTGGACAGCGGGCCTGCGGGCACCGTCAGCCCGACCTCGGGCTATCTGCCCGGCACACTGGCAGCCCTTGGCGTCAGTCCCGAGCAGATCGACGCCGTCATCCTGACCCATGCCCATATCGACCATATCGGCGGCATGGTGGCCGGAAACCGCAACAACTATCCGAATGCCGATGTCTATATGAACCGGCGCGATGTGCAGACCTTCACCGATCCGTCGGTCGAGGCACGGGCACCGGAAATCACCAAGTCGAGCTTTGCAGCGACCGCCGACCTCGTCCGGCTCTATCCCCGGCTGCAACAGATCGACGGCGACCGGCAGATCGCGCCCGGCCTCTCGGTCTTTGATCTTTCCGGCCATACGCCGGGGCACATCGGTGTCCGGATCGAAGATGGCGGCGACAGCCTGAACCTCGTGGCGGACATGCTGTTCCATCCGGCGGCACACCCGGCCATCCCGGGCTTTGGCATCATCTTCGAGATGGACAAGGCCGCCGCCGACGCCACCCGCGCCCGCTTTTTCGCCAAGGCCGCCGAAGAGGGGTCGCTGCTTGCTGCCACGCATATGCCGTTCCCCGGTGTTGGCCGGATCGTCAAGGACGCAGGCGCGCTGGACTGGCTGCCGGCCGACTGGACCTATGGCGCCTGAGTGCGGTGCCGGCGCGCTGTCGCGTCGGCACACCAACCCCGAAAGGAAAGTTCCATGACCGCAGCACCCTCGTCATCCGCCCGCCCGCCGCTGCCGCCCTTCACGCGCGAAACCGCTGTCCAGAAGGTTCGGATGGCGGAAGACGCCTGGAACTCACGCGATCCCGGCCGGGTCTCGCTGGCCTATACCGAGGACAGCCGCTGGCGCAATCGCGCCGAATTTCCGGTGGGCCGGGCCGATATTGTAAGCTTTCTCACCCGTAAATGGGCTCGTGAGATCGAGTATCGCCTGATCAAGGAACTCTGGGCGTTTGCCGACAATCGCATCGCCGTGCGCTTTGCCTACGAGTGGCGCGATGAGGCGGGCAACTGGTTTCGCAGCTACGGCAACGAGAACTGGGAATTTGATGCGCAGGGGCTGATGAAGCTGCGCTTTGCCAGCATCAACGACCTGCCGATCTCCGAAAGCGACCGCAAGTTCCGCTGGCCGCAGGGTCCGCGACCTGCCGATCACCCCGGCCTGTCCGACCTCGGGCTTTGACAGCCAGACCTCATCCCGCAGGAGAACACCATGGCGCATGGTTTCGCAGAAATCGCTTTCACGCCGACCGTGCAGAAGCTGCAGGAGCAGCAGGGCAGCCGGACGGCCTATGCCCGGATGGAAGGCGGGTCGGACCGCACGAACCACCGCCTGGGCGAGGCAGAAGCCGCGTTCATCGCCGCCCGCGATTCGTTCTACATGGGGTCGGTGGGCGAGACGGGCTGGCCCTACATCCAGCATCGCGGCGGGCCTGCGGGATTTGTGCGCGTCCTCGATGACAGCACCATCGGCTTTGCGGATTTCCGCGGCAACCGGCAATACGTCACCGTCGGGAACCTGATGACCGACAACCGCGTGTCGCTGTTCTTCATGGACTACGCCAACAAGAGGCGGCTGAAGGTGTTCGGCCACGCCGCCCTTGTCGATCCCGAACATGAAACCACCCTGTCCCGGCTGGAAATGCCGGACTACCGGGCCCGGGTCGAACGCGGCCTGCTGATCACCGTCGCCGGGTTCGACTGGAACTGCCCGCAGCACATCACCGAGCGGTTCACCCGCGATGAGGTCGGCGCTGCGACAGGCGCGCTGCAGGCGCGCATCGCCGCGCTTGAGGCTGAGCTTGGCGCGGTGCGAAGCAGCATCGGCCTCTGAAACTGGCCGGAACATCAACCAACCAAAGGAGAAGACCTATGCAGACCCCACATGACCACGGATCGGAGTGCGGCTGTGCCTCTGGCGCAGATGCAGCCAAGGGCGTGAGCCGGAGAACCGCCCTTCTGGGCGCAGGCGCAATCGGTGCGGCGGCGGTTGCTCTCGGCAGCGGCGCGTCAAAGGCTGAAGCCGGCCCTTACGACCCACCTGCCGAACCCGCGCTGCCGCCGTCGAACATGGTGCTGACCAAGGGCCGTGTAGCCTTGGTCGTCACCGACCCGCAGATCGACTTTCTCAGCCCTGAGGGCGTCACCTGGGGCGTGGTCGGCGACAGCGTGACCGAACATGGCGTCGTGGCCAACATTGGCAATCTGTTCCGCGCCGCCAAGGCCGCCGATCTGGTGGTGGCGGTGTCGCCGCACTATTACTATCCGACGGACCACGGCTGGAAGTTCGAGGGTGCGCTCGAAAAGCTGATGCATGCCATCGGCATGTTCGACCGCAAGGGCCCGACCAACCTTGACGGCTTCGCGGGTTCGGGGGCGGATTTCATGCCCGAATACGGCGAATTCATCAACGACGGCAAGACCATCGTGACCTCGCCGCACAAGATCTATGGCCCCGAGCAGAACGACCTCGCGCTGCAACTGCGCAAAAACGGTGTCGATCAGGTGATCCTCGTCGGGATGTCGGCCAACCTCTGTGTCGAGGCGCATCTGCGCGAATTGCTGGAGATGGGATTCGAGGTCGCGGTGGTCAGCGACGCCACCGCCGCCGCGAAGCTGCCCGAGGGCGACGGCTACCTTGCGGCGCTGATCAACTTCCGCTTCATCGCCAATGCGCTCTGGACCACGGATGAGGCTGTGGCGCTGATCGAGGCGCTCTGAGCGGCGCGCAGACACCCGGCTGCTGTCCCAAGCCTTCACCGGGACCAGACCAGACAGGTCACTGCACGTCGATCCGCCTTCCGGTCCAGGCCGGAAGGCGGATCGCCAGGATGATACCCATGCCCGATCATGCGACAAAAGGAGACAGCCATGGACATGACCAAGACCAAGATCGAAATCTTCACGCGGCCCGGTTGCGGCTACTGCGTTGCAGCGAAACGCTTGTTGGTGCAGCACAATTTGTCCTTCAAGGAGTATGATCTGAGCGTGCCACAGCACCTGGAGACCTTGCGGCAACGTGCACCCGAAGCCCGAACCGTGCCGCAAATATTTTTTGGCACGCTCCATATCGGCGGCTTTGACGACCTGAACCAAAGGCTCTCTGGCCGGCACGGAAAGTCGCGTTAACGTCACCGGCACCGCGATAGCGGACCCATCCCCGCAGGCAGCGCAACGTGCCGACCCTGATCCTTGCCATCGGGGCGGTGGGGGCCGCGCTCGTCCCGGCAGAACACCTGCCATCGGAATTTCACTCTGGAGAAAAAACATGCGCTTCGACGGCAAAGTTGTTGCCATCACCGGCGGCGGATCGGGCATCGGCAACGAAGCCGCCGCCCGGTTTGTCGCAGAGGGTGCCTCTGTGGTCATCAATGGTCGTGACAAGGCCAAGCTGGAGGCTGCCGCCAGGGCGATCGATCCGAGCGGGCGGAAAGTCGCGATTTCGGCCGGCGACATTGCCGATCCCGCCACGGGGGCCGCCCTGGTGAACCTCGCGGTCACGCGCTTTGGCGGGCTGGACGTTCTGGTCAACAACGCGGGCGTCTTCAATCCCAAGCCGTTCCTTGAGCTGACCGAAAAGGACTATGACTGGTATCTCGACACGATCCTGAAAGGAAAGTTCTTCACGGCGCAGGCTGCCGCAAAGGCCATGAAGGACAAGGGCGGCGCCATCGTTCAGACCGGCTCGATGTGGGCCATTCAGGCGATCGGCGCGACGCCCTCTGCCGCCTATTCCGCGGCCAATGCCGGGGTCCATGCCATGGCGCGCAACCTGGCGATCGAACTTGCCCCCTTCAAGATCCGCGTCAATGTCGTCGCCCCGGCGGTGGTGGAGACCCCGGTCTACAATACCTTCATGTCCGACGCGCAGGTGAAGGCAACCCTGCCCACCTTCAACGCCTTCCATCCGCTGGGCCGCAATGGCCAGCCGCGCGATGTCGCCGAGGCGATCCTGTTCCTCGCCTCGGATCAGGCGTCCTGGATCACCGGCACGATCCTGAGTGTCGATGGTGGCGTCACCGCCGGGCGGCAGTGATCCGGCATACTGAACGCGCGAGACCACGCCGCTGGTCGAGAGGGGCGGCATAGGTCCAGGCGGTCGACGTCCGCATGAGGTCACGGATCGGCCACATGCCGCCCGGTTCTTCCCTGCCTTGATCTGCACCGGCCGAAGTTGTATTTTTTCGGTCGACAGAATGTTTTTAGATTTGAGGTACTGGCAGGATGTCCGATGTCGGTGATGGCACCTTTCCGGAGCGCAAGCGCGGCTCTGGCGTGAAGGTCGTCTATGAGATGCTTCGGGACGAGATCCTGGACCTGAAACTGCCGCCCGGAAGCCCCATCGACGAAGTGCATCTGGCCGAGCGTTTCGGCATGTCGCGCACTCCGATCCGCGAGGCCTTGGTGCGCCTCGCCGGCGAGGGGCTGGTGGAAACGCTGCCGAACCGTTCGGCCATGGTGTCGAACATCGATGTGCTGAACCTGCACACGTTCTATGATGCGATCACGCTGATGTATCGTGTGACGACCCGCCTGGCCGGTCAGTATCACCGGCCCGCCGATCTGGTGACAATTCGGGCGCATCAGGCGAACTATGCCGCCGCCGTTGCCGCGCAGGACGCGCTGGCAATGATAGCCTGCAACCGCGAACTTCATGCCGCCATCGCCGAGGCCGGTCGCAATCCGTATTTCACCAACCTGACGCTTCGCCTGCTGGACGAAGGGCGGCGGATTCTGCGGCTTTACTATCAGTCCTTCGATGACCGTCTGCCGAAGGAATACGTCGACGAGCACGAGGCGATCATCGCGGCGATCGCCGCACGCGACATCGACCTCTGCGACCGGATCGCCCACGCCCATGCCGATCAGATCGTGCGTCAGATCCAGCAGCTTTTCGCCCGCGACGAAAGGCACGACGTACCGCTGTAGGCCTGTCGATTTCTTGTCGACAAATAAAATGCAAGAGGTATCATGCTCGGCAGATTCGGCCACCTGTCGGCAGGCCGACATGCCACGAACCCAGGTCATGAGGAGGTCCCTGATGGATACCGCAGTTTTCACCGGCGTGGTTCCCGCGCTGATGACGCCGTGCACGGCTGACCGCAGCCCCGATTTCGATGCACTGGTGCGCAAGGGCCGGGACCTCATGGCCGCAGGCATGTCCGCCGTGGTCTATTGCGGGTCGATGGGGGACTGGCCGCTGTTGACCGATGCGCAGCGCATGGAGGGTGTGGAGCGTCTGGTCAAGGCGGGCATCCCGGTCATCGTGGGCACCGGCGCGGTGAACTCGGCCACCGCGGTGGCCCATGCCGCCCATGCGCAAAGGGTTGGCGCGGCGGGGCTGATGGTGATCCCGCGTGTGCTGTCGCGCGGCGCGTCGCCGGTGGCCCAGCGCCACCACTTCAAGGCGGTCCTCTCGGCGGCGCCCGACCTGCCGGCGGTGATCTACAACAGCCCCTACTACGGGTTCGAGACAAAGGCGGACCTGTTCTTTGCCCTGCGTGCCGAACATCCCAACCTTGTGGGGTTCAAGGAATTCGGCGGTGCCAAGGCAATGACCTATGCGGCCGAACACATCACCAGCGCAGATGACGGCGTGATCCTGATGGCCGGTGTCGATACGGGTGTGTTTCATGGCTATGTCAAATGCGGGGCCACTGGCACGATCACGGGCATCGGCAACGTGCTGCCGAGGGAAGTCCTTCACTTCGTCGCGTTGGCCAAGGCGGCGGCCACAGGTGACCTCGATGCGCGTGTGCGGGCGCAGGAATTGGGCGAAGCTCTGGAAGTGCTGTCCTCGTGGGATGAGGGGTGCGACCTTGTCCTCTACTACAAGCACATGATGGTGCTGCAGGGCGATGCGGAATACAAACTGCACTTCAATCCGACCGATGCCCTGACGCCGAGCCAGCAGGGATGGGCCGAAACCCAGCTTGCGCAGTTCAAGGCCTGGTATGCGAACTGGAGCAAGCTGCCCGGCGCTGTGCAGACCTGCAAGGCCTGACCCCCGCCGCCATCGCGCCCAGGCGGGCGGCCCGATCCGGAGCGAAGCGCCACCCCGCTGCCGTCAGCCGATGCCATCCAGACCCCGGTCCTGAAGCCGATCCAGCATGTCGACATCGGCGGCCGAAAGCGTGATGCCCTCGGCGATCGCTTTGGCGCGCGCGGCAAAGCGGCGCG
>JBGSNN010000279.1:0-3253 GCA_041739655.1 Albidovulum sp. | reverse complement strand
CGGCGGAATGCGGCCCGGCGGCGACGAGCGCGCCGAAGGCCTGCTCTTCCGCGCCGTGGGCGAACATCGCCTGCACCAGCATCGCCTCGATCGCCTTTTCGGTCTGGCCGATCCGGATGCGGTCGAGCGTGTCGCCGAGCGCCGCCTCCGAGATCGCGATGGCGCGTGTCATCGCGGCGATCTCGTCCTCGGTCTTGCGGTAGCGCAGGCTGGTGATGGCGGTTTCGCCATCGACGATCCTCAGGCCGGGCAGGGCGGTGGTGAGCGCAAGCTCGACGAAGACGCGCATGACCTGACCCTCGACCGCCAGCGAGCGGACCGGCAGATGCGCGGCGAGCGCGGCAAAGGCATCGCCATAGCCGGTCTGGTCGCGCCAGTCGAACACCGCGCCCTCGAAATCCAGCTCGGCAAAGCTGGTCAGTTCCAGGTTGGGGACGACCGCCGCGGGCGGCCCCTCGATCGGGATCACCACGACGAGCGGGCGTTCGTTGGTATGGAACTGGTGGCCGAAAAGGCGCGTGAAATTGGCTCCGGGAACGAGCGCGACGGCGTCGGTCCCGAGCGTGGCGGCAATGTGCCGGAATGCTGTGTAGCGGTCTGTCATGGGGTGGGTGAGGTGGCGCGGGGCCCCGAAGGCCCCGCGCCGGTCTCATCATTCGGCGATATCGACGCCGTAGAAGATATGGCCGCCCAGCGGGTGGACCTTGTAGCCGGTCACTTCCTTGCGGACCGGCATGAAGACCACCGAATGGGCGATCGTGGCCCAGGGCGCCTGCTCCTTGAAGACGACCTGCGCCTCTTCATAAAGCTTGGTGCGCTCGGCCACGTCCGCGGTCACCTTGGCCTTGGTGATCAGGTCCTGGAACGGCTGGTAGCACCATTGCGCGCGGTTGGAGCCGCCGACGCCTTCGCAGCCGAGAAGCACGGCGAGGAAGTTGTCGGGATCGCCGTTGTCGCCGGTCCAGCCAAGCAGAACCGCACCGTCACGATCCTCGGCCTTCGACCGTTCGAGGTATTCACCCCATTCGTAGGACACGATCTCGACCTTGACGCCGACCTTCTCGAAGTCGGACTGGATCAGTTCGGCCATGCGCCGGGCGTTCGGGTTGTAGGGGCGCTGCACCGGCATCGCCCAGACTTTCATCGACAGGTCCTTGACACCCGCTTCCTCGAGCATCTTCTTGGCCGCTTCCGGATCGTAGGCATCGTCCTGAACCGCGTCGTTGTAGGACCACATGGTCGGCGGGATCGGGTTCTTGGCGACCTTGCCCGAGCCCTGGAAGACGACGTCGATGATCGCCTGCTTGTCCATCGCCATGTTCAGCGCCTTGCGCACCATCGGATTGTCGAACGGTGCCTGTTTGGCGTTGTAGGCAAGGTAGCCGACGTTCAGGCCTTCCTGTTCAAGCATGGTGAGGTCCGGATCGGCCTTCATCGCCTCGATGTCGGCCGGGTTCGGATAGGGCATCACCTGGCATTCGTTGGCCTTCATTTTCTGGTAGCGGACGCTCGCATCCGGCGTGATCGCAAAGACCAGATCGTCGATGGCCGCCTTGCCTTCCCAGTAGTCCGCGTTGGCCTTGAAGCGGATCACCGCGTCCTTCTGATAAGCGACGAACTGGAAGGGCCCGGTGCCGATCGGCGCCTGGTTCAGCAGTTCGGGCGTTCCTGCAGCAAGAAGCTGATCGGCATATTCCTTCGACTGGATCGCCGCGAAGTCCATCGCGAGGTTGGCGATGAAAGGTGCCTCGGGCCGGCTCAGCTTGAACTTGACGGTGTTGTCATCGACCTTCTCGATGCTGGTCAGCAGCGCCCCCATGTCCATGCCGTTGAAGTATTCCCAGGTGCCGCCCGAGACGGTGTAATAGGGGTTGTCCGCCTTCTGCTGGCGCTCGAACGAGAAGATCACGTCATCCGCGTTCATGTCGCGCGTCGGCGTGAAGGTGTCGCTGGAATGGAACTTCACGCCCTTGCGCAGGTGGAAGGTGTATTCCAGCCCGTCCTCGGACGCTTCCCAGCTTTCGGCGAGGCCCGGAACGACTTCGGTCGTGCCGGTGACGAATTGCGTCAGCGTGCTGAAGACCGTGTGCGACGCCGCGTCGAACGTCGTGCCCGACGTGTAGAGCGCCGGGTCGAAGCCCTCGGGCGAGCCTTCCGAGCAATAGACCAGCGTCTTGGCACCGGCCGCGCCCGCGCTGAGCGCGGCAAGGACGAGGCCCGTGGCGAGTTGGTACTTGAGGTTCATCTTCTTCCTCCGTGTTGGCGGATCTTGGTCCGCTCTGGCTGAGAGTTATCGTTGTGTTGGCTCGATAGCCGAGGCTTGGCGCCTTCTGTCTGGCCGTCAACCCCGATCGTCGCTTGACGTAGGGTCCTGCCTTAAAGTCATGTCAGGGGGCATCCTCCATCCGTTTCATGCCGGCCGCGCCGGTCGGCACCGGCTGCCCGTGGAAGAGCTCCAGCGTCCCGGTCCAGAGCAGCTTTGCCGGGGCACCGCTGTCATTATACCACGAATGCGGCCGGTTGCCGCGATAGTGCAGGCTGTCGCCGGGGAACATGCGGAATTCCTCGCCCTCCAGCACCTGAACCACGCTGCCGTCGAGGACATAGACGATCTCCTCGCCCTCATGCCGCATGGTTTCCGAGCGATAGTCCACCGGGACATGCAGGATGAACGAGGACATCTGGCTGCCGGCAAACTCGGCGCCGATGCGTTCATAGGCGATCGAGGAGCCGTCGATGGAAAAGCGCGTCCGCTTGGAGGCGACGGTCAGGGCATCGGCGGGGCGTGGCGTGGCAATGAAATAGTCGACGCCGACCCCCAGAGCCCGCGCGATCTGCGCCAGTGTGCCGAGGGTCGGGGTGGCATTGTCGCGCTCAAGCTGGCTCAGATAGCCGACGGAGACACCGGACCGGTCGCTGAGGTCCTGAAGCGTGATCGACCTTTGCCGTCGGCGCGCGCGGATCAGCGGGCCAAGCGTCGGGGGCGTCTGTTTCTGCGGCAGGCTCAAATCGGACGAATCCCTTTCGATCCCCTGACCCTATCCACCAAAAAAATTTTTGTCTCGCAGAAAAAATCATACTGCACTGCAGCGTCAGAGCCGGATATCGAGGCGCTTCATCTTGTCGTTCAGAGTTCGCCGCGGGATGCCCAGAAGCCGGGCCGCGCGTTCGGTGCTGCCGCGGCATTGCGCCAGCGCGGTGCGGATCTCGCGCGTCTCGAAGGCTGCGAGACGCTCGGCGAGCCCGTCGCCCA
>JBGSNN010000277.1:0-8107 GCA_041739655.1 Albidovulum sp. | reverse complement strand
GCCGCCGCCGCCGAGGCCCGCGCGCTGGGCGTCAGGGCAGTGGCGCTGCGGGCCGATCTTCTCGTCGAGGATGAGGTGCGCGGCCTCATTCCCGCTGCGGCGCAAGCGCTCGGCGGTCCGCTATGTGTGCTCATCAACAATGCCTCGATCTTCGAATACGACAACATCCGCACCGGAACCCGCGAAAGCTGGGATCGGCACATCGAATCGAACCTGCGCGCGCCGGTCGCCCTGACCCAGGATTTTGCGGCTCAGGTGCAAGGTCCCGCGATGCAGGGGGCAGAGCCTGTGGCGACGGGGCTCGTTGTCAACCTGCTCGACCAGAGGGTGCTGAAGCCGACCCCGGAATTCATGTCCTACACCATCGCGAAGATGGGGCTCTGGGCCTTCACGCGCACCGCTGCCCAGGCGCTCGGCCCGGCCGTCCGGGTCAATGCCATCGGTCCCGGCCCCACCCTGAAAGGCGCCCGCCAGACCGAAGAGCATTTCGCCGCGCAGCGCGCCGCCACGATCCTGGGGCGTGGCGCGGACCTCGACGATATCACCCCGGCACTGGGCTATCTGCTCGACGCGAAGGCGGTGACGGGCCAGCTTATCTGCGTGGACGGCGGTCAGCACCTGGGCTGGCAGACGCCCGATATTCTGGGTCTGGACTAGCGATTTTTGCGTAGTTTCGCAGCCTCGGCACTTGACTTGTCCACCTTTCACAATCGAGTAACAAAGATGTTACGATTCTCTCAATAAAATCAGGTGTTTGTGGAATTACGGAAATTTTGATATTTAAATCAATGCGTTACGGCTATGCCTAAAAAACAGGCAAAGTGATGAAGCTCGCCGAAAACAAGGAGAATTTCACGATGAGGTTTTCTTTTCACCAGACTTATCCACAGATTCCGTGGACAGGTTTTCTCTTGCGCAGCGCATCGTAAGATTGCAGCGACCGGGGGGAATCGACACCCGGACACCGGGATGCAGGAACCAGCGCGAAAGGCATGGCTGAGGTGACGCAGGGGAAGGAAACCGGGCACGCCGTCATTCAGTCCTACCTGAAGACGCTGACAGCACAGCCAGGCGTTTACCGTATGCTCGATGCCGAGGCGCGGGTGCTCTATGTCGGCAAGGCGCGCAACCTCAGGGCACGGGTGGCCAACTACGCCCGCCCGTCCGGCCATTCGGCACGGATCGCCCGGATGATCCATGCGACCGCCTCGATGATGTTCCTCACGACCAGGACCGAGACCGAGGCGCTTCTTCTCGAGCAGAACCTCATCAAGCAGCTCAAGCCCTATTTCAACGTCCTTTTGCGCGACGACAAGTCGTTCCCCAACATCCTCGTCTCAAGGGAACATGCCTTTCCGCAGATCAAGAAGCACCGGGGCGCGAAGAAGGAGCGTGGCAACTACTATGGCCCCTTCGCCAGTGCCGGGGCGGTGAACCGGACGCTGAACCAGCTCCAGAAAGTGTTCCTGTTGCGGAATTGCTCGGACGCGATGTTCGCCAGTCGCACCCGGCCGTGTCTGCTCTACCAGATCAAGCGTTGCGCTGCGCCCTGCGTCGGCTATGTGAATGAGGCGGATTATGGCGGGCTCGTCGCCGATGCCGAGCGCTTCCTGCAAGGCAAGACCACCCAGGTGCAGGCGACGCTGGCCGCAGAGATGGCCGCCGCCTCCGACGCGATGGAATTCGAGCGCGCCGCAGCCCTTCGCGACCGCATCAAGGCGCTGACCCAGATCCAGCAGGTCCAGGGCATCAACCCGCGCGGCGTGAGCGAGGCGGATGTGGTCGCGCTGCATCTGGAGGGCGGGCAGGCCTGCGTGCAGGTGTTCTTCATCCGCGCCAATCAAAGCTGGGGCAACCGCGACTTCTATCCCAGAACCGGCGCCGGCGCCGAGGCGCCCGAGGTGCTGGAAGCTTTTCTCGGCCAGTTCTACGCCGACAAGGAACCGCCGCGGCTGATCCTGCTCAGCCATCCGATCGAAGACGTCGATCTGATGACCCAGCTTTTGTCCGACCGCGCCGGTCGCAAGGTGGACATCGCCGTCCCGCAGCGCGGCGAAAAAGCCGAACTTGTCGAGAACGCCGCCCGCAACGCCCGCGAAAGCCTTGCCCGCAGGATGAGCGAAAGTGCGGCCCAGTCGAAGCTTCTGGAAGGCGTCGCCGAGGCCTTCGACCTCGACGCACCGCCGCGCCGGATCGAGGTTTACGACAACTCGCACATCATGGGCACCAACGCCGTCGGCGGCATGATCGTTGCGGGACCCGAGGGTTTCATCAAGAGCCAGTACCGGAAGTTCAATATCAAGGGCACCGACCTGACCCCCGGCGACGATTTCGGCATGATGAAAGAGGTTCTGACACGCCGTTTCGCCCGTCTGCTGAAAGAGGACCCCGACCGCGAGACCGAGGCCTGGCCCGATCTCCTGCTGATCGACGGCGGCGCCGGACAGGTCTCGGCGGTGGCCGGGATCATGGAAGAGATGGGGGTCGAGGATATCGCCATGATCGGGGTCGCCAAGGGCATCGACCGCGATGCTGGCAAGGAGGAATTCCACCGCCCCGGCAAGCGCCCCTTCGCGCTGCCGCACAATGCCCCCGTTCTCTACTTCGTCCAGCGGCTGCGCGATGAGGCGCATCGCTGGGCCATCGGCGCGCACCGGGCCAAACGCGCGAAAGCGATCGGTACGACGCCTCTGGACGAGGTTCCGGGCGTCGGGGCGGCGCGCAAGCGGGCACTGCTCCAGCATTTCGGCTCCGCCAAGGCCGTTGCGCGCGCCGGGCTCGACGATCTGAAGGCCGTTGACGGAATCTCGGAGGCCATGGCGCAGACGGTCTATGATTTCTTCCAGGCGAAAGGGTAGGGGCGCCGCGCTCCGGGCGGCAAGTGCGCAACTGCCCGATCTTTCGGCGTCCTGACCCCGTCCCGGCATGGACTGCGCCGCATGATGCAACTAAATCGCCGTCGCACTCGCAATTCGCCTCGGGAGCGCGTATGTAACAGGTGTCCGCAAATATCCTTTGCGGCGCTGCGGAGACAGTCTGATGACGCCGATGCCCGAGATCGGCCCAGACGTCGGTTCACATGGGTATGGTAGGCATGCAGCGCCTGGCCGTTGCAGCCGGGTGAGTACCCTGCCACAACGCAATGGCGTCATTCTGTACTTCGTTGCCAAGGTGCAGGTGCGTTATCCGATTGCCGTCGCCCGCTCAACGCAAGGTGCGCCTTGCCAAACAGGAAGCCCTTGAATGACCAAGATCAAAACTGACGAGACAGCCCCGCGCCGCCCGTTCGCGCCCCATGTCCCGGTGGGCAAAGCCACGGCGGCACCCGTGTCCGAATTACCGCCCGCGCCCAAACGTCCATCGATCTTCGACGAATCCTACGCGCCGGTCGGAGCTGAACATCGCAAGGATTGGTCGCGCTTCGATCGGAAGCGATGACCCCGGTGCTGAGTCACCCGCAGTTGAGGGAGGGTATCCGTCGACGGGACGGTGCGGTGCCGGGATGCGCGGCGCGGGTGGCCTGCCCTATTAGCTCTGCGAAAGGAGTTTGCCCATGCGCATCAAACTGGGCTGCCGGTTCGATCTGCTCCTGACGCAGCCGACGCCGATGATCGCACTTCTGAACGTGCATTATTCCCGCGCGCATGATCTGGAGCATCCCGACCACATCGTGACCACGCCGCCGGTGCCGCTGACCGCCTATCGGGATGGCTTCGGCAACTGGTGTACCCGGCTCGTCGCCCCTGCCGGAAGGTTCAGCATCGGTACCGATGCCGTGATCCGTGACAGCGGATTGCCTGACGCCGTCGCGCCAGACGTGGGCCAGACTGCAGTCGAGGCATTGCCGGACGAGACGATCACGTTTCTGCTCGGCTCGCGCTATTGCGATACGGATCTCTTGTCTGACGAGGCCTGGCGCCTGTTCCAACATACCCCGCCGGGCCGCGCGCGCGTTCAGGCAATCTGCGATTTCGTGAACCGGCATATCCGCTTCGACTATCTTCAGGCGCGTGCGACCCGGTCCGCCGCGCAGGGTTATGCGGAAGGCGTCGGAGTGTGCCGCGACTTCACGCATCTCGCCATCGCGTTTTGCCGCTGCATGAACATTCCCGCACGCTATTGCACCGGGTATCTCGGTGACATCGGCATGCCGCCGCCCTATGCGGCGGGCGATTTCGCCGCCTGGATGGAGGTCTATCTTGATGGCGCCTGGTGGGTCTTCGACCCACGCAACAACGCCGACATGCCGCGCATCGGGCGCATCCTCGTTGCCCGTGGCCGTGACGCAGCCGATGTGCCGCTGATCCAGTCGTTCGGCATGAACACCCTGACCGGCTTCGAGGTCTGGACCGATCAGATCGGTTGACGCCCCGCCGCCTCGGCCCGTCGTGCGGACCTGACGCTGCGCCTGAGCAATGGCTCACGCGCGCGCCGGTCCCCCCTTCCCCCGCCCTGCGCCATCCGCTACTCATTCCCCATGACCTGGACGATCCCGAACATCCTGACCACGCTTCGTCTCCTGGCCGCGCCGGGTGTGGCGGTGATGTTTCTGTATTTCCATCGGCCCTGGGCGGACTGGTTCGCGCTGACACTCTTTGTGTCTGCCGCCATCACCGACTATTTCGACGGCTATCTCGCCCGGCTCTGGAAGCAGGAATCGAAGTTCGGCGCGATGCTCGACCCGATCGCCGACAAGGCAATGGTGGTGATCGCGATCATGGTGCTGACCGGCTATTCCGGCATGAACCCCTGGCTCATCCTGCCCTCGGCCGTGATCCTGTTCCGCGAGGTCTTTGTCTCGGGCCTGCGGGAGTTTCTTGGCCTCAGGTCGGGGTTGCTGAAGGTCACGAAACTCGCCAAATGGAAGACCACAGCGCAGATGGTGGCGATCGCGGTCCTTTTCCTCGGAACCGGGCTCGAGCATCTCGAAGGGATCGCCCGGCGTGGTCTGACGATGGAGCAATATGCCGACCTCGTCAGCCAGGGGGTTGCCGATCCGATCAGGTCCTGCGGGCTGCGCGGCTGCTCGTCCTATGCAACGATGCTCGGGCTGACCCTGATCTGGGTCGCCGCGGCGCTGACGTTCATGACGGGGTGGGATTACTTCCGCAAGGCGCTGCCGTTTCTGAAGGATGAGGCATGATCGACGTGCTGTACTTCGCCTGGGTGCGTGAACGCATCGGCCTGCCGCGCGAGCGGGTCGAGACCGCGGCCGCGACTGTGGCCGACCTGGTCGTGGAACTGAAGGCGCGCGAGGATCGCTATGCCGCTGCCTTTGCCGACATTTCGGCCCTGCGCGTCGCCCTGGATCAGGAACTCTCCGACTTCTCAGCCTCCCTTGCGGGCGTCCGCGAGGTCGCGTTTTTCCCGCCGATGACGGGGGGATGAGGATGCGCGTGCGCGTCCAGTCCGAGCGCTTCGACTACGGCGCCGAATGTGCTGATTTCGGCCGGGGCGGTCGTGATGTCGGCGCGGTGGTGACGTTTCTGGGCGTCGTGCGCGACGACAGCGGTCACCTCGCGCGGATGGAGATCGAGCATTATCCCGGCATGACCGAAAAGGCGATAACCGCCATCGTCGAGGAGGCAGTGGGCCGCTGGTCGCTGGTCGATGCGCGCGTCATCCACCGCTACGGCGCGCTCTACCCCGGCGAGGCGATCATGATGGTCGCCACCGCCGCGCGGCACCGGTCGGCGGCCTTCGCGGCGGCGGAGTTCCTGATGGACTACCTCAAGTCCCGCGCGCCCTTCTGGAAGAAGGAAATCGGCACCGATGGTGCCGAGTGGGTCGCCGCGAAGGACGAGGATGAGGCTGCGCTGCGGCGCTGGTGACGTGAGTTCAGCCCGCGCTCATGCGTTCGATATAGGCGCGCAATTCATGGGCCTCGCGCCGCGCGTCGCGCAGCCCGTCCATGGCCGCCCGAAGTTCCGCATTCGACTGGTTGAGGCGATTGGTCAGCTCCGCTTCGCGCGCTTCCAGATATTCGATGGCCTGATCGCGGGTTTCCTCTGCTTCGTGCAGATCGTGTGCCATCTGCTCCAACTCACCCATTTCGGTCTGGGTCACGCGTGACAGGCGATGGATCAACCAGCAGGCAAACCAGCCGAGGCCAAAGGCCACGAACAGGATGATCGCTGTAGCGATGATGAATTCGGTTCTGTTCATGGCCTGTTGCTTTGCCCTTCCGCCGGGCCGCGGTCAAGATGCCCTGTCGCGCTCAGTTGCCGGTGCCGCCATCTGCGGGACGCAGTTTTGGGCGGGGGGTGGCATCCGTCGCGTCCTGAACTTGCACGGCGATCTCGGGCACGTCCGGTGCGGCCACATCGGCTCCCTCCGACATCGCCGCGCCGTCTGCGGCTGTCGCCTGCGGCGCCGTCAGCCTGAATTCGATCCGGCGATTGGTCTCGCGGCCTGCCTCGGTCGCGTTGTCGGCGATCGGGACAGATTCGCCGTAACCGACGGCGGTCAAATGCCCGGTCAGCACCCGGCGCTCCATCAGCGCCGCGATCACCGCCTCGGCCCGTTTCTCGCTCAGATCCAGATTCATCTCCTCACGGCCCTGGCTGTCGGTATGACCGCCAAGCTCCATCGGCACGTCCGGGCACTGCTTGAGCAATTCGGCGACCTGGTCGAGCGTCTCGCGCGCGTCCTTCGCGATCTGGGCCGAACCCGGCTCGAAGTTGATCTTGTGGCTTGTGAGCAGCGTGTTGATGTTTGCCGCGCATTCCTCGGGCGTCGGCAGGCCCAGCAGCGGGTCAAGCTGTTCGTCGTAGCGGATGCTGAGCGCGAATTTCTCGCCGTCGCCCAGTTTCGAGGACAGGATGCGGGCAATGGTATCGCGCGCCTCGGTGGACCCGGTGACACCGCTGATCTCGATCCCGTCCTCGCGCACGGCGACCTGACCGCTTGACAGTTCGCCCAACGCCTCCAGCGCCGCGAGGACCCGCACCGGCCAGCCTTGCGGCATATCGGGAGAGATGCGTGCGGCGGCATGGACGGAGTTCGTTCCGAAGCGCGCGCGGGCAAAGTTTTCCACTGCATCGCGCGACAGCTCGTCGCCGAGCCGTCCGCGCATGTCGAGCATCCCCTTGTCGTTCAGGGTTGCGATGAATTCGGGGACGATGATCTGGGCGTTCTGGTCAGGCTTCGCGGTCAGAACGGCGTGGAGCGAAAAGACCTCGGGCAGGTTCGATTCCAGTTCCCCCACGACGCGGTCGAAATCGGACTGGCCCACGGTATCGGCGGCGATGAGCGAAATGTCGGCATCCGAGAATGTCACCGATCCCGCGCCAAGGTCGGCCATCGCGGCAAGCGCCATCGACACCGCGTCAGACCACGCCGGGGTCGGCACGCCAAGGCCGATGGTGCATTTCTGCTTGCCGGTCGCTCCGGCCGCGACGGCGGCGGTGATGATGCGGTCGCGCGACCTCTCGTTCTCCGCCGAGCAGGCATCGAACCGCGCGCCATCGGGGTCGATCAGAAAGCGCAGCGTGAAGGGGGTGATGACCGGGCGCGGCGCGGAAATGTCGAGCGCGATCTTCAGCCCTTTGGGACGGCGCCGCGCGAGATCGGTCTCCAGCCTGGCCTTTTCGGCGGCGCTGTCGGAAATCGCGGTCACTGACACAAGATCCGCAGCGATGGATATCTTCGATCGGGGCAGCGCGCGCAAGGCGCTGAGACCGAAGCCTACAGCATCATCCCAGTCTTCGGGGATCGGGTGATCGGCGGTTTCCATCATGTCGATCAGGTTGCCGGTCCCGGCGATTGGCTTGAGGTCCGCGACGATGCGGTCATGGGCTTCGCCCGCAGGAATGAGGCCGATCACCGAAATGCCGTCGTCATTGCGCAGGATCTCGATCTTGTAATCCGGCGCCTTGAGGGCTGCTGCATCCGCCACATCCATCGCATCGGTGACCCGGTCGGCATCGACGATACTGCCGGCCACAGAGAGCGCGCGGAACCGCGCGGCCTCGGTCGGGGCGATGCCGCTCATGGTGACGCGAAGCCCGTCCGTCGTGACCGAAGCCCAGTCATACCCCGCGCCGCGCAGCGCCGCGGTGATACCCTCGGCCGAGCGCGCCTCGATGACTGCCGCTGCCCAGGTCGC
>JBGSNN010000257.1:0-18554 GCA_041739655.1 Albidovulum sp. | reverse complement strand
GATCGCCAGCAGCCGGGCCAGCCGTTCGGCGCGGTTCGACGGGCTTTCCAGCCCCATCAGCAGCCCGGCCTTCAATTGCGCGCGCGCCCGGGCCACCTCGGCCGCCGTCATGTCCTCGGCCGAGCGTTTCAACTCGTCCAGCGTCAGTTGGGTCAGCGCGCCGATCTCTTCCTGCGAGGTGCCGGCATAGAGCGTGATCTGCCCGGTATCCTCATAGGCGCCGGACTGGGCAAAGATCGAATAGCACAGCCCCCGCTCTTCACGGATCTTCTGGAACAGGCGGCTCGACATGCCGCCGCCAAGCGCAGTCGCATAGACCTGTGCGGCATAGACATCGGGGGCACGATAGCCGGGGGCCTCGAAGGCCAGCGCGAAATGCACCTGCTCCAGGTCTTTCACCTCACGCCGCTCTCCGCCCAGAAAGGCGGCGGGCTGGATCACGCCGTTGCCGACCCGTGGCAGACCGCCAAAGACCTCGGTCGCCTGCGCCACGATCAGGTCGTGATCGACCCCGCCGGCCGCCGACAGGATCATCTGGTCGGGGCCATAATGTTCGGCAACAAAGCGCGTCAGATCCTCGCGGCTGAAGCCCGCGACCCGTTCGGCAGGCCCCAGGATGGTGCGGCCAAAGGACTGGTCGGGGTAGGAGACTTCCTGCAGCCAGTCGAAGATGATGTCGTCGGGGGTATCCAGCGCCTGCCCGATTTCCTGCAGGATCACATGGCGTTCCGTCTCGATCTCGCGCGGATCGAAGGCCGGGTTCAGCACGATGTCGGCAATCACATCGACCGCCAGCGGCACATCGGCCTCCAGCACGCGGGCGTAGAAGGCGGTCATCTCGCGGCTGGTATAGGCGTTGATGTAGCCGCCCACATCCTCGATCGCCTCGGCGATCTGCAGCGCAGTCCGGCGCGCGGTGCCCTTGAAGGCCATGTGTTCCAGAAAATGCGCGATGCCGTTCTGTTCCACCCGTTCATGCCGACCGCCCGCCGTGACCCAGATGCCGACCGAGGCGGATTTCAGCCCGGGCATGTGTTCGGTGACGATGCGGAATCCGTTCGGCAATGTGGTCAGGCGAAGCGTCAAGGGGCTGTCCTTTCGCGGATGAGGGACTGGATCGCCCCAAGGTCGTTGGGCACGCGCGTCAGACGCTCGGGCCGGTCAAAGAGGTCGGCCATGCGCGGCGGCAGGGTGGGGCGCAGGCCGATGGCGGCCTCAACTGCATCGGGGAACTTTGCCGGATGGGCGGTGGCCAGCGTGATCATCGGGGTGGGGCCAAGGTGTTCTTCGGCCACCTTCACACCCACCGCCGTGTGCGGACACAGGATTTCCCCCGTGGTGTCGTGCAGCATGGCGATGGTGGCGCGCGTCTGCTCCTCGGAACAGCGGCCGCTGGCGAAATCGGCGCGCAGATGGGCCAGCGCATTGGCCGAGATCGCAAAGCCGCCAGTCTTGAGGTCTTCCATCAGCGCCGCCACCGCCGCACCATCGCGGTCATGGGCATCGAACAGCGCGCGTTCAAAGTTCGATGACACCTGAATGTCCATCGACGGGCTGATCGAGGGGCGCACGCCATCGGTCTGGTAGGCCCCCGAGGTCATCGCGCGGTGCAGGATGTCGTTCTGGTTGGTGGCAATCACCAGCCGCTCGACCGGCAGCCCCATCGCACGGGCAACCGATCCGGCGTAGATGTCGCCGAAATTGCCGGTGGGCACGGTGAAGCTGACGGGACGGTGCGGTGCGCCCAGGCTGACGGCGGAGGAGAAGTAATAGACCACCTGCGCCAGCACCCGTGCCCAGTTGATGCTGTTCACCCCCGCCAGACGTACCCCGTCGCGGAAGGCAAAGTCGTTGAACATGTCCTTCACGCGGGCCTGGCACGCGTCGAAATCGCCGTCCATCGCCAGCGCATGCACATTGGCCTCGGTGGGTGTGGTCATCTGCCGGCGCTGCACGTCCGACACCCGGCCATGCGGATAGAGGATGAACACATCCACATTCGACAGACCCCGGAACGCCTCGATCGACGCCGATCCGGTGTCGCCGCTGGTGGCCCCCACGATGGTCACCCGCCCGCCCGTCTGCGCCAGCGCCGCCTGGAACAGCTGGCCGATCAGCTGCATCGCGAAATCCTTGAAGGCGAGCGTCGGGCCGTGGAACAGTTCCAGCAGGAAATGGTTCGGCGCGATCTGGACCAGCGGCGCGCGCGCCCTGTGGCCGAAGCCCTGATAGGCCTGCGCAATGGCGCCGCGGAACTCGTCATCGCTGAAGGCATCGCCGACGAAGGGGCGCATCACCCGGAAGGCCGCCTCCTCATAGGACAGCCCGCCGAGTGCAGCGATCTCCGCCTTAGTCATCGCCGGAATCGTCTCGGGCACATAGAGTCCACCGTCGCGCGCCAGTCCCGTCAGCATCGCCTCGCCGAAGGTCAGGACCGGAGCCTTCCCCCGGGTGGAAACATAACGCATTCGACCGTCCTCAGATTTGCTTTTGCCTGATACGCCAGAGAAGGAAGCCTGTCATCCCCGCCCAGACGGCGGCCAGTGAAAACCAGGTGATGGCATAGTTCAGATGGTCGTTCGGGATGCCGGCGGTGCCGACCGGCGTCGGCGCGATGCCCTGAAGATCGCCCGTCGCGGTCTTCAGCACCACGAGGATCGGCTCGGTCCCCAGCGCCTTGGCCATCCCCGCCACGTCGCGCGCGAACCAGAGACCCGTCCTGGCGTCGGGCGGCGGCGTGTAGCTGTCGGCGTCGTTCGGCCAGAGCAGGTTTCCCACCCCGGTCAGTGCGACCGCCGGGCGCGGCGTGTCGCGCGCCGCTTCGGGGATGAAGCCGCGATCGAGCAGGATGCGGCGCCCTGACGTCGTCTTGAAACTGTCGATGACCTCAAAGCCCGCGCCCTCATTCCTGCGGCCCGAAAGCACGAGCAGACGCTGCCCCGTGGTGCGGCCGTCGAAGGCAACCGGCAGATACATGTCGCGGACAGGGTCAGGCGCGCCGAGGCTGTCGAGCGAGACCGACGGCGCCGAGATCCTGGCGCCGATTTCGGCCAGCATCGCCTCTTTCCAGGCGAGCCGACGCACCTGCCAGAGCCCGAGCGAGATCAGGATCGCGATCCCGACAAGACCGAGAAGACTGGGAAAGATATAGCGGCGCATTGGGACGGCCTCGACAGGACAAAGCGCGGGGTCTCCCCCGCGCTTCCCGGAAAGTCAGACGACGCGGATCAGGCGCTGCCCCAGATGTAGATCGCGGCAAAGAGGAAGAGCCAGACGACGTCGACGAAGTGCCAGTACCAGGCAGCGGCTTCAAAGCCGACATGCTGTTCGGGCGTGAAGTCGCCCTTCATCGCGCGGATCATGCAGACGGTCAGGAAAATCGTCCCGATGATGACATGCGCGCCATGGAACCCAGTCGCCATGAAGAAGGACGCACCGTAGATGTTGCCGGCAAAGCCAAAGCCGGCTTCGGAATATTCCAGTGCCTGGAACACGGTGAAGAGCAGCCCGAGGGCGGCGGCCAAAGCAAGACCGCTGATCATGTCCTTGCGATTGTTGTCATGCGCGATGGCATGGTGCGCCCAGGTCGCGGCGGCACCGGAACAGAGAAGGATCAGCGTGTTGATAAGCGGCAGGTGCCAGGGGTCGAAGGTGACGATGCCTTCCGGCGGCCAGACGCCATCGACGATCGGACTCATCGGTCCCATAGGATAGAGCGCGTGCTTGAAGAAGGTCCAGAACCAGGCCGAGAAGAACATCACCTCGGACATGATGAACAGGATGAACCCGTAGCGCAGGCCGATGCGCACGACCGGGGTGTGATCGCCGGTATTGCCTTCGTGCACGACCTCGGACCACCAGCCGTACATGACATAGAGCACTATCACCAAGCCGACGAGGAACATCCACGGCTGGTTGTTCTCGACCTGCGGCGACACCATCAACACCGTGCCGAACAGCATGACGAAGCCACCTAGTGCGCCAAGTAGCGGCCAGAGCGACGGGGGAAGAATGTGGTAATCGTGGTTCTTTTCGTGCGCCATGTCGGTTTCCCTGGATTTCGGCTTGGTCAGTTATAGTCCGCCGCGCTTTCTGACGGAAGGCTCGCCTGCGTTTCGGGCAGGTCGGTTTGGTAGAATGTGTAGGACAGCGTGATATTGCGGATACGCCCGGCATCGGAATCCTTGACGATCTCGGGATCGACGTAGAACACCACCGGCATCTCGACCCGCTCATGCGGCTTCAGCACCTGTTCGGTGAAACAGAAACACTGGATCTTGGTGAAGTAATACCCGGCGAGATCAGGCGCGACGTTGTAGACGGCAGTCCCGGCGACGCTCTGATCGGTCGGGTTGTAGGCCTCGTAAAAGGCCATGCCGGTCTCGCCGATCTTCAGCTTCAGCTCGCGCTGCATCGGCTTGAATTGCCACGGCATCGTGGGTCCGGTGTTGGCGTCGAAGCGGATCGTCACATATTCGTCGAGGACAACGCCCGACGAGTCCGCGCGCACGCTCGGCGTGCCGGCATAGCCCGTGACCTTGCAGAACCACGAATAGAAGGGCACCGCCGCCCAGGCCAGCGCGCCCATCGTCAGCACGACGCCGACAAGACCCGCAGCCACCCGTCCGTTGCTGTCGATCCGCTTCATTGCGCGCCGCCCGCAACCGGAGGATTACCGTTCTCATCCTGACGCGAGACCTTGACGACGGTCAGGCCGAACACGATCACCACAAAGGCCGCCAGCACCAGACCAAGCCCGAGGTTGCGGCCCCAGCGGCGCAGATGCAGCTCGTGATCCTGATGGATCGCCATTACCAGACCCCCCATCCGAAGGCATCCAGGGACGCGTCCCCCAGAAGCGCGCCGAACTGCAGGAAGAGATAGGCGAGCGAGAATCGGAAGAACGCCTTTTCGGCGCGGTAGCCATCCGCCTCGGCCGCGGCCTCGTCGCGTTTCATCAGGGTCCAGCCGCCGCGCATGAAGGCCGCGTTCAGCACCACCGCCGCGACAAGCGTTACCGGACCGCCGATCGACGACAGCGCCAGCGCGATGGCGACCGGGGTGAGCAGCAGCGTATAGGCGAAGATGTGCTTGCGCGTCGCCTTGCGGCCATGCGTGACCGTCAGCATAGGCACTCCGGCGTTCGAATAGTCCTCTTTCATGAAGAGCGCGAGCGACCAGAAATGCGGCGGCGTCCACATGAAGATGATGGCGAACATCAGAACCGACTCAAGGCTCACCCCACCAGTCGCGACGGCCCAGCCGATCATCGGGGGAAAGGCGCCGGCGGCGCCGCCGATGACGATGTTCTGCGGCGTCAGGCGCTTAAGCCAGACCGTGTAGATGGCGACGTAGAAGAAGATCGTGAAGGCCAGGAACGCAGCCGCGAACCAGTTCGACGCGAGCCCGAGCATCAGGCAGGAAATCGCCGAAAGTGCCAGCCCGAGACCCAGCGCCTCACCCTCGCTCACCCGACCGGCGGGGACTGGCCGGTTCCGCGTGCGGCGCATGACACGGTCGATATCGGCATCATACCACATGTTGAGGGCGCCCGAGGCGCCGCCGCCGAGCGCGATGAACAGGATCGCGGTGAAGCCGACGAAGGGATGCACAGGCACCGGCGCGACGATCAGCCCGACCATCGCCGTGAACACGACAAGCGACATCACGCGCGGCTTCAGAAGCTGGACGAAATCGCCGAAGCTTGCTTCCTGCCCCTGGTCGATGGCGCTGAAATCGGACATTCTTCCCCCCGGTGGGCGCGGGCTGAACCCGCGCCGGCCATTCTCAGTTGGACGAGGCGATGCGCGTCGGTGCCGAAACCCCTATCCCGGCGGTCTTTGTCCGTGCCAGCCAATCCTGATACGCGGCCTCGCTGACCACCTTCACCGTGATCGGCATGAAGGCGTGATCCTTGCCGCAGAGCGTGGTGCACTGGCCGAAGTACACGCCTTCCTTTTCCGGCTTGAACCAGAGTTCGCCGATGCGCCCTGGGTTGGCGGAGTGCTGGACGGCGAATGCCGGAACGTACCAGGCATGGATCACGTCGTTGCCCGTGATCTGAACCACGACGGTCTTGTTCACCGGGAGAACAACGGCATTGTCGGTCGCCAGCAGATATTCATCCTGCGAGTAGCCCGCCGCCTCAAGTTCCTCGCGGCCGAGCAGGAAGCTGTCGAAGGCCACGCCTTCATCCGGATATTCGTAGGACCAGTACCACTGGTTGCCGGTCACCTTCACATGCACCTCGCCGGCCGGAATCTCCTGCTGATTGAAGAGGATGGGCAACGAGAAAGAGCCGAGCACGACAAGGATCAGCACCGGCCCGAGCGTCCAGGCGATTTCCAGCGGCGTGTTGTGGGTGAAGCGGGCCGGAGTCGGGTTGGCGCGGCGGTTGAAGCGCAGCGCAACGATGGCGAGAAGCACCATGACAAGTGCGACCACCGCGCCCGAGAGGATCATGGTCATGTGGTCAAGCCATTGCTGCTCATGCGCGAGCTGGGTCGCAGCGGGCTGGAACCCCATTCCTTGCGAACTCGGTGCGCCGACGATCGGCAGGCCGGAAACTCCGTCCTGCGCGGCGGCGACGCCCGCAAGAAAAGTTGCAGTGAGGGTGGCCCCGAGGCCGACAAGTCTGGTTGCAAAGCGCATCTATGTTTCCCGTGTCCAGCCGCGGCTTGTCTCGCCGCTTCCCGCTCCGGCTGCTTTTGGCGGCCGGTTGTATTTCGCATTTGTAAAATCATATTAGAGCGCATGCGACAAGAGAAACCCGTGCCAGGCGGCGCGGCAATTTGACAGAAGTCAACGATCCCGAAGGAAGAACCATGTCAGACAGTCGATTCGATCCCTTCGCGACGCATCTCGACCGGGATCGCGCGATCGCGATTCTCCGGGGTGCCCTCGCCGGGGCCGAAGACGGCGAACTTTTTCTGGAACGCCGGCGGTCCGAAGCGCTGGTGCTCGATGACGGTCGGCTCAAGACGGCAAGCTATGACGCCTCCGAGGGCTTTGGCCTTCGCGCCGTCAAGGGCGAGGCCGCGGGCTATGCCCATTCCACCGAAATCTCCGAATCCGCGCTGCGCCGGGCCAGCGAGACCGCGCGCCTCGCGGTCGGTGCCGGCGGCGGCACCCTGGCCGACCCCCCGTCCGGCACCAACCGGCACCTCTATACCGACGCCGATCCGATGGCGGATGCCAGCTTCGGCCTCAAGGTCGAGACCCTGCGGGAGATCGACGCCTTCACCCGCTCGCTCGATCCCCGAGTCATCCAGGTTTCGGCGACCATCGCCGCGTCGCTTCAGGAAGTGTTCATCCTGCGCCCCGAAGGCGGGCTGGTGTCCGATATCCGCCCGATGGCGCGCCTCAACATCTCGGTCATTGTCGAGGAAAACGGCCGTCGCGAAAGCGGTGGCACCGGCGGCGGCGGGCGCACCGGCCTTGCCGCGCTGATGATGCCAGGCCACTGGCAGGCCGAGGCGCGCGAGGCGCTCAGGATCGCGCTTGTCAACCTGCGGGCCGAGGCGACGCCTGCAGGTGTGATGGACGTGGCCCTCGGTGCGGGCTGGCCCGGCATCCTTCTGCACGAGGCGATCGGCCACGGCCTTGAAGGCGACTTCAACCGCAAGAAAACCTCGGCTTTTGCCGGGCTGATGGGAAGCCGGGTCGCGGCGCAGGGCGTGACCGTCCTCGATGACGGCACCATCCCCGACCGACGTGGATCGCTTACCGTGGATGACGAGGGCACGCCTTCGGGCCGCAACGTGCTGATCGAGGATGGCGTGCTCGTCGGCTTCATGCAGGATCGGCAGAACGCCCGCCTGATGGGTGTTGCGCCCACCGGTAACGGTCGGCGCGAAAGCTTTGCCCATATCCCGATGCCGCGGATGACCAACACCTACATGCTGGGCGGCACGGCCGATCCGGCCGATGTGGTGGCCGAGGTCAGGGACGGCATCTATGCGGTGGGCTTCGGCGGCGGCCAGGTCGACATCACCAACGGCAAGTTCGTGTTTTCCTGCACCGAGGCCTATCGGGTCAAGGACGGCAAGATCGGCGCGCCGGTGAAGGGTGCCACGCTGATCGGCGACGGGGCGACGGCGCTGAAGAACATCCGCGCGATCGGCAACGACATGGCCCTCGATCCCGGTATCGGCAGTTGCGGCAAGGCCGGGCAGTCCGTCCCGGTGGGTGTCGGCCAGCCGACCCTTCTGATCGGCGGGCTGACCGTGGGCGGCGCGGCGGCATGAGCTCGCCTGCCCCCGGCAGTCTCAGCCCGCGTCCCCTCCGGACTTGACCGGCGCCGGCGCCCGGGGTGGAACCGCGTCGCGGAAATCGTCGTTGCTCTTCCACGCCGGCTCGACCGGCACCTCGCCGTCACGCGGAATGTAGATGGAGGGGCCGTCCGCCGCGGGAATGTAACGCCCGCAATTGGGAAAGATCGCCCGGGTCCGGACCCGGATCAGGAGTTGCGCGCCCACAAACTCGACGATGAGCGGATCGTCGCGGACAACCGATGCGGTGCCGTTCACCCGCAACCGTGCGGGCCGCTCGCCCATTACGATGAAAAGCAGTCCGACGGCGGGGTTCACCGCGATGTTGCCGAGGCTCTTGAACATGCCGTTGCCGTCGTAGTCGGGAAACGCGAGCTCATTCGGACCCGTCACACGGACGAATCCCGGCAGGCCGCCCTTGAACGAACAGTCGGGCCGACCGTCGCGATCCGCCGTCGCCAGAAAGAAGAACGTGGCGCTCTCGATGAACGCCCGATCGGCATCGGTGAATTCGGGGCGAAGGATCACCTGCTCCAGCCGGTCGGCGAGGCGGCGGCTCGCGAACTGGTCCTGAAGCCGCCGATTGCCATCGTGATAGAGCAAGCTGGTCATGCCGACGCCTGTCCTCGGACATTTGATTCATGATACCTCAGTTGGCCGGTGGTGACCAAGCGCCATCTCATGGAGGGGCGGGTCCGGGCCTGGCAACCGGGACAGCCGCACCCTGTCTTCACGCAGTCGCTAAGGTGTTAACGGGGGAACTTCCGGCGGCCGGTCAAGTTTCGTGCGAATCGTAACCATTGATTAACCCTGAGGTTGCAATCTGCCCTTGCGAATGAGGCGAAGTCACGAGGGTTCAAGGTTTGTTTTCTTACCCCACCCCCTTCACCCCACCCACCACGGAAGATGACAGACTGTTGTGGCTCCGCCTCATTCGCTCCCGCAGGGTCGGTATCGCCACGTTCTGGCGGCTCCTCGGCGAATACGGATCGGCCGCCGCCGCACTTGCGGCGTTGCCGGAGATCGCCAGATCCGCGGGCATGGGCGACTATGCGGTTTGCCCGGAAGCTGTCATTCATCTGGAACGCAAGGCGGGAAAAGCCGCCGGGGCGCGGCTGATCTGCCGGGGCGAGCCCGCCTATCCGCAAGTGCTCGCCGACCTTTCCGATGCCCCGCCCGTCCTCTGGATCAAAGGAAATCAAGAGGTTATGGCGCGCCCGATGGTCGCACTGGTCGGCGCACGGTCGGCCTCGTCGCTCGGCACGCGGATGGCGCGCAAGCTCGCCGCCGATCTCGGCGCGGCGGGGATCACCGTCGTCTCGGGTCTTGCACGCGGCATTGACACCGCCGCCCATCACGCCGCCCTGCCCACCGGCACGGTGGCGGTTCTGGCAGGTGGCGTCGATGTCATCTATCCGGCAGAGAACACAGGCCTTGCCGAGGACATTGCAGCGAAAGGTCTGCTGCTTTCGGAACAACCGATCGGGCTTGAGCCGATGGCGCGGCATTTTCCGCTGCGCAACCGGCTGATTTCGGGCCTCGCACGCGGTATCGTCGTGGTCGAGGCCGCGGCCCAATCGGGCAGTCTCATCACGGCGCGGATCGGTCTGGATCAGGGGCGCGAGGTGCTCGCCGTGCCCGGGCATCCGTTCGACGCCCGCGCCTCGGGCTGCAACCTCCTCCTGCGCGACGGGGCAACCCTGGTGCGTGGCGCTGCGGATGTGATCGAGGCACTTGGCCTTGGCGCAGGCACAGAGGAACCGCGCGTCGAGCCAGTCACCAGGAAGGCCGATGCGACCGCGACGGCCTCAGCGCCCGCAAGCATGCACCGCCCGGCGGACAGCCAGGAGCGCGGCATCGACAGGACATCCGGCGCCACAACCCACGACCTCGGTAAGGTCACGGCCCTTCATTCCCGCATCCTCGACCGTCTGGGGCCGAGCCCGGTCGCGGAGGATCAGTTGATCCGCGACCTCGGCCTGCCGACCGCCCATATCGCACCCGCTCTGGTGCACCTCGAACTCGACGGGCTGATCCTGCGCCAGCCCGGAGGGCTTCTGTCGCGGGCGGTCTGACCCGGCCACCGCCGCGACCGCAGTCACCGCAACCCGCATCGCGCGCCCGAGAACCCGCCTAGGGACAGACATCCGCGATGACTGGCCGGAACCCGGCGCAGAACATCGGGTCGGCCCACCAGACGTCGGTAGCCCCGAAGATCACCTCGACCGGCACCCATTCCGCACCCAGGCGACGCAGGATGGCTTGCCCGCCCACCCAGTCGGCATCGGGCATGAAGTATCCCGATTGCCAGCCCGGCGTCGCGGCAATGTCGATCGCAGCACCACCGGGTCGCTGGGCAGACACCCTGGCGAAGGCCATGTCACCGGCGACCCTGAGATCAATGACCACGAATTCGACCGGCGGCCCGAACACCAGATCGGCCTGCGGTCGGATGGCATCCATGATGCCGCGCCGATCCGCGCTGCCGCGCTGCGGCTCATACCACTCTTGCGCGGTCGCCCCGGTCGCGAGGGCCGCAACGAACGCCGCCAGCCAGATTTGCATCTCCGCCTCCTGACGCGCATCATCCTCCGCCGCCGCCCGATCATGCCGAGGAACGGCATCCGGGGATAGCCCGCAAACCGTAAGGCGCCACCGCCGAAACCGCCGCATTGACATTCCGGTGCCTTGCCCCACATGTTCCGCGCCCGTAAGCAAAGACCGATTTTCAAGGGGAAGTCATGGCCGTAGTCGTTGTTGAATCACCCGCCAAGGCCAAGACAATCAACAAGTATCTCGGCTCCGACTACACCGTTCTCGCCTCCTACGGCCATGTCCGTGACCTGCCACCGAAAGACGGCTCGGTCGATCCCGACCACGGATTCGACATGAAATGGGAGGTGGCAGCGGACAGCAAGAAGCATATCCGCGCCATCACCGAGGCGCTGAAAACCGACGACACCCTGATCCTCGCCACCGACCCCGACCGCGAGGGCGAGGCGATTTCCTGGCACCTGCAAGAGGCGCTGGCATCCAGCCTGAAAAAGGGCAAGACGGTCCGCCGCGTCACCTTCAACGCGATCACCAAATCCGCCGTTACCGAGGCCATGGCGCATCCCCGCGATGTCGATACCGCGCTGGTTGAGGCCTACCTCGCGCGCCGCGCGCTCGACTACCTCGTCGGCTTCAACCTCTCCCCCGTGCTCTGGCGCAAGCTTCCCGGCGCAAAATCGGCGGGCCGTGTGCAATCGGTCTGCCTGCGCCTCATCGTCGAGCGCGAGATGGAGATCGAGGCCTTCAAGGCGCGGGAATACTGGACGGTGACGGCGACGCTCGCCACGCCGCGCGGGCAGGAATTCCAGGCCCGGCTGACCGTTCTTGGAGACAAGAAGCTCGACAAGTTCGACATCGGCAGTGCGGCCGCGGCAGAACTCGCGGTGCAGGCGGTCACGTCACGCGCCCTAGCCGTCAGGTCGGTCGAGGCCAAGCCCGCCGCGCGCAACCCCTATGCACCGTTCATGACCTCGACGCTGCAACAGGAAGCCAGCCGCAAGTTCGGCATGGGCGCCAAGGCCTGCATGTCGGCGGCGCAACGGCTCTACGAGGCCGGCCACATCACCTACATGCGCACCGACGGCATCGACATGGCTCCCGAGGCGGTGATGGCCGCGCGTGACGAGATCAAGCGCCGCTTTGGCGCGGCCTATGTCCCGGAGAGCCCGCGGATGTACAAGAACAAGGCCAAGAACGCGCAGGAAGCGCATGAATGCATCCGGCCCACCGACATGAGCCTTTCGCCCGACCGGCTGAAGGCGGCAGACGATCAGCACAAGCTCTACGACCTCATCTGGAAGCGCACGATTGCCAGCCAGATGTCCGCCGCACGGCTGGAACGGACGACGGTCGATGTGGCCAGCGCCGACGGTCAGGTAGAACTTCGCGCCACCGGGCAGGTCGTGATGTTCGACGGGTTCCTCAAGGTCTATGACGAGGGCCGCGACGACGACGAGGGCGAAGACGGCGCGCGCCTGCCGCAGATCATGCAGGGCGAGGCGGCCGAGAAGCGCAAGATCGCGCCGGAGCAGCACTTCACCCAGCCCCCGCCCCGCTATACCGAGGCGACGTTGGTCAAGCGGATGGAAGAGCTTGGGATCGGACGCCCCTCCACCTACGCGTCGATCGTCACCACGATCCAGGATCGCGAATATGTGCGCAAGGACAAAAACCGGCTGATCCCCGAGGACAAGGGCCGTCTGGTGACGGCCTTCCTGACCAACTATTTCCGCAAATATGTCGAATACGACTTCACCGCCGATCTCGAGAACGAACTCGACGAGGTTTCGGCGGGCGAACGCGACTACAAGGACGTGCTCGCGCGCTTCTGGCGCGACTTCACCGCGGCCATCGCGGAAACCGCCGATCTGAGGATCGGCGAGGTTCTGGAGAAGATCGACGACTTTCTGGCGCCACATCTTTATCCGCCGCGCGCGGATGGGTCTGACCCGCGCAGTTGTCCGACCTGCGGCGACGGTCGGCTCAGCCTCAAGACCGCGCGCTCGGGCGGCGCTTTCATCGGATGCTCGAACTATCCGTCCTGCCGCTATACCCGGTCCCTTGCGGCCGTGAACGGCGCAGAGGAGGGCGGCGGAGACCGCGTTCTGGGCACCGATGCGGGGGCGGATATCTGGCTGAAAGCCGGCCGCTTCGGACCCTATGTCCAGCGCGGCGAAGCGACCGAGGAAACCCCCAAACCTGACCGTGCCAGCCTGCCGAAGGGTTGGGCCCCCGAGGCGATGGACCTGGAAAAGGCGCTGCGTCTGCTGGCCCTGCCGCGCGAGATCGGCACCCATCCCGCGGATGGCGAACGGGTCGAGGCGGGGATCGGCCGCTACGGGCCCTATGTCAAGCACGGCAGCGTCTACGCGAACCTGCCCGACGTCGAAGAGGTTTTCACCATCGGCATGAATCGCGCGGTCGAGGTGCTGGCGCAGAAGGCCAGCCGCGGCGGAGCCCGAGGCAGCGCGGCGGCGACTCCGATCCGCGAGCTCGGCGATCACCCGGACGGCGGCACGATCCAGATCATGGCGGGGCGGTACGGGCCTTATGTGAAATGGGCCAAGGTCAATGCCACGCTGCCGAAGGATTCGGTGCCCGAGGACGTGACCCGGGACGAGGCGCTCGCGCTGATTTCGGCAAAGCTGTCAAAGACCGGCAAGACCAAGGCCGGCCCCAGAAAGACCCCCAGGAAGTCCGCCGCGACGACCTCGAAACCGGCCGCCAAGAAAACCACCAGGAAAGTCGGAGCAAAGGTACAACAGGGCTGACGGCGCAGGACAACTAGGCCGGGCCCGCCGACCCGATCGTCCCGCGCTGTCGCCACGGAGGCGGGTCGATCGGCTCCCTTCGGGTTGCTGCGCCCGCGCCCTGCCGTTCAGCGCGCGCCGCCATCCGCGCCGATCATCGCAGGGCAGCGTCCGGCACAGCGGTCCCCGCAGTCGCGCAGCCGACGGATCAGTTCGACGCGCCGATCCGCACCTCTTCGAGCGGATAGGACAGTTCGTCCTGCGCCTCCCAGGCCACATGGCAGTCGTGGCACATGGCTTGCGGGAACTTCATCATCTTGCCATCCGGCTGCACCGCCTCGTAGAGCCAACCGTCGGTGTCGGGCGCCTTGTCCGTTCCGACCTTGGTCATGATGAACAGGGGCCCGAGCACCGCCTTGCCCTTCTTCACGCTCACGTCGAAGCTTTCCTTTGCGAGGATCGAGCCCACCGGCATCTCGACGCCTTCGGAGGCATATTTCATGTACTGTTCGACGGCGACCGGGTTGGCCCATGTCAGCAGAAACCGGTCAGAGTGCGTTCCCGCGAACCCGGGCCGGGTGCCGGTCACCGTCCAGGAACGGAATTCCTTGCCCACGGCATTGTCGCCGGAGGCGTAGGCGGCTGCCATCGCGTCCTTGAGGCAATCGTAGAGCGCTACGATGCCGGCCTCGTCGATCGCCGTCTTGTCCGTGGCGGTCGTCGTGCAGTCTGCCGCTAGGGCTCCGCCAGCCGATAGCCCGAGACCGGTCAGCGCTGCAATGCAAAGCCACCTGGAATTCGACATAGGGTTCTTCTCCTTCTCGTTTTACCTGTGTGCGGCATTTCCGCACTTCGATATTTGTTAGGCCGGAAGAGGGTGGCGCGCCGAGACAACTTTCTACACAAGCGCGTGAAGGAACTGCTTCAACGGTCGCCGCGCTGCGGCAATTGACTCCTCTCCGTCTCCGGGCGACAAGTCAGGCGACATCGTGCGGGGAGAGACCATGAAGAAAGTCTATGGCTCGGCGAAGGAGGCCCTGGACGGGCTGGTCTTCGACGGTATGTTCATCGCGGCCGGGGGATTTGGCCTTTGCGGCATCCCCGAACTCTTGATCGACGCGTTGGTAGAGAGCGGGGTCAAGGACCTGACCATCGCCTCGAACAACTGCGGCGTGGACGGGTTCGGCCTAGGCAAGCTTCTCGACACCAAGCAGATCAAGAAGATGCTGTCGTCCTATGTCGGCGAGAATGCCGAGTTCATGCGCCAGTATCTCTCGGGCGAGCTGGAACTCGAGTTCAACCCGCAAGGGACGCTCGCCGAGCGGATGCGGGCCGGCGGCTGCGGCATCCCCGGCTTTTACACCAAGACCGGCGTCGGCACCGTGATCGCCGAGGGCAAGGAAGTGAAAAACTTCGACGGTCAGGACTATATCCTTGAAAAGGGCATCTTCGCCGATCTGTCCATCGTCAAGGCCTGGAAGGCCGATGCGACCGGCAACCTCGTCTTCCGCAAGACCGCGCGCAACTTCAACCCGCCGGCGGCGATGTGCGGCCGCACCTGCGTCGTCGAGGTGGAAGAAATCGTGCCGACCGGCTCGCTTGACCCGGATCACATCCACCTGCCCGGCATCTATGTGCATCGCATCGTTCAGGGTGCACATGAAAAACGTATCGAGCAGCGCACCGTGCGCAAGCGGGAGGCCGTGTAATGGCTGGTGAAACCAAGGGTTGGGACCGCAATCAGATGGCCGCCCGCGCGGCGCAGGAACTGAAGAACGGAATGTATGTCAACCTCGGCATCGGCATCCCGACGCTGGTCTCGAACTACATCCCCGAGGGCGTTCATGTGACGCTGCAATCGGAAAACGGGATGCTCGGCATGGGCCCCTTTCCGTTCGAGGGCGACGAGGACCCGGACCTTATCAACGCCGGCAAGCAGACGATTACCGAACTGCCGCATTCGGCCTATTTCGACAGCGCCACAAGCTTCGGCATGATCCGCGGCGGCAAGATCGCCATGGCGATCCTCGGCGCGATGGAGGTTTCCGAAGAGGGCGATCTGGCGAACTGGATGATCCCCGGCAAGCTCGTCAAGGGCATGGGCGGGGCGATGGACCTTGTGGCCGGTGTCGGCCGGGTGGTGGTGGTGATGGACCATACCTCCAAGCACGGCGAATCGAAGGTGCTGCGCGACTGCACCCTGCCCCTGACCGGCAAGGGCGTGGTGGACCGGATCATCACCAACCTCGGTGTCCTCGACGTGGGCCACAAGGGCCTGCACATCGTCGAACTGGCGCCGGGGGTGAGCGAGGAAGATCTGCGCGCCGCGACCGAAGCGACCATTGTTGGCTGACGGCGCAATGACCCTCAGGACCGGCCCGACCACGGGCTGGTCCCTCCCGCGCGAGAACAGCGGCGCGTTGGGTCGGGGCGGGCATGGCGATCAGATCGCTGCCGCGGAAACTGTCGACTTCTGCGAAACAAATCCATAATCCTGCCCTATTCCGTTGATAGCGACCGGGGCAATGATGAGCGCCGATCTGCCCCTTCCCGAGACCCGAGAGACGTCGCCCGCGCGGCGTCTGAGGGCGCGTCTTGCCATCGCGGCGCTGATCGTTCTCTTCCTCGCCGGACTGATCGGCCTTGCCGCCGCGACCGGATGGGAGGAGACGCTGGCACAGATCGCGCGGCTGAGCCTGCTGCAATGCCTCCTGCTGCTGGTGCTGTCGCTGGCAAACTACCTTCTGCGGGGCTTGCGCTGGCACCTCTTTGCGCAACGCCTCGGTGTGCCGACGGCGCTGCCACAGGACATGCGCCATTTCCTCGGCGGTTTTGCGATGATCGTGACACCTGGACGGGTCGGCGAACTTGTCAGGATGCGCTGGCTGAAGCGCGAGACCGGCTGGGCCTTTGAGCGTACGGCGCCGCTGGTGCTGATGGATCGCGCCTCGGACCTTGCCGCGATGGCGATCATTCTGGCGCTTTCGGTCGCGATCACGGCGGGCGGCATCGGCAGCGCGCTGCCGGTCGCCGGCCTCGCCCTGCTGGCGGCTTATGCCGCGACACATCCACGGCTTCTCGCCGCCATCGTCACGCGTCTTTACCGCGCGACCGGCCTCTTTCCGCGGCTCTTTGGCCGCATCCGTGTCGCGGCGCGGTCGCTTGGGCGGTTCAGCAATGCCGCGACCGTGCTGCCGGCCATGGCCCTTGGCGTGACGGGGTGGCTGGCCGAGGGCTATGCCTTTCACCTGCTCCTGAGCTGGATGGGGGCGGAGATCGGCCTGTGGAAAGCCATCGGCATCTTCGTTTTCGCGACACTCGCGGGCGGCCTGACCGGCGCGCCAGGGGGCGTGGGCGGGGCCGAGGCCGCCATGATCGCGCTTCTGGCGCTCGACGGCGTGGCAATGGAGGTCTCCGTTCCGGCAACCGCCATCATCCGCGTCACAACGCTTTGGTTCGCGCTGGGGTTGGGCCTTCTGGTCTTCCCCCTGGCCGAACGCCTTTCACTGAGAAGACCGAATGCTCTGGAAATCCGCTGACTATACCGGCTGGGGGCGCGTCCTGTCCGCCTCGGGTGAACTTGCCCGCCCGGAACGGCAAAGCGCGCTGACCGCCATCCTCGACGAGGCGCTCGCCCCGGCGATCGGGATGCGGCGCAGCTACGGCGACGCGGCACTCAACACCGGTGGCCGCGCCGTGGACATGACGCGGCTCGACCGGATGCTCGACTTCGATCCGGCCACGGGCATCCTGACGGTCGAGGCGGGCGCGCGGATCGGTGAGATCGCGGCGGCGTTCGGCCCGAAGGGCTGGTTGCCCGCGGTCATGCCTGGCACCGGCTTTGCGACGGTCGGCGGCTGTATCGCGCAGGACGTGCATGGCAAGAACCACCATCACGTCGGGTCGTTCTGCCAACATGTCGTCTCGATCACCCTGCGCACCGCGACAGGCCTCATCGAGGTCACGCCCGAGAAAAAGCCCAGCCTTTTCCGCGCCACGGCAGGCGGATTGGGCCAGACCGGGGTGATCCTGAAGGCCGGGCTGAAACTGCTGCCCTGCAAGGGCGATGTGATGATCGTGACCGAACGGCGGATGGCCGATTGGGACGACTTCATCGCGCATCTGGATATGTCGGAGGCCGCCTATACCGTCGGCTGGATCGACGCGACGGCGCGGGGCGCCGCACTCGGCCGCGGCATTCTGGAGGAAGGCGAGACCGGATCGGGCCTGATGCCGCAGAAGATAAAGCGCCGGAAGGTGCCGCTGGATGCACCCGATTTCGCGCTCTCCGCGCCTGTGGTGCGCGCCTTCAATGCTCTTTATTACCGCCGCGTGCCGGAAAAGGGGCGGACGGTGGTGCGGCCGATTTCGGACTTCTTCTTTCCGCTCGACAAGATCCACGACTGGAACCGGCTTTACGGCAAGCGCGGCTTTCATCAGTTTCAATGCGTCGTGCCTCTGGCCGAGGCCCCTGCCCTCAAGGTCATGCTGGCCGAGATCACGGGTTCCGGCCTCGCGTCGCCTCTGGCCGTCCTGAAACGGATGGGACCGGGGCGCGCCGGCTATCTGAGCTTTCCGATGGAAGGCTATACGCTTGCCGTCGATTTCCCGAACCGGGCGGCGGCACGCGAACTCATCAAGCAGTTGCAGGCCCGCGCGGCCGAGGTCGGCGGGCGGATCTATTTCGCCAAGGACAGCCTCGCCCGGGCCGAGGATATCCCGGCGATGTACCCCGACATCGACCTCTGGCGGAAAGAGGTGGCGAAGGCCGACCCCGACGCCGCGCTTGCAACCGATCTGGTGCGGCGACTGAAGCTCAGGGGGGTGAAATGAACCGGACCTGGATCATTCTCGGCGCGACCTCGTCGATGGCGCGGGCCTTTGCTCGGGCGGTTGCCGAAACCGGCGCCGGCGTGCTGCTGGCGGGGCGCGATATGGAGGATCTGGCGGCCCTTGCCGCCGATTGCCGTCTGCGCGGCGC
>JBGSNN010000249.1:0-7762 GCA_041739655.1 Albidovulum sp. | reverse complement strand
CGCGGCGACCGCCCCCGCGACGACGGCCGCGGCGGGGCTGGCAAGGGCGGGACGCCACGCCCGCGCGATCAGGCGAAACGGTGCCTTTCAGCCGAGGTATTTTGCGAAATGCTCCAGGGTCCGCGACCAGGCGAGCTCTGCCGCCGCGGCGTCGTAGCGCGGCGTGGTGTCGTTGTGAAAGCCGTGGTTCACGCCCTCATAGACATAGGCCTCATAGGTCTTGCCGTTCGCCTTCAGCGCCGCCTCATAGGCGGGCCAGCCGGCATTGATGCGCTCGTCAAGCGCGGCGTAGTGGAGCAGGAGCGGCGCCTCGATCTTCGCGACGTCTTCTGTCGCGGGCTGGCGGCCGTAGAAGGGAACCGAGGCGGCGAGGTCCGGGTAGGCCACCGCAAGCGCGTTGCAGACGCCGCCGCCGTAGCAGAAGCCCACGGCGCCGACCTTGCCGGTCGAAGCCTCGTGATCGCGGAGGTAGTCGTAGGCGGCGAAGAAGTCGGCCATCAGTTTCGCGGGATCGAGGCTCGCCTGCATCTCGCGGCCCTGATCGTCGTTGCCGGGATAGCCGCCCAAGGGCGAGAGCCCGTCCGGCCCGAAGGCGAGGTAGCCCGCCTTGGCGAGCCTGCGCACCACATCGGCGATATAGGGGTTGAGGCCGCGATTCTCATGCACGACGAGCACGGCGGGCAACTTGCCTGTGGCCCCCGCGGGCTTCGCCATCAGCCCCTTGATACGGCCGTTGCCCTCGGGGCTGTCGTATTCGGCCGTCGCGGTCTCGATCGCCGGATCGTCGGGGGCGACCTGTTGCGCGAGCGCGTAGTCGGGTTGAAGCTGGGCAAGAATCGCGGCTCCGGTCACGCCGGCGGCGGCGAACCTGCCTGCACGCTCAATGAACTCGCGCTTCGTCATCTTGCCATGCACATAGCCGTCGAAAATCTCTAGGATGCGGGAATCGAAGTCCTTCGCGCTCTTGCGCGGGGTCGGTTTGTCATGCGCTTTCATGCCGGCCTCCTGATTGCTGGGGGGCGGAGAGTAGCGCAGATCGGCCCCTATCTCAGGACACAATAAAGTGACCCCGCCCGTTGGGCAGGGTCATGCAGACCGCGATGGCCGGTCGGTTCACTCGATCATCGGCAAGAGGCTGTCCACCGACTTCTTGGCGTCGCCGTAGAACATCCGCGTATTGTCCTTGTAGAACAAGGGGTTCTCTATGCCGGAATAACCGGTGCCCTGGCCGCGCTTCGACACGAAGACCTGTTTCGCCTTCCACACCTCCAGCACCGGCATCCCGGCGATGGGCGAGTTCGGGTCCTCCTGCGCCGCCGGGTTCACGATGTCGTTCGAGCCGATGACGATGGCGACGTCAGTCGAGGGGAAATCCTCGTTGATCTCGTCCATCTCCAGCACGATGTCATAGGGCACCTTGGCCTCGGCCAGAAGCACGTTCATGTGGCCCGGCAGCCGCCCCGCCACCGGGTGGATACCGAACCGCACGGTCTTGCCCTTCGCCCGCAGCTTGCGGGTCAGTTCGGCGACCGACTGCTGCGCCTGCGCCACCGCCATGCCGTAGCCCGGCACGATGATGACGCTGTCGGCATCATTCAACGCCGCCGCCACGCCCTCGGCGTCGATGGCGACCTGTTCGCCCGCAATCTCCATCGCCGGACCGGTGGTGTTGCCAAAGCCGCCAAGAATGACGCTGACAAAGCTGCGGTTCATCGCCTTGCACATGATGTAGCTGAGGATCGCACCGCTGCTGCCCACGAGCGCCCCGACGACGATCAGCAGATCGTTGGAAAGCGAAAAGCCGATCGCCGCCGCCGCCCAGCCCGAATAGCTGTTCAGCATCGAGACCACGACCGGCATGTCGGCGCCGCCGATCCCCATGATGAGGTGATAGCCGATGAAGAGCGCGGCCAGCGTCATCAGCATGAGCGGCAGGATCCCGCCCGTGTTGAAATACCAGACGAGGCAGAGAAGCGAGAGCGCCGCGGCACCCGCGTTCAGCATGTGCCCGCCCGGCAGCTTTTCGGCCTTCGACGACACCTTGCCGGCGAGCTTGCCGAAGGCGATGACCGAGCCGGTGAAGGTCACGGCGCCGATGAAGATGCCGAGGAAAAGCTCGACCCGCAGGATATTGACCTCGACCGCGCTCTTGTGGGCGAGGATCGCGGCGAAGCCGTCAAGGGCTGCACGCGCGGCCTCGTCCATCGCCAGCACGCGGCCAAGTTCGAGATGGGCGTTGAAGCCGACGAAGACCGCGGCGAGGCCGACGAGGCTGTGCATCGCGGCCACAAGCTGCGGCATCTCGGTCATCTGCACGCGTTTGGCGACATAGGTGCCGATCGCGCCGCCTGCCGCGACGAGCAGGACCGAGAGCGGCCAGAGCCCCGCGCCCGGCCCGATTAGCGTCGCAAAGACCGCAAGGCCCATGCCGAAGATGCCGTACCAGACGGCGCGCTTGGCGCTTTCCTGCCCGGAAAGCCCGCCGAGCGAGAGGATGAAGAGAACGGCCGCGACGACATAGGCGGCGGTGGTAAATCCGAAATCCATATGCCCGGCCTCCTTACGATTTCTGGAACATGGCGAGCATGCGCCGGGTGACGAGGAATCCGCCGAAAATGTTGATCCCGGCCATGAAGATCGAGAGCGCGGCGAGCAGGATCACGAGGAATGAGCCCGAGCCGATCTGCATCAGCGCACCGAGAATGATGATCGACGAAATCGCGTTGGTGACGGCCATCAGAGGCGTATGCAGCGAATGCGAGACGTTCCAGATCACCTGGAAGCCGATGAAGACCGACAGCACGAAGACGATGAAGTGCGACATGAAACTCGCCGGCGCGAAGAGGCCGACGCCAAGCATCAGCGCCGCGCCGATGGTCAGGAGCGTAACCTGGCTGCGGGTCTGCGCCTTGAACGCTGCAACCTCTTGCGCCCGCTTCTCCTCGACCGTCAGTTCGCGCGGCTTTTCCTTCGGCTTCTGCGCCGCGATGGCCGCGATCTTCGGCGGCGGCGGCGGGAAGGTGATGGCGCCGGCATGGGTGACGGTGGCACCACGGATCACGTCGTCGTCCATGTTGTGATTGATGACGCCGTCCTTGGCGGGCGTCAGGTCCGCCAGCATGTGGCGGATGTTGTTGGAATAGAGCGTCGAGGCCTGCGCGGCCATCCGGCTCGGAAAATCGGTGTAGCCGACGATGGTCACGCCATTCTCGGTGACGATCTTCTGGTCCGGCACCGTCAGGTCGCAGTTGCCGCCGCGTTCGGCGGCCAGATCGACGATGACGCTGCCCGGCTTCATCATCGCGACCATGTCCTCGGTCCAGAGCTTGGGCGCCGGACGACCGGGGATCAGGGCGGTGGTGATGACGATGTCCATGTCCGGCGCAAGCTCGCGGAATTTCTTCAACTGCGCCTCGCGGAACTCGGGCGACGACGGGGCCGCATAGCCGCCTGTGGCCGCGCCATCCTGGGTCTGTTCGGCGAAGTCGAGATAGACGAACTCCGCGCCCATCGATTCGATCTGCTCGGCGACCTCGGGGCGCACGTCGAAGGCATAGGTGATCGCGCCGAGGCTGGTCGAGGTGCCGATGGCGGCAAGCCCGGCGACGCCCGCGCCGACGATCAGGACTTTGGCCGGGGGCACTTTGCCCGCCGCCGTCACCTGGCCGGTGAAGAAGCGGCCGAAGTTGCTGCCGGCCTCGATCACCGCGCGGTAGCCCGCGATGTTGGCCATCGAGGACAACGCGTCCATCTTCTGCGCCCGGCTGATCCGCGGCACCATGTCCATCGCGACGACGGTGGCGCCCTGCTTGTTGGCAAGCTCGAGAAGCTCTTTGTTCTGAGCCGGATAGAAGAAGGAAATCAGGGTCTGGCCCGATCCGAGACGCTTGACCTCGACGTCAACCGGCGGCCGCACCTTGACCAGCACATCGATCGCCTTGACGAGCGCGGCAGGGGTCTTGACGACCTTGACACCCGCAGCCTCGTAGGCGGCATCGGAAAATCCCGCCTTCGCCCCGGCGCCGGTTTCGATGAAACACTCATGCCCCAGCTTCTGCAGCAGCACGGCCGAGTCCGGCGTCATCGCAACGCGGGCCTCGCCCTCAAAGATTTCCTTCGGTGCCCCGATCTTCACTGTCTCTCCCTTTCCGCAATCCGTATCCCGACGATCCCGTATGGGTAATAAAGTTGCACAGTCCGCGCGCGCACTGTTACCGCGTTGCGGGCGCGGTGGACAACCGGGTTTTCAGAGAAATGTGACGGAAGCTCAGATCCAGCGCCGGGTGCGGGCGCGGTAGTCGTCGTAGACCTCGCCGAACATCGCCTCAAGGCGGGCTTCCTCGGGCCGGATGAAGCGGCGCGTGATGATGGCCATGAACACCGCGACGAGCGGCAGCGCAACCAGCGCATCCCAGTGCAGATAGAGGCCCGTCAGCACCAGCGCGTCGGCGAGATAGATCGGATTGCGCGACAGGCCGAAGACACCGCCCATCACGAGGGCCGAGGGGTCGCGACGCGGAATCACCGTGGTTCGCGCCAGCGCCATCTGCACCACCGCGACCAGCATGAGCAGAAGGCCGACAACAATCAGCCCGGCGCCGACGATGCTGTTGAAGACAAGCTCGATCGGGGCCAGGCGTCCGACGACACCGCCAAGAGCGGCAAAACCCGCCAGCCAGACCGGCGGAAAATCAATCTCTTTGGCCATCAGACCTCGTCCTGTAGCTGCCCCTGTGCCTAGTTATGTGGCACTGCCCGGCGGCGCAAGAATGACCTGACTGCGGCACTGCCACGGCACAGGATCCCGCGACTGTGGCGGGCCTGCGTGAAATGGGGTGGCGCGGCCGAACCGGGTGGCGTACCTCGGGAGGCAGCGCAAGCGACGGGGAGGTGCGACATGCAGAGCGATTTCGAGGTGACGCGCAGGCTGTTCCACCTGCCGCAGGGGGTGATCTATCTTGACGGCAACTCGCTTGGCCCGATGCCGCTGGCGGCGCCGGCACGGGTCGGGAGGACGCTGGCCGACGAATGGGCGGAGATGCTCATCACCGGCTGGAACCGGGCCGGATGGATGGACATGCCGGCGCGGCTCGGCGACCGGATCGCGCGGCTGATCGGGGCGGAGCCGGGCAGCGTGGTCCTTGGCGATACGCTCTCGATCAAGGTCTATCAGGCACTGGCCTCGGCGCTGGAACTGCGCCCCGACCGCAAGGTGATCCTGTCGGATAGCGGCAACTTCCCCTCGGACCTCTACATGGCCGACGGGCTGGTGCGGAGCCTGGGCGGCGGGCGCGAGCTTCGGACCGTGGCGCCGGAGGCGGTCGAGGCGGCGATCACGCCCGAGATCGCGGTGCTGATGATTACCGAGGTCGACTACCGCACCGGGCGCAAGCACGACATGGCGCGGCTGATTGCGAAAGCGCATGCGGCCGGCGCGCTGGTGGTCTGGGACCTGGCCCATTCGGCCGGCGCGATCGAGGTCGATCTGGCGGGTGCGGGGACCGATTTCGCGGTCGGCTGTACCTACAAGTACCTCAATTCCGGCCCCGGTGGCCCGGCCTTCATCTATGTTGCGCCGCGCTTGCAGGAGAGCGTGCGCCCCGCCCTTTCCGGCTGGCTCGGCCATGAGGCGCCGTTTGCCTTCGATCCCGACTACCGGCCCGGCCGCGGCATCGAACGGATGCGGGTCGGCACGCCGCCGGTGATCCAGATGGCGGCGCTTGAGGCCGCGCTCGACATCTGGGACATGGTGTCCATGGCCGATGTTCGGGCCCGGTCGATCGAGTTGACCGAGGCCTTCATCCGCGGCGTCGAGGCGGCCTGCCCCGCGCTGGTACTGGCCTCGCCGCGTGATCCCGCGGCGCGTGGCAGCCAGGTCAGCTTCCGTCACCCGGAGGGCTACGCGATCATGCAGGCGCTGATCGCGCGGGGCGTGATCGGCGATTTCCGCGCGCCAGACATCCTGCGCTTCGGCTTCACGCCGCTTTACACCTCCATCGCGGATGTAGAGGGCGCGGTGGCCGTGCTGCGGCAGGTGATGGCGGAAGATCTCTGGGATCGGCCGGAATACCGGCGCCGGGCACGGGTGACCTGAGGGCTGTCCGGGCCTTGCGGCCCGGACCCGCGCGGGGGTCCCACCCCCGCACCCCCGAGGTATTTTCGAACAGAAGAACGAGGCCGGGCGACTCAGGCCGTGGCGCGCCGCGACAGGTTCCGGGTCTCGGACCAGGTGCGGACGGCCTCGCCGAAAGCGGTGAAGAGCGGGCGCGAGACCGGGTCACTGGCGGCGTTCCATTCCGGATGCCATTGCACCGCGAGGGTGAAGCCGGTGGCGCCCGCGATATAGAGCGCCTCGGGCGTGCCGTCCGGCGCCCAGCCATCGACCACGACCCGGGTCCCGGCGGTCCTGAGGCCCTGGCCGTGCAGCGTGTTGGTCATCACCTCGCGCGCGCCGAGCAGCCGGTGAAAGACCCCGCCCTCGGTGAAGCGGACCGCGTGGCGCAGCGCGAATTTCTCCTCAAGCGTGCCATCGGGCGGCATGCGATGGTTCATCCGGCCCGGCAGATCGCGGATTTCGGGATCGAGCGTGCCGCCCATCGCGACATTCACCTCCTGAAAGCCGCGGCAAACTCCGAGGAAGGGTTGGCCCCGGTCGACGCAGGCGCGCACCAGCGGCAGGGTGATCGCGTCGCGGCAGCGGTCGAAGGCACCATGCGCCGCGGTCGCCGCTTCGCCGTATTCCTCCGGGTGGACATTGGGGCGGCCGCCGGTCAAGAGAAACCCGTCGCACACCGCCATCAGTTCCTCGACCGACACAAGCCGCGGGTCGGCCGGAATGATGAGCGGCAGGCAGCCCGCCACCTGCGAGATGGCACTGCTGTTCATGGTGCCGCCGGTATGGGCGGGATACTGATCGTTCAGCAAGCTGTTGTTGCCGATGATGCCGACAACCGGACGTCGCATGCGGCTCCCCTGCCCCCTGTCACAAGCTGAGACCGAAGGTAGCGCCGCAGCACGGCGGAAAAAAGGCCTGTCGTCGGTTTTCGTCAGGTCAGCGGTCGGACATGCTGCCGGCTTTCAGTTCTGCCCGCCGCCTGTGCAGCACCGGCTCGGTATAGCCCGACGGCTGGACCCGACCCAGGAACACCAGATCGCAGGCGGCCTGAAAGGCAAGGCCGGAGTAATCCGGCGCCATCGGCAGATAGGCCGCGTCGCCGGCGTTCTGCCGATCCACGACAGCGGCCATCTTGCGCAGCGCCTCCATCACCCGCTCTTCGCTGACGACGCCATGCAGCAGCCAGTTCGCCAGCGCCTGGCTCGAGATGCGGCAGGTCGCGCGATCCTCCATCAGCGCCACGTCATGGATGTCGGGCACCTTGGAGCAGCCGATGCCCTGATCGACCCAGCGAACGACATAGCCGAGGATGCCTTGCGCGTTGTTCTCGATCTCGGCCGCGATCTCGTCGCCGGACCAGTTGCGCCCGGTGGCAAGCGGGATGGTCAAGAGGTCATCCAGCCGCGCCGGGCGCCGCATCGCGGCAATCTCGCGTTGGCGGGCAAAGACATCGACCTTGTGGTAGTGCGTCGCATGCAGCGTGGCCGCGGTCGGCGACGGCACCCATGCCGTGTTCGCCCCGGCCTTCGGATGCGCGATCTTCTGCTCCAGCATCGCCGCCATCAGGTCCGGCATGGCCCACATGCCCTTGCCGATCTGGGCGTGGCCGGACAGGCCGCATTCAAGCCCGGTGTCGACGTTCCACGC
>JBGSNN010000244.1:0-11739 GCA_041739655.1 Albidovulum sp. | reverse complement strand
TGGGCGAGGCCGGGCTGGTGCTGTGGTCCGCGGTCGTGGGCGTGGTGGGCGGCATCGTCATCGCCTTGGCGCCGGTGCCGCTGGTCGCAGTCATCGGCGTTGGACTTCTTGGCCTTGGCGTCGCGGTCATCGTGCCATCGGCCAATTCGATCCTCGGCAAGCTCGTGCGCCCCGATCAGCGCGGCCACGCCATCTCGCGCGCCTGGATGATCGGCTTCACGGGCTTTTTCATCGGCCCGTCGGCCATGGGCATGATCTCGCAGGCGGTCGGGTTGCGCGTGGCGTTCCTGACCGTCGCGGTCCTGCTTGCCACCATCATCCCGCTGATCCTGGCGATGAAGCGGCGCCCCGACGCCGTTCAGTTGTAGCCGTCGAGAAAGCCGTTTGGCACCAGAACGTTGTGACGGCCGAGAGCGGCAACCCCGGTTTCGCCGCAGAGCGCCATCGACACGTCAAGTTCCTTGTGGATGACCTCGAGCGCCTTGGTCACGCCGGCTTCGCCCATGGCGCCAAGCCCGTAGGTGAAGGCGCGGCCGATCAGCACCCCCTTTGCGCCAAGCGCCACCGCCTTCAGCACGTCCTGGCCCGAGCGCACGCCGCCGTCCATCCAGACCTCGGTCCGGTCGCCCACGGCCGCCGCGATCGCCGGCAGGGCACGGATCGAACTGATCGCGCCGTCAAGCTGACGGCCGCCGTGGTTCGACACCACGATCGCGTCGGCGCCGACGGCGACGGCCTTCTCGGCATCCTCGGCATCGAGGATGCCCTTCAGGATCACCTTGCCGCCCCACATGTCCATCAGCTTGCGGATCTTGTCCCAGTTGAGCGCGGGGTCGAACTTCTCGGCGGTCCAGGCCGAGAGCGACGAGGGGTCCGAGACGCCCTCGACATGGCCGACGATATTGCCGAAGAAGCGCCGCTTGGTGCCGAGCATCTCAAGCCCCCAGCCCCATTTGGTGGCGAGGTTGAGCAGCGTCGGGATGGTCAGCTTGGGCGGCGCCGAGAGCCCGTTCTTGAGGTCCTTGTGGCGCTGGCCGAGTACCTGCAGATCGACGGTGATGACCAGCGCCGGACAGCCTGCTGCCTTCGCCCGGTTGATGATCCGCTGGTTGAAATCGTCGTCGTTGAGCGTGTAGATCTGGAACCAGAACGGGACCTGGGCATGGTCGGCCACGTCCTCGATCGAGCAGATCGACATTGTCGAGAGGGTGAAGGGCACACCGAACTTTGCGGCGGCGCGCGCCGCCTTGATCTCGCCGTCGGCATGCTGCATGCCGGTCAGGCCCACGGGGGCGAGCGCCACCGGCATTGCCACGTCCTGGCCTATCATCGCTGTCCGCGTCGAGCGCCCGGTCATGTCCACCGCGATCCGCTGCCGCAACCTGATCTCGGCGAAGTCGGTGACATTGTCGCGGAAGGTCTGTTCCGTCCAACTACCTGATTCCGCGTAGTCGTAGAACATCTTCGGTACGCGCCGCCGGTAGATCCGCTTCAGATCGTCGATGCAGGTGATGACGGGCATGGGGGGCATCCTTGACTGGTAAATCTTTGTTACCAATTTTAGAGCCCAACTTCAATCCGCTTTCGCAGCTGCGATTCCTGCGGCATCATCCGATGTCTCGGACCGCGGGTATTTCGAAAATGAAGACGCCCCTGCGCGCGCGGCCCTCAGGCCGAATGGGCGCCGTCGGCGAGGCCCTTGACGAAGGCGAGGATCTCGGCGACCGGGCGCTTTTGCTCGACCATCTTGACGATGGCGGAGCCGACGACCGCGCCATCAGCAACCGCGGCGATGGCGCGGGCGGTGTCCGGCGAGCGGATGCCGAAGCCGACGATCACCGGAAGATCGGTCCCGGCCTTGATCCGCGCCACCTCGGGCGCGACGTCGGCGGCCTCGGCGGCCGCCGCGCCGGTGATGCCGGTGATCGAGACGTAATAGACAAAGCCCGAGGTGTTCTGCAGAACCTTCGGCAGGCGGTGCGCATCGGTCGTCGGCGTCGCGAGGCGGATGAAGTTGATCCCCGCCTTCTGCGCCGGGATGCAGAGTTCCTCATCCTCTTCCGGCGGCAGGTCAACGACGATGAGACCGTCAATCCCGGCGGCCACGGCGTCCTTCAGGAACCGCTCCACCCCGCGCGAATAGATCGGATTGTAGTAGCCCATCATCACGATCGGCGTCGTGGTGTCGGTCTTGCGGAACGCGGCGACCATGTCGAGCGTCTTCTGCAGCGTCTGGCCACCTTCGAGCGCGCGCTGGCCAGCAAGCTGGATCGTCGGGCCGTCGGCCATCGGATCGGTGAAGGGCATCCCCAGTTCGATGATGTCCACACCCGCCGCAGGCAGGCCCTTCATCAGGTCGAGCGAGGTTGCAAGATCAGGATCGCCGGCCATGATGTAGGACACGAAGGCCTTGCGGCCTGCGGTGCTGAGCGCGGCGAATGTCTGATCGATCCGGGTCATGGCGTTCTCCTCGTCCGTCCTGCGGGTCTTGCAGAAAAGCCGGGGCGAAATCAATGGGGCTTTGCAGGCGAACGGCGGCGGCGTCAGAACGCCCAGCGCGCCCGCAGGCTGAGCGCGTTGACGCCGGGGTTGCGGTCCGAGAGGTTGGCGTTCGACTTGTGGCTCGCGGCGAGCGACAGCGAGAGCCGGTCATTGATGTGACGGCCGATGCCGAGCAGGCTGCGGATCTCGAAGTCGCTGCCGAGCGAGTTGGCCCCGCCCGCATCCTCGAAGAAGCCGGGCATGACGCTCGCCTCGACGAACCAGCGGTTCCCGAGCGGCCAGAGCGCGGCCGGGCCGACACCGACGAAGACATCGCCTTCGCCATGCACCGCGACAGCCCCGGCAAGAGACCAGTCGGCACCGGCGAAATGCCAGAGCGGCGCCGAGTGCAATTCCAGTTCCAGGAATGCGCTGTCGTCTGCTGCCTGGTCCGAGAAGTCGGCATAGCCGAGCCCGACCACGACATCGGCGGCCGGTGCGGCGTGCGGCAGGAGCGCGAGGGCTGCGGCAACGGCAATGGGGCGGATCATGTCATTCTCTTTCTAGGGACGGCGGCGGTCATGGCCGTACATTGGCGCGGAACGCATTCACTTCAAAACACAATTCTTTGCGATCACACGATTCTTTGCGATCACGGCGTCCGTTTGTGACAGTCGCGGCCATGCTTGCGCCGACCGGGCGGCCGGACTACAAGCGCCGCGATCACGCTGAGGGGGTGCCGGATGGGTTTCAGGATGGGTATCGTCGGGCTGCCGAATGTCGGCAAGTCCACGCTTTTCAACGCGTTGACCCGCACCGCTGCGGCGCAGGCCGCGAACTTTCCCTTCTGCACCATCGAGCCGAACGTCGGCGACGTCGCGGTGCCCGATCCGCGGCTTGACCGGCTTGCCGCCGTCGCCGGGTCGAAGCAGACCATCCCGACCCGGATCACCTTTGTCGATATTGCGGGCCTCGTGCGTGGCGCCTCGAAGGGCGAGGGGCTGGGCAACCAGTTTCTGGCGAATATCCGCGAGGTCGATGCCATTGCCCATGTGCTGCGCTGCTTCGAGGATGATGACGTCACCCATGTCGAGGGCAAGATCGACCCGATCGCCGATGCCGAGACCATCGAGACCGAGCTGATGATCGCCGACATGGAATCGATCGAGAAACGGCTCGCCAATATCGCGCGCAAGATCAAGGGCGGCGACAAGGAGGCGGCGGCGCAGGAACGGCTGATGCGAGAGGCTCTGGCGGCGCTGGAGGCGGGCAAGCCCGCGCGCACCGTCAAGGTCGCGGCCGAGGACGAGAAAGCCTGGCGGATGCTGCAGCTTCTGACCTCGAAACCCGTCCTGTTCGTCTGCAATGTCGAGGAATCCTCGGCGGCGAACGGCAATTCCCTTTCTGCGAAAGTGGCGGACATGGCGGCGGCCCAGGGCGCCGGATCGGTCGTGATCTCGGCCAAGATCGAAGAGGAGCTGGCGCAGATGGAGCCCTCGGATGCGGCGATGTTCCTTGAGGAAATGGGGCTTGAGGAAGCCGGTCTCGACCGGCTGATCCGGGCGGGCTACGCGCTTTTGGGGCTGAAGACCTACTTCACCGTCGGCCCCAAGGAGGCCCGCGCCTGGACCATCGAGACGGGCACGCTGGCGCCGCAGGCGGCGGGCGTCATCCACGGCGATTTCGAGCGCGGATTCATCCGGGCCGAGACGATTGCCTATGATGACTACGTCACCCTTGGCGGCGAAGCGGGCGCGCGCGAGGCCGGCAAGTTCCGCGTCGAGGGCAAGACCTACGAGGTCAAGGACGGCGACGTGCTGCACTTCCTCTTCAACGCCTGAGGCCGGTCGGATTCTATGCGTTCGCGCGCGGAATCGGGCGTACACAGCGCGTACACCATGCGTACACCCACCGTGCAGTCACTTGGTGTCTGAGGTTGGGTGGGGGGCGGAAGTTGAAGCTGTCGCGGCGACCGTTTGAAGCCGCTCAGGACGGCAATCAGGGGGCGATCGACGCCTGCTGTGCGAGACGAAGCGGACGCTCACGCCCGCAATGTTTAGCGACCGTAGGGCGGGCGACGCGATTGCTTCTTAAGCAGCACCTGCTGCTCAGTATAAATATATAAATATAGCGCCTACCCGATGATCTCGAACTTCTCGACATCGACCATACCCCGGTCGGTGATCTTCAGCGCAGGAATCACCGGCAGGGCGAGGAAGGCGAGTTGCAGGAAGGGTTCTTCGAGCGTGACGCCGAGGCTCTTGGCGGCGGCGCGGAGGGTCACGAGGGTCTGGTGGACCGCCTCGAAGGGCTGAAGGCTCATCAGGCCCGCGACCGGCAGGGGAAGCTCGGCGAGGATCTTTCCGTCCTTCGCCACGACGAAGCCACCCTCGATCTCGGTGAGGCGATTGGCGGCAAGCGCCATGTCGGCATAGTCGACGCCGACGACGGCGATATTGTGGTGGTCGTGGCAGACGGTCGAGGCGATCGCGCCGGATTTCAGGCCAAAGCCTCTGACGAAGCCGGTGGCGATGTTGCCGTTCTTGCCGTGTCGTTCGACCACCGCGATGCGGATCAGGTCGCGGGCCGGATCGGGGAGCTTGTCGCCATCCGCGATGGCGATGTCCTCGTGCAGGTGCTCGGTGATGATCTTGCCTTCGAGGATGCCGATGACGTCGGTTTCGGTCCGATTGGCGCGGCTGCGGAAATCCTCCGGCTTGACCTTCGGGGCCTTGACCGAGTGGCGGCCGACCGGCGGGATGGTCTGGCGCGCGGCGAAGGCATGATCCGTGACGTGCCGCCCGGCGGCGAGGACGAGTTGCGCGTGGCAACCCGCAAGACTGTCTACAGCGACGATGTCGGCGCGCTTGCCCGGCGCGATCTGGCCGCGGTCCTTGAGCCCGAACGCCTCGGCGGCCGAAAGCGTGGCGGCGCGGTAGACGGCAAGCGGCGGGCAGCCGCGCTGGATCAGGCGGCGGATCATGTAGTCGAGATGGCCGTGCTCGCCAATGTCCAGCGGGTTCCGGTCGTCGGTGCAAAGGCACATGTAGGCCGAGGTGATGTCGGTCAGGACCGGCGCGAGGGCTTCGAGGTCTTTCGAGACCGAGCCTTCGCGGATCAGGACCCGCATCCCCTTGCGAAGCTTTTCCAGCGCCTCTTCGGCGGTCGTCGCCTCATGCTCGGTGCGGATGCCGGCGGCGATGTAGGCGTTGAGGTCGCGCCCTGTCAGTTGCGGGCAATGGCCGTCGATATGGCCGCCCGCGAAAAGCGCGAGCTTGGCCATGCAGCCGGGGTCGCGGTGGATGACGCCGGGGTAGTTCATGAATTCGGCCAGCCCGATGCCCGAGGGGTGGCCCATGACCTCGGCGAGGTCAGCGGCGTCGAGCGTCGCGCCGGCGGTTTCCATATGCGTCGAGGGCACGCAGGAGGACAGTTGCACGCGGATGTCCATCAGGGTGTGGCGGCTCGCCTCCTGAAACCAGCGGATGCCGGGCAGGCCAATGACATTGGCGATCTCATGCGGGTCGCAGATCGCGGTGGTGATGCCGCGGGGGGTCACGCAGCGGTCGAACTCATGCGGCGTGACGAGTGAGCTTTCGATATGCAGATGGGTGTCGATGAACCCGGGGACGAGGCTGAGGCCGGCCACGTCGATGACCGCGCGGCCTTCGTAATCGGCGCCAGTGCCGACGATGGTATCGCCCGAGATCGCCACGTCGCCGTCGATCCATGCCCCGGTCACGACACAGAGGACGCGGCCACCCCGAAGGACGAGATCGGCCGGTTCATCCCCCCTGCCCTGCGCGATGCGATGTTCAAGTCCTGCCATGGTGTCGCCTTTCGGGTGTTTCGGCCAGATGAGACCAAAGCGCCGCGCGCGTCCAGTGGATGACGTTTCCGGCCCCTTGAGCGGCGCGAATGTGCACGCAGGCTTGATAGCCCCCGCCTATGAAATGACGGAACTTTGGTATTGCTTATGCTATGATAAGCCCTGATGTCCGCCAAGGAAATCAACGCGAGGCCCCGATGACCAGCGCCACCCCGACAGATACCGCAATCGCCGCGCGCACCGATGAGATCATCACCGGTCTGATCGGCCTTGAGGGGCCGCTGCTGCCGATCCTCCATGCCGTTCAGGCCGAATGGGGCCATGTGCCCGCCGGGGCCCTGCCGCGGATCGCCGACCGGCTGAACATCACCAAGGCCGAGGTGCATGGCGTGATGAGCTTCTATCACGATTACCGCAGCCACCCGGCGGGCGCCCATGTCGTCAAGATCTGCCGGGCGGAGGCCTGTCAGGCGGCGGGCGCCGACGATCTGGCCGAGGCGGCCTGCGCCCGGCTCGGCACCGGGTTCCACGGCACCAGCGCCGATGGAAAAGTGACGCTGGAACCGGTATACTGCTTGGGTCTTTGCGCCTGCGGACCTGCTGCCATGGTCGATGGCAGGGTCGTTGGCCGTGTCGATGACGCGCGTCTCGATCAGATCCTCAAGGAGATCCGCGCATGAAGATCTATGGTCCCCGCGATGCCGCCGCCCGCGCCCTTGGCGCCGATGCGGTGGCCGATGCGGTGCTGCGCGAGGCCAAGGCGCGCGGGCTTGAGGTAACGCTGGTCCGCAACGGCAGCCGCGGCATGGTCTGGCTTGAGCCTCTGGTCGAGGTCGAGACCACGGCGGGGCGCGTCGGCTACGGGCCGGTCACGGTTGCCGATGTCGCGGCGGTGCTCGACGGGTCGTCGAAGACAGCGCTCGGCCCGGTCGAGGAGGTGCCGTTCTTCAAGGGTCAGACCCGGCTGACCTTCGCGCGGGTCGGGCTGATTGATCCCCTGTCGCTGGCGGACTATGCGGCACATGGCGGGCTTGAAGGGCTGCGCCGGGCGCTGGCCATGTCCGGCGAGGGTATCGTCAAGGACGTGACCGAAAGCGGGCTGCGCGGGCGCGGCGGCGCGGGCTTTCCCACCGGGATCAAGTGGGAGACGGTGCGCAAGGCTGCCGGCGCTCAAAAGTACATCGTCTGCAATGCCGACGAGGGCGACAGCGGCACCTTCGCCGACCGGATGCTGATGGAGGGCGATCCGTTCTGCCTGATCGAGGGCATGGCGATTGCCGGGATCGCGGTCGGCGCGACCAAGGGCTATGTCTATCTGCGCTCGGAATATCCCGATGCGATCGAGGTGATGAATGAGGCCTGCGCCGTGGCGCGGCGCGAGGGGCTTTTGGGGCCGTCGGTTCTGGGCACCGGCCCGGCCTTCGACATCGAGGTGCGGGTCGGCGCCGGGGCCTATGTCTGCGGCGAGGAAACCGCGCTTCTCAATTCGCTCGAAGGCAAGCGCGGCGTGGTCAGGGCGAAGCCGCCGCTGCCGGCGCTGCAAGGCCTGTTCGGCAAGCCGACGGTGGTCAACAACGTCATCTCTCTGGCCTCGGTGCCGGTGGTAATGGCGAAGGGCGCGGCCTTCTACAAGGCGTTCGGCCTTGGCCGGTCGCGCGGGACGATCCCGCTGCAGATCGCCGGGAATGTCAGGTACGGCGGGCTTTACGAGACCGCCTTTGGCCTGACGCTGGGCGAGATTGTCGAGACCATCGGCGGCGGCACCTTCACCGGTCGGCCGGTAAAGGCGGTGCAGGTCGGCGGGCCGCTCGGCGCCTATTTCCCGGTCTCGGAGTTCGACACGCCCTTCGGCTATGAGGAGTTCGACGGCAAGGGCGGCCTGATCGGGCATGCCGGAATCGTGGTCTTCGACGATGCCACCGACATGCGGAAGATGGCGCGCTTTGCCATGGAGTTCTGCGCCATCGAATCCTGCGGCAAGTGCACGCCCTGCCGGATCGGCGCGGTCCGCGGGGTCGAGACCATCGACCGGATCGGGCGCGGCGACGCGGCGGCGATCCCGCTGCTGACCGACCTCTGCGAGACGATGAAGGACGGCTCGCTCTGCGCGCTTGGCGGCTTCACGCCGTTCCCGGTCATGTCCGCGCTCAAGCATTTCCCCGACGACTTCACCGCGACGGCCAAGGAGGCTGCGGAATGAAAGACTTCATCATCCCCTGGGCTGACACCCGCGACATGGGCACCCCGGCGGCGCGGTCGGACAAGACCGTGACGCTGACCATCGACGGCTTTGAGGTGACCGTGCCGGAAGGCACCTCGGTCATGCGCGCGAGCAACATGGCCGGGATCAGCATCCCGAAGCTCTGCGCGACCGACAGCGTCGAGGCCTTCGGCTCGTGCCGGCTCTGTCTGGTCGAGATCGAGGGGCGCCGGGGCACACCTTCGTCCTGCACGACGCCGGTGGCGCCGGGTATGGTTGTGCATACCCAGACCGCGAAGCTGAAGAAGATGCGGCGCGGCGTGATGGAGCTTTACATCTCGGACCACCCGCTCGACTGCCTGACCTGTTCGGCGAACGGCGATTGTGAATTGCAGGACATGGCCGGCGCCGTCGGTCTGCGCGATGTCCGCTACGAGGCGGTGGAGACGCATTTCCGGGCCAAGGACACGTCTGGCGTGGCCAATCCGCAATGGCTGCCGAAGGACGACAGCAACCCCTATTTCAGCTATGACCCGTCCAAGTGCATCGTCTGTTCGCGGTGTGTCCGGGCCTGCGAGGAGGTGCAGGGCACTTTCGCGCTGACCATCGCGGGGCGCGGCTGGGACAGCCGGGTTTCGCCGGGCGGCGCGGCAGATGATTTCCTGTCGTCGGATTGTGTTTCCTGTGGCGCCTGCGTTCAGGCCTGCCCGACCGCGACCTTGCAGGAAAAGTCGGTGATCGCGATCGGCACGCCCGATCGCGCCGTCGTCACCACCTGCGCCTATTGCGGCGTCGGCTGTTCCTTCAAGGCCGAAATGCGCGGCGATGAGCTGGTCCGCATGGTGCCCTACAAGCACGGCAAGGCAAACCGGGGCCATTCCTGCGTCAAGGGGCGCTTTGCCTATGGCTATGCCAGCCATCAGGACCGCATCCTGAAACCGATGATCCGCGAGCGCATCGACGAACCCTGGCGCGAGGTCTCCTGGGATGCGGCGCTGAACTTTGCCGCGACCCGGCTGCGCGGCTTGCAGGAGAAATACGGGCGCAGGTCGATCGGCGTCATCACCTCTTCGCGCTGCACCAACGAGGAAACCTATCTGGTGCAGAAACTGGCCCGTGGGGTCTTTCTGAACAACAACACCGACACTTGCGCCCGGGTCTGCCACTCGCCGACCGGCTACGGGTTGGGCCAGACCTTCGGCACCTCGGCCGGGACGCAGGATTTCGACTCGGTCGAGCATACCGATGTCGTCATCGTCATCGGCGCCAACCCGACCGACGGCCATCCGGTCTTTGCCAGCCGTCTGAAGAAACGTCTGCGGCAGGGCGCACAGCTTATCGTCATCGACCCGCGCCGGATCGATCTGGTGAAATCGGCGCATATCAAGGCGGCGCACCACCTGCCCTTGCGTCCGGGGACGAACGTCGCGGTGGTCTCGGCGCTGGCCCATGTCATCGTCACCGAGGGTCTGGCCGACGAGGCCTTCATCCGCACGCGCTGCGACTGGGACGAATACCGCGACTATGCGGAGTTCATCAGCGACCCGCGCCACAGCCCGGAGGCGACGGAACTGCTAACCGGCGTGCCGGCGGCAGACCTGCGCAAAGCGGCGCGGCTTTTCGCCACCGGCGGCAACGGCGCGATCTATTACGGCCTCGGCGTGACCGAGCACAGCCAGGGATCGACGACGGTCATCGCCATCGCCAACCTTGCCATGCTGACCGGCAACATCGGCCGCAAGGGCGTCGGCGTGAACCCGCTGCGCGGCCAGAACAATGTGCAGGGCTCGTGCGACATGGGCTCGTTCCCGCATGAACTGCCGGGCTACCGCCATGTGAAGAACGCCGATGTCCGCGCGATCTTTGAAAAGCTCTGGGGTGTCGAGATCGACCCCGAGCCGGGGTTGCGCATCCCCAACATGCTGGATGCCGCCGTCGATGGCAGCTTCAAGGGCCTCTACTGCCAGGGCGAGGACATCCTGCAATCGGACCCGGACACCAAGCACGTCTCGGCCGGCCTTGCCGCGATGGAGTGCGTCATCGTGCATGACCTCTTCCTGAACGAGACGGCGAATTACGCCCATGTCTTCCTGCCCGGATCGACCTTCCTCGAGAAGGATGGCACCTTTACCAATGCCGAGCGCCGCATCAACATGGTGCGCAAGGTGATGGCGCCGAAGCAGGGCTATGCCGATTGGGAAGTGACACAGATGTTGGCCAACGCGATGGGGGCGGGCTGGACCTATACCCATCCGAGCCAGATCATGGAGGAGATCGCGGCAACGACACCGTCCTTCGCCGGCGTCACCTACGAGAAGATCGAGACCCTCGGCTCGATCCAGTGGCCCTGCAACGAGACGGCGCCAGAGGGCACGCCGCTGATGCATATCGACGGCTTCGTGCGCGGCAAGGGGCGTTTCATCGTCACCGAATATGTGGCGACCGACGAGCGGACCGGCCCGCGCTTCCCGCTGCTGCTGACGACCGGGCGGATCCTGTCGCAATACAACGTCGGCGCACAGACGCGGCGCACCGCGAACGTGGTCTGGCACAATGAGGACGTGCTGGAGATTCACCCGCATGACGCCGAGGTGCGCGGCGTGAAGGATGGCGACTTCGTGCGCCTTGCCTCGCGGTCTGGCGACACGACCTTGCGCGCCGCCATCACCGACCGGGTCAGCCCGGGCGTGGTCTATACGACGTTCCACCACCCCGACACCCAGGCCAACGTCGTCACCACCGACTTTTCCGACTGGGCGACGAACTGCCCCGAATACAAGGTGACGGCGGTGCAGGTCGGGCTGTCGAACGGGCCGAGCGAATGGCAGCAGGATTATGCCGAGCGCGGCAAACAGGCGCGACGCGTCCTGCCTGCGGCGGAGTGAGCCTTGGTTGATCCGGTCAGATCGGTGAAGACGGTGATCGTGCGCGGATCAACCGCGCACGAGGGAGCGCGTTCGGTGCCCGAGGAAACCGCCGTGGCCATCGTCCTGAACGGCACCACCCATGCCGTGATGATGGCGACTCCCGCCGATCTTGAGGATTTCGCGGTGGGTTTTGCGCTGAGCGACGGGATCGTCGCCGCGACCGCAGAGATCGAGGCGCTGGAGATCGTCGCACAGCCTGAGGGCATCGAGGCGCGGCTCTGGCTGTCGGAGGCGCGGGCCGAAGCCGTCGCGGCACGTCGGCGCGCAATGACGGGGCCGGTCGGCTGCGGGCTTTGCGGCAT
>JBGSNN010000239.1:0-3783 GCA_041739655.1 Albidovulum sp. | reverse complement strand
GCGTTCCGCCACCACCGTGCCGCCGGGGCCGGGCGCGACCTCGGTGGTCAGGATCACGTCATGGTCGCCGCGCTCCAGCCCCTCGCGCAGCGTCCTCGAATAGCTGCTGACCAGGTTGACCCGGACCTTGGGATATTCGCGCGCCAGCACCTTCAGCACGCTGGGGATCTGCGGATAGACGATGTCGCAGGGAACCCCAAGGCGCAATTCGCCCTCATAGCCGCTGTCGGTCAGCCGTGACAGCGCCTCGTCGTTCAGCGCCAGCATCCGCCTTGCATAGCCCAGAAGCTGCTCGCCCTCGGGGGTCAGCGCCAGCCGCCGCGCCGCGCGGCTGAAGAAATCCTGGCCCAGGCCCTCTTCCAGCCGCTTGATCTGCATCGAGACCGCCGATTGCGTCAGGTTCAGAAGCCCGGCGGCGCGGGTGACGCCGCCGACCTCGGCGACGGTGACGAAGGCGCGCAGGGCGGTCAGGTCGAGGTTGCGGGCCATATCAATCCTTGTGATACATCGGTTGCAAAACATTCATTTGCGGAATTAAGCATGGAACGCCAGATTGATCAAGTGCCGTGATGATTGCGTCGCGACACATCACGAACCGACAGATCAGAGAGGCTGCCATGTCCGATTGCCCCACCCTCACCCGCCCCATCGCTGCCGCACCCCGTCGCCCGGGTCTCTTCGCGCGCCTGCGCGCCTTCATGCTTCTGGCGCGCCAACGCCGCCGGCTTGCCTCGCTGGATGACCGCATGCTTGACGATATCGGGCTTGACCGCGACGCCGCTTTGGCCGAGGCGGCGCGGCCGATCTGGGACGTGCCGGCACATTGGCGGCTCTGATCGCGGCGATATGGCCGGAAAAGCTTGAAATACCGGCCCGGCCTGCCAATATCCGATACGGGATGCCGGGTGTCCGCGAGACGCCCGGCCAAGGATATGCAACTGGAGGGTCACATGGCGGAATTCAACACGATCCAGGCCGGTCGGGCGGGCGCCCGGACGCTTGCGATCGACGAGGGCCTGCGCGCCCACATGAACAAGGTCTACGGGCTGATGTCGGTCGGCATGCTCTTGACCGCGCTGGCGGCCTGGGCGATCGCCGGCCTTGCGGTTTCGGCGGTGCCGACCGACGTGCAGATCGGCACCGGCAAGTATCTGACCGGTTTTGGCCAGGCGATCTACATGTCGCCGCTGAAATGGCTGGTGATGTTCGCGCCGCTGGCCTTCGTCTTCGGCTTTTCGGCGATGATCAGCCGGATGTCGGCGGCGACCGCGCAGGTCGTCTTCTATGCCTTCGCCGCGACCATGGGCGTCTCGATCAGCTCGATCTTCCTGGTCTTCACCGGGATGTCGATCGTGCAGACCTTCCTGGTCACCGCGATCGCCTTCGCCGGGCTCAGCCTGGTGGGCTACACCACCAAGCGCGACCTCAGCGGCATGGGATCGTTCCTGATCATGGGGGTGATCGGGCTCTTGGTCGCGATGATCGTCAACATGTTCCTCGGCTCGTCGGTGGTGCAGCTGGCGATCTCGGCGATCGGGGTGCTGATCTTTGCCGGCCTGACCGCCTTCGACACCCAGAGGATCAAGACCGACTATATCGCCCATGCCAGCCACGGCGATGCCGAATGGCTGGGCAAGTCGGCGATCATGGGGGCGCTGAACCTCTACCTCGACTTCATCAACATGTTCATGTTCCTCTTGCAGTTCCTCGGCAACCGCGAGTGACCTGACGCGAGGCCGGGACGACAGGGCCGGGGGGTTTCCCCGGCCCTTTGCTTTTGCAGGAGTGGAACGCCGGGTCCGCGCTATACTCGTGCGACCTTGGATCGTTCCGGAGGCCGATCATGTGCGATTTCGGATGCGGCGTTCAGCTGTCGAGGCGGCACTGGCAGCACAGCCCGGACCCTGACGGCAACGGGGTGCAGGTGGATCTTGGCGCCTTCAATGGCACGATCGCCTTCAGCAATGGCGAAACCGCGGTCTTCGTCGGGGTCGAAACGGTGGACCTCAGCCGCACGGACGAGGCTTTTTCAGGTACGTTTGTCGCGCTCCTGCCCGATGGATCGGCCTCGCACCAGCGGTTTTCGGGCCGGCTGACCTTCCGCGATGCCGGCGGGCGCATCGGTGGCACGGGCGAGTGGCAGGCCATCTGGGGCACCGGTCGGCTTGCGGGGCTCAGCGGCGGGGGCGGGATGGACTGGGTCATAGAGGCGGGTCTGTGGCGGGCAGGGTTTCACCGCAGAGCGGAACCCTGACGCAAAAGAAAAGGCCGCGCGGGTGCACGGCCTCGCTGTCGCCCGGGGATCGGCAGATCCTACTTGATCTTGCCTTCCTTGTATTCGACGTGCTGGCGCTTCACCGGGTCGTATTTGTTCACCACCATCTTCTCGGTCATGGTGCGGGCGTTCTTCTTGGTCACATAGAAGTGCCCGGTGCCCGCCGTCGAGTTCAGACGGATCTTGATCGTCGTCGGCTTCGCCATAGTCGTTCTCCACTTGCCGGACGGCAAGCCGCCCGCGAAATCCTTGAAGCCCGCCTTTTACCCGCGCGCAATGCGGAGTCAACCGGAAAACCGGCGCTCCGCATCTAATTTCGCGCTACCTGAGCGCGGTCAGGCCATCCCGGCGTCAAGCCGCGCGCGGGTCTCGGCATCGAGACCGAGGGCGGCGGCAAGCTGGTTCAGATGGGCGTTTTCCTCCGGGGTATCGACGCGGATCGCCATGCGCGCGGCGGCATAGACCTGCGATTTCATCGTCTCGCCTGCGGCCGAAGCCAGGGCCGCGACATCGACCGGCGCATCAAGCTCGGCCTCGACAAAGGCGATCTCCTCGTCGCTCGCATCGGTCAGGTGGTCCATGATCTTCTTGCGCTCTTCGGCGTCGATGGCGCCATCCGCCTTCGCAGCCTGGATCATCGCGCGGATCATCAGACGGGCGTTTTCCTCCATCACCGCGTTTGCCGGTGTGCCCTGGGTCACGGCGCCCATCATGTCGGCCATGGTCTTGCTGCCCGCCGCCGCCGCCGTCGTCATCGCCGAGATGAGGTTGCCAAGACCGGCCTGACCGGCTTCGGTCGCCTCTGCGGCAGCACCGCCGAACTTGCCCATCATGTCGCGCACCGCGCCGGCGCCACCCGGCAGGCCCATCTTCTCGGCCATCTGGCCAAGCTGATCGCTGACACCACCCGGTTCGCCCGCCTTGCGCAGGGCGTCCTGCACGCCATCCATGCCGCCAATCTTGCGGTACTTGTCGAACCCCTTCGCGGCCGCGAAGCCGATGGCAAGGGTGGCCAGCGTTTTGACAAAACTCATGTCTTATACCTCCTGAGATGACTCGTTGCCGATCATAGTGCCGGAAATGCGACGGCCATGCAAAGATTGGCACACGCAGGGCCGTGGCAGAAGCAGGCGGAAAGTTGCGCGGATGGCCTGTAAGCCGGATTCTGTTCCGGGACCAGGCTCGCGCCCGCCCCCTTCGACGACCATTCCTCTCGCCCCGCCGTTGCCGACGGGATCAAGCTGCCAACCCGGACCTCTCGGGCTGAAGCATCCCTGCGGGCGGTCTCCGTTGCCGGACCGGCCCCCGCGCGAGGTCCCTATTTGGCATTGCTCCCGGTGGGGCTTGCCATGCCGGTCCTGTTGCCAGTCCCGCGGTGGGCTCTTGCCCCACCGTTTCACCCTTGCCTGCCGCAAGCGGCGGGCGGTCTCTTCTCTGTGGCGCTTTCCCTCGGGTTGCCCCGGCCGGGCGTTACCCGGCACCGCAGCTTCATGGAGTCCGGACTTTCC
>JBGSNN010000192.1:0-2034 GCA_041739655.1 Albidovulum sp. | reverse complement strand
CCAGAACCCGGAGAACCAGATGCAGGGCTTGGCCCGCGTCCCACCGCCCATCAGCCGCACAGGCGTGGTTTTGAGCCGGACGCCTAGGATCTCGCAGATCCGCTCGAAATCCTCGTAGACCGCGTCCCACCAATCGTCATGGGGACCAAGCTCGCGATACCAACTGCGGGCCTTTTCCTTGGCGGCATCTGAAAGTTCGGGGAACTGGTAGACGGTGGTGCAGATGATCTCAGGCATCGGCGTCCTCCCCGTTCAGCGCGGCGGCGAGCCATTCGTGTGTGCTGGTCCAGCCGATGGATTTGCGGGTACCGAGATCGATCACATGCGCGCCACCGCCAAAGGCGTCGAGGCGGGGCCGGGAGCAGGTAAGGGCATACTGGAACCCCCAGAGGCCGGTGAGGTCGAGCTTCTCCGCGAGGCGCAGCACGAAGCGGATGACTGCCTCGACATCGCCGTGGTCATCGTCATGGATCCAGAGGGCGCTACCCTCGGGCGCGTCTTGGTGCACGAGATTGAAGCCCGCGACCTCCGGGTCGTCGGCGTCCTGATCCGCGGCGCGGAATTCCTGGAACAGCGCGAGCGCGCGGGCAGCCCTGTCGGGCGTGCCGACGTCGAGCAGGCACGAGAAATGGGTGAAGTAATCCGTCATGGGGACCTTCTGGATGGGGAAGACCCGGCCAAGAGGCCGGGCGCTGTGTCGGGATGAGGGGGTGGTTGGGAGCGATCAGCCGGCCGGATCGTCGCCCGCCGCCTGTCGCGCGGCATGCGCGCAGAGCATCTGCCGGTAGAAGCGCTTGCGCGCCGTCCGGAAGCCGCGAACGGCGCGCGTGTCGGAATGAAGCGCCCGGACCGCCGCGCGAAGGACCGCATAGAGCGAGGCCGTCGCTGGCAGGCCGAGGCGAATATACGCTGGATCGGTCATGTCAGCTGACCTCGACCACGGGCGAGGCGAGGTGCGGATCGACCAGCGCCTCGATCCTCTCTGCCCGGCCCATCCAGGGCTCGGGCCGGACGGCCTTCACCCAGTCGGCAAAGCTCGGGATGAAGCCGAGGTCTTCCTTCACATGCTGCTCGCCCACCCACCGGGTCGGGATGATGCGCCCGGTCGACAGCGTGAGCGTCGCCCCGAAAATCGTCTCAGCCATGAAGATGCCCTCGGCATGGTGGCGCAGCGCTCGATGCCGAAAGTCCGCAGTAATCTCCTTGCTCTGGTCGAACCAGCAATGCACGGCCATGTAGCAGTCGACCGTGCCGCCCCATTTCTTCACCGAAGAAAGGGCGTGGTGATAAGGATGTGCCATCGCCGCCCCCTCAGAAGTCATGCGTGTAAAATTCTGACGAGGTGAAGCGCTCGTTGAACTCAAGGTGGATGCAGCGGGCCCCGGCGTCGAAGCAGAACTCGCCCCAGGCGCCGTCGTTGTTCTCCCAGCCGCTATGGGTGTCGGAGAGGAAGTCATAGGCCAGCTGCTCGACGACATCTTCCAGCGAGAGCTGCCGCATCTCGACCTCGGGGTCGTCCCAGGTGAGCGCGGCGTAGTCGATCTCGGTGGCGGGGAAATCGACGGCGGTTTCACCGGACCATGCGCCGATGCTTTCGATCTGGCCGCTGTCCCCGGCACCGTCGAAGGTCACGGTGACATGGGTGATGCCGGCGGCCGTAAGACCATCGAAGAGGCGATCCTTGTTGCCGGGGCGCAGCGCTCCGATCCGGGCCGCGCGTTCGGCATGCGCCGCGAAGATCTGCGCCATGTCGACGGTCGTGGGGGCCATCGGCGGCGTGAGGGTGGGTTCGGTCATGTTCATCGGGTATCTCCGGTAAGGGGAAGGGATCGGAGCCGGCCCGGGCGATCTCTCTCCCCCGGACAAGCTCCAAATCCCCCCTGCCCTCCTCTGTCTCTCGGGCCTCACGCAGCGACCTGCAGCGCCCGGGCGGCGAAGGCGCGCCAGAGCGGGTCGACGAGACGCCCGTCCAGAAGATCGGCGCGGTAGCGCAGCCGAACCGCCAGGTCGGGCTCTCCCCAGGCGGCCGCGCGG
>JBGSNN010000188.1:0-2790 GCA_041739655.1 Albidovulum sp. | reverse complement strand
GAGGCGGCGGCGGCGGCGATCAAGGCAGGGCGGGCGGGCGACGAACTGGCGGCCTATGAGGCCGACCTGCGCTCGGGCCCGATCGCGAAGGACCTGAAACCGGTGCGCAACGTCAAGCCGATGTGGTCGCGCTGGGGGATGCTGCCGAGCCTCGCCCTCGGCGGGCTCGACATGTGGACGCGGAGCCTCTTGGGGCTGTCGCTCTTCGGCACGCTGACGCATGGCAAGACCGACGCGGCGGCGACCGGCGAGGCGGCGAAGTTCGCCAAGATCGACTACCCGAAGCCCGATGGCGTGCTCTCGTTCGACCGGCTGACCAACGTGTCGTTCTCGTTCACCAACCACGAGGAAAGCCAGCCCTGCCACCTCAGGCTCAAGGACGCCTCGGTGCCGATCGCGGTGAACCTGCCGAAATACGCCGAACCGGCGCAACGGTATTGCCCCGCGGGCGTCTATGAGGTGCTGGAGGGCGAGGGCGGTCCGCGGTTCCAGATCAATTTCCAGAACTGCGTGCACTGCAAGACCTGCGACATCAAGGACCCGAGCCAGAACATCACCTGGACGACGCCGCAGGGCGGCGACGGGCCGAACTATCCCAACATGTAACATCTTCGGCAGAATCGGCCCTGCGGGGCGGGCTTCGGCACGCTCCGCATTGCCATGCTGCCGGACGCGGACTAGGTTTATCGCACCAAGCGAAAAGGTGTCCGACGTGCGGAAAATGCGACCTCTTGCCTTCGTTCTCGCCGCAGGCCTGGGCTTCTGCGGCACCGTGACGGCCGCTGCTGCCGATGGCGAGGCCGGAGCCTACCTGGCTGCCCGGCTTGCGGGTGCGCAAGCGGACTATGTGGTGGCGGCCGAGTATTATGCCCGCGCGCTGGCCGCCGATCCGCAGAACAGCCTGCTGATAGAGAATGCAGCGATCTCGGAAGTCGGCCGTGGCGCCATCGACAAGGCGCTTGCCGTCGCCGAGGGCTTCGCCAAGATCGGCGGCAAGAGCCAGATCGCCGATCTCCTGATTCTGACCGAGCTTGCACAGACCGAGGATTTCGCCGCCGCTATCGCCGCGCTCGACGCCGGCCGCTCGGCCGGGCAACTCGTGGACGGGCTCTACCGTGCCTGGGCGCTCCTGGGGCTGGGCCAGATGTCCGAGGCGACCGGCGCGTTCGACGACGTGAGCAACATAAGCGGCCTGAAGTCCTTCGGCCTTTACCACAAGGCGCTGGCGCTGGCTGCGGTCGGCGATTTCGAGGGCGCGGACGCGATCTTTGCGGGCGCTGATGGCGGCCCTCTCCGGTCGACCCGGCGCGGCGTGATGGCCCATGTCCAGATCCTGAGCCAGCTTGAGCGCAAGGCCGATGCGATTGCCCTGATCGACGAGACCTTCGGCCCCAGCGGCGATCCGACCATGATGGCGCTCCGAGTCCAGCTTGAGGCCGGTGACACCTTGCCCTTCACTGTCGTCAAGGGTGCCAAGGCCGGTCTGGCCGAGGTTTTCTATACCGTCGCAAGTGCTCTTGGCAGCGAGAATACCGATGTGAACACGCTCGCCTATGCGCGTATGGCCGAATACCTCGCGCCAGAGGAAGCCGATGCCATCCTTCTGGTCGCGAACATCCTTGAAGGCCAGGAGCAGCACGCGCTGGCGAGTGTCGAGTTCGATAAGATCGCGCGCGACGACCCCGCCTATCTCCAGGCCGAGTTGGGCCGGGCGGCGGCTTTGGTGCAATCGGGCCGCGTCGATGCGGCGACCGAAGCCTTGCAGCGGCTTGCCAAGGACTATCCCGACCGCATCGACGTCTGGAACACCCTTGGCGACACCTACCGCAGTGAGGAGCAGTTCGCCGAGGCGGCGGTCGCCTACGATCAGGCGATCAAGAACATCGAGGGCGACGAAGCGCGCTACTGGAGCGTCTGGTTCGCGCGCGGCATCTGCAATGAGCGGCTAAAGAAATGGCCCGAGGCCGAGGCGGATTTCAAGAAGGCGCTGATGCTCCGGCCCGACCAGCCTTCCGTGCTGAATTACCTCGGGTATTCCTATCTTGAGCGCAAGGAGAACCTTGACGAGGCGCTCGGAATGATCGAACGCGCCGTGGCAGCGCGCCCCGATGACGGCGCCATTGTCGACAGCCTCGGTTGGGGTCTCTATCGCCTTGGCCGCTATGCCGAGGCGGTGACGCAGATGGAGCAGGCGGTGGAGCTGATGCCGGTCGATTCGGTGGTGAACGACCATCTCGGCGATGTCTACTGGGCCGTCGGGCGGACCCGCGAGGCTGAGTTCCAGTGGCGCCGCGCCTTGTCCTTCGGGCCGGCGGAAGAAGCCGAGGCCGCGCGCATCCGCCGCAAGCTCGAGGTCGGACTCGACACGGTCTTGGCCGAGGAAGGTGCCGCGCCGCTTGCCGTCACCAAGAATGGCAATTGAGGTCTTTGCGCCGGCCAAGGTGAACCTTGCGCTGCATGTGACCGGGCGGCGCGGCGATGGCTATCATCTGCTCGACAGTGTCGTGGTCTTTGCGGATGTCGGCGACCGGCTGACGGTCGCGGCCGCGCCTGAGTTGGCGCTGACGGTCTCCGGCCCCTTTGCCGCGGGGGTCCCGACCGACGGAGCCAACCTTGTCCTCAGGGCCGCTCTGTTGATCGCAGGGGCCGGGCAGGGCGCAGGGATCGCGCTGGAAAAATACCTGCCGCATGGCGGCGGGATCGGCGGCGGTTCATCCGACGCGGCGGCGACGATTCGGGCGCTGCGGCAGCTTTGGGCCGTGCCGGAGCCTGAGGCCGGGTCGGTTCTGG
>JBGSNN010000182.1:0-6638 GCA_041739655.1 Albidovulum sp. | reverse complement strand
GAAAACAGTGACGCCGGGTCAGTCGGGTCCAGAACCCCCCCACGCAGCCCGCAACGCGGTGCGTATAGTCGTCCAACTCCCCGTCACTTTCGAGCGCGCGCACCTCGCCCGAGGCATCCCCGAAGCGCCGCAGGTCCAGTTCCTGCCCGCTCGTGATCGTCTCCAGAACCGCCCGGATATCCGCCAGGTCGGTTGCCTCCATCCGGGCCCGGATCCCGTCGAGCAGATCCGCGCTGCGGGTCAGCGGCAGCGGCCACCAGCCTCCCCGCGCGCGATCATAACGCAGGGCAAGTTCGTTGATTGCGCGGGCCAGTGTCCCGACCTCTTCGATCAGGGCGGCATCGAGGGCGGCGTTCTTCTCCGCGCCCGATTCCGATATCACCCCGATCACGGTCTGAAGGCTTGCCGCCGGGCGGCGGATACGGTCGAAGATCTCCTCCAGAAGCCGTTCGCGCCCGGCATGGGCGGCCATGTCGGCCGTCACGTCGCGCAGCGTCAGCACATATCCCGCACCGCCCGCGCCCGCCTCCTCGACGAGACGCATGCGGCCGGTCAGCAGGCGCGCGCCATCGAGCGTCGCCACCATGAGGTCGGATACCGCATCGGGATCGCCCGAGGCGACAAGCCGGTCGTGGGCGTGGCGCAACGGCGCCTCGCGCAGATAGGTGAAGACCGGACGGTTGAGACCAAGCGCGGCATCGGTGCCCAGAAGCCCCGCCGCCTGACCGTTGTAAAAGACCATCTGGTGACGCGCCGAGCAAAGCAGCACCCCCACCGGCACATCCGACAACAACGCCTCGAGCCGGGTCTTCTCTTCGGCCAGACGCCGGGTTTCGCGCGCCACCGCCTCGGCAAGCGCGCTGCGGGTGACGGTCAGGTTCTCGGCCACCGCCCCGGCCGCCGGGGCGAGGTCGCCAAGATAGCGGCCCGGCGTCAGGTCGAGGCGGCCTGCGCCTTCGGTATGGGCCTGCGCGCGCAGACCGGCGGAAATCCGGCCAATGGCGCGTGCAACATGTTCGTCGAAAAGATACCAGACCCAGGTCACCAGCCCGAGGATGATGAACGAGGCGATGATTCCGGCAAGGATGAACCCGTCCAGAAGCAAGGGCTCGGCACTCTTTCGGTAGCCGAGCCAGAGCCCGCCGGTCACGGCCGCGACACCGCCAAGGGCCAGAGCGGCGAAGAAGATGAAGATGCGGAGCCGGAGACTCAGCCGCTCAAGCATCGTCTCCGGCCTTCTTGCTGCTGCCGTCATCGAGCAAGCGGCGCACTTCGTCACGGAGTTCCTTGAGCTCGAAGGGCTTGGCGATGAAGCCGTCGGCACCAAGGGCCAGCCCCTTGCGCCGCTCCATCGTCGAGCCGCGCGCCGTCATCATCAGGATCTTCACATCCTTGAGCGCGGGGTCCATACGAACGGTCTGGCAGATCTCGTAGCCGGAAACCTCGGGCAGCATCACGTCCAGAAGCACCAGATCCGGCGCGCTCGCGCGGATCCTCGGCATCGCCTCGGCGCCATTGGCAATGCGCTCGTGGGAATACCCCTCGCGCGTGAGCACATAGTCGAGCGCGAGCGCGATATTGTCTTCATCCTCGACGATCAGAACCCGATGTCTGAGCTTCGGCCCTTCCATCCTACCCTCCTACCCTTCTACCCTCCACCGCAGGCAGCCGCGACGAGCGGATCGTCCGCGACCTCAACCCACGTCGTGCCGCTTAGTGTGCCGTCGTCTGCCAGCACAGCCCCCTCGATCAGGTCGGCCCGCACACGCCGGGCGCAATCGAAGGCTTGCGGGATGCGATGCGCGGGCAGCCATCGCTGCATCACCAAGGCATTCGCGGCGAATGTCTGCGGATCGGCCGCGGACCGCGTGGTCGGCCCCCGGTCCACCGCGATGAACCGCGAGACGCTGGGGACAATGTAGCTCCACGGCCGGTAGAACACCCGTTCGGCCGGCGCACTTGCCACGACGACACCCTCGGGCAGCGCCGCGCGCACGCGCGGATACCAGGTGTATTCGTTCCAGATCGCATAGCTGAGCATGCCCAGGCCGATGCCCGCCGGAAGCACCCACTTGGCGAGTTTGCGCCCGGTCAGGCGAAGGCTGAGATGGCTTGCGATGAACACGATGCAGGCGACACCGGCGCCGGCAGCGATCGTCGCGATGAAATCGATCAGCATGGTCGGGCCTCCGTCACGACAGAACTCCTTTGCCGTGGCCGATGGCCGACTGCATGGTGCGCACGACGACAAAGGCGTCGCGCAGGTGGCTGCGTTCGAAATCCGGCAGCTCCGAGGGTTCAAGGAAGTTGTCCGGTTTCCCGCCGGCCCGAATTTGCGCCGCCTGATGGCTCAGCCGGGTTTCCGCGATCAGGTCATAGGCGGCGATGAGATCACGCCCGCCAGAGGCCGAGATGGTGCCGCCTTCAGCCGCCGCCACCAGCCGGGCGCGCGTGTTGACGGCCGTCGTGCGGCCCTGAAGGGCATAGACCCGCGCGAGATCGGTGACCGGCACCACGCCGGAATGCTTCATGTCGATGGTGTTGCGGTGGTCGCCCGACCGGATCGTCGCGAAACCGCGCAAGAGCCCCAGCGGCGGCGTATGCTTGAGCGAATTCGACACCATGTGCGCCACGAAGATCGAGTTCTTCGACGCCGCATCAAGCGTTTCGGCCTGAAGATCGCCAAAAAGCTTGGGCGCGCCGCCGATCGGCCTGAGGTCGAACATGACCGAGGCCAGCATCTGCGCCTCGGGGTCGGGCGTGGCGATCCAGCGGCGGAAATACTCGCGCCATTTCGCCATCGGCTGACACCAGCGCGGATTGGTCGCCATCATGTCGCCGGGGCAGTAGACATAGCCGCAGTCGTTCAGCCCGTCCGAGACGATCTTGGCAAGGCGGGCGAAATATTCCATGTCGCCCTCGGTCGCGGCATCGTCGATCATCAGGCAATTGTCCTGATCGCTGACCCCGGTCTGTTCCTGCCGCCCCTGCGATCCGCAGGCCAGCCAGAGATAGGGCACCGGCGGCACCCCAAGCTGATCCTCGGCCATCGCCAGAAGCCGCCTCGTCACCGCATCGGCAATGTCGGTGATCAGCCGCGTGGTCGCGTCATGGGCCTGATGGCCGCCCACAAGCTGCAAGAGAAGCTGCGGGATGCGGCGCGTGACCTCGGCAAGATCGGCCACGGCCCGCGCGCCGGCGATGTCGCGCACCATGACCGAGGAGGTAAGCGCCTGAAATCGCGTGATGTCGGTCTGGGTGATCATGCCGACCAGGCGGCCCGCCTCGGTGATCGGCAGATGGCCGATGCGGCGCTCCAGCATCAGGTTGAGGACATCGGAACCGAGGGCCGTGGGTGGCAGCGTGACGAGCCCCGTCGTCATGATCCGGGAGACCGGCGTCTCTCCCGGCAGCCCCTCGGCCAGGACCTTGTTCGTCAGGTCGCGGGTGGTGACGAGCCCGATCAATGCGCCGTCTGCCGCCGTCACCCCGACGCTTGAGATATGGCCGTCGCGCATCTGCTGCGCGACCTCGCGCACTGTTGCCGCGCCGAGGCAGGTCACCGGATCGCGCGCCATCAGTTCGCCGACCTTGCGCGAGGTGAGTTCGACCGGGCGCGCATCAGTGGGGCGGCCGCGGCTGAAAAAGCGCTGAAACGCGGGGCTCTCGGTGATGAGCTTGCGAAAGACCGCGGCCGGCAGCATCAGCAGATGACTGTCCTCGGTTGTCCGCGCGGTCGTCACCGCCACCCCGTCGCGCATCAGCCCGCGTTCCCCGAAGGTGTTGCGCGGGCCCAGAAGCGACACCAGCGCTCCGTTCCGGTCGAGGATCTCGACGCCGCCGCTTTCGACAAGGAAGATGCCGGACAGAGGATCGCCGCAAGCGTAAATCTCGACGCCCGCGGTCAGATGTCTGCGGCCGAAGGAACCGGCGACCCGCGCCAGTTCGTCCTGCGGCAGGGAATCGTAAGGATGGACCGTCGCAAGGAAACCTTCGATCGGGGTGCTTTCACTCTGCACGGGGTCCTCCGGGAGATGGGTAGGCGCGCCCCCGGAAGGGCGCGCCCGGATGTCATGGCCCGATCAGTGGCCCGTGGCGACGCCTGCGCCGCGCGGGATGCGGATCGACTCCACCAGATCAACAACGTGCTGCGGCGGGGCCTTGGTCGCGCTCGACACCACAAAGGCGGTGATGAAGTTGAACAGCGCACCGATGGTCCCGATCGACAAGGGCGAGATGCCGAAGAAGTAGTTGTCGGCGGTGTCGGGATAGACATTGGTACCCGGCACGAAGAACCAGCCCTTGTAGAGGAAGATGTAGACGGCTGTGAACACCAGACCGACGAGCATCCCCATGATCGCCCCTTCCTTGTTGATGCGCGTCGAGAAGATGCCCATCATCAGAACCGGGAAGATCGTCGCGGCCGCCAGACCGAAGGCCAGCGCCACGACCTGGGCCGCAAATCCCGGCGGGTTGAGGCCGAGGTAGGTCGCCACCACGATGGCGAAGCTCATCGCGACGCGGGCCGCCAGAAGCTCGCCCTTTTCCGAGATGTTCGGGTTGATCGAGCCCTTGATCAGGTCGTGGCTGATCGCCGAGGAGATGGCGAGCAGGAGACCCGCCGCGGTCGAGAGCGCGGCGGCGAGACCGCCGGCGGCAACCAGCGCGATGACCCAACCCGGCAGGGCAGCGATCTCAGGGTTCGCGAGAACCATGATGTCGTTGTCCACCTTGGTCACCTCGTTGCCGACCCAGCCGCGTTCGGCCAGGGTCTTGTCGCCGATCTTGCCTTCGGCGAGCGCGGCCGTCTGCGCCGCCGTCGCCTCGGTCACGGCTGCTTCCAGCGCGGTCTTGTCGGCGTCAGCCGCAGCATCGGCCAGCGCTTTCTTGGCGTCGGCCAGGGCCTTATTGGCCGCCGTCAGCGCCTTCGGCTCGGCGAAATACTGGATCTTGCCGTCGCCGTTGAGGTCGGACATCACCAGAAGGCCGGTCTTTTCCCAGGTACGGATCCAGGAGAGTTCCGGCTTGCTGTCTATGTCGGCCCGCGCGATTGCCTCGCCGTCGAGCGCATTGCCCGCGACCGCCGAGGGCCACATCGTCGTGGTGAAGTTCAGCCGCGCCATCGAGCCCACCGCCGGTGCGACGGTGTAGAGCAGCGCGATGAACACCAGCGCCCAACCGGCCGAGGCGCGGGCGTCGGCAACCTTCGGAACCGTGAAGAAGCGCACGATCACGTGCGGCAACCCGGCGGTGCCGATCATCAGCGACATGGTGAAGAGGAACATGTTGAAGTAGTTGGAACTGTCGCCGGTATAGGCCTTGAAGCCGAGTTCGGTGACGACCGCATCGAGTTTGGCGAGGAAGGCCATCCCCGAAGCCTCGTGGGTGCCGATCAGCCCGAGCTGCGGCAGGAACGAGCCGGTGAGCTGAAGCGAGATGAAGATCGCCGGAATGGTGTAGGCGATGATCAGGACGACATACTGGGCGACCTGGGTATAGGTGATGCCCTTCATGCCGCCGAGCACGGCGTAGGCGAAGACGATCGCCGCGCCGATGTAGAGGCCGGTGTCGGTGGAGACCTCAAGGAACCGCGAGAAGGTCACGCCAACGCCGCGCATCTGCCCGATCACATAGGTGACCGAGATGGTGATGAGGCAGATCACCGCCAAGAGGCGTGCGCCGCCCGAGTAGAAGCGGTCGCCGATGAATTCCGGCACGGTGAACTTGCCGAACTTGCGCAGGTAGGGCGCAAGCAGCAGCGCCAGCAGCACATAGCCGCCGGTCCAGCCCATCAGGTAGGCGCCGGTCTCGTAGCCGCCGAAGGCGATGATGCCGGCCATCGAGATGAAGGAGGCGGCCGACATCCAGTCGGCGCCGGTGGCCATGCCGTTCAGCACCGGGTGGACACCCTGGCCAGCGGCATAGAATTCCGCGGTCGTGCCCGCGCGGGCCCAGATCGCGATCCCGATGTAGAGGGCGAAGGTCGCACCCACCACGATCAGGTTGAGGGTAAACTGATCCATCTGTCCCCTGCTCCCCTATTCGTCCACGCCGTGTTCACGGTCGAGCTTGTTCATCCTTGCCGCGTAGGCAAAGATCAGCACGAGGAACACGTAGATTGACCCGTTATGGGCCATCCAGAACCCGAGATCGGCACCGCCGACCATGATCCCCTTCAGGGCGGGGCGCAGAATGATGCCCAGCCCGAAGGAGCAGATGAACCATATGGCGAGCGATATAAGGATGACCCTTACGTTTGCCTGCCAATAGGCGTTGGACGATGACTTGTCCGCCATGTGCCTTACTCCCTTTGGTTTCTACCATCCGACACCCCCCGCGTTTCCTGCAGGGATGTCGGCCTCCCTCATTGCACCGCGCGCTGAACGATGGGGTCGAGCGCGGCGGCTATGTCGGCGATGGACCCCATCGCATCGACTGCTTCGAGCACACCGAGATTCCGGTAGTGTGCAATCAGTGGCGCGGTCTGGGCGTGATAGGCCGCAAGCCGGGCGCGCGCCGTTTCCGCAGTGTCGTCGGCGCGGCGCCTGAACGCCGTGCCGCCGCATTTGTCACAAACCCCCGCCGTGGCAGGATGCTTGAATTGGTCGTGATACCCTTCACCACAGGCGGCACAGGTG
>JBGSNN010000205.1:0-10389 GCA_041739655.1 Albidovulum sp. | reverse complement strand
CTCATGAGCGTGATGCGCGGCGGGCGCGCGTTCGAGAAGGTGGGCGTGAACGTCTCGACCGTCTACGGGAAGCTGGGCGAGCGGGCGCAGAAGGCCATGGCCGCGCGGGGCGTGCCGGGCATGGCCGAGGATCCGCGCTTCTGGGCCGCGGGCGTCAGCCTCGTCGCCCATATGCAGAACCCGCATACGCCCGCCGTCCATATGAACACCCGGTTTTTCTGGACGCCCGGTGCCTGGTGGTTCGGCGGCGGCGCCGACCTCAATCCCTGCATCGAATATGCCGAGGATACCGCACATTTCCACGCCGCGCTCGCGGCGGCCTGCGATGCCCATGATCCGGAGTACTACAGCCGCTTCAAGGCTTGGGCGGATGAGTATTTCTTCGTTCCCCATCGCGGCCGTGCGCGTGGGGTTGGCGGCATCTTCTTCGATGACCTCAATAGCGGCGACTGGGCGGCGGATTTCGCCTTCACGCAATCCGTCGGCCGCGCCTTTCTCCAGGCCTTCGTTCCGGTGACCGAGCGTCGCCGTGACATTCCGTGGACAGAGGCCGATCGCGACACACAACTGATCCACCGCGGGCTCTATGCCGAATACAACCTGATCTATGATCGCGGCACGAAGTTCGGGCTTGAGACCGGCCATGACGCCAACGCCGTGCTGATGAGCCTTCCGCCTCTGGCAAAGTGGCCCTGACAAGACGCGGCCAACCCTTCAGCTGCCGCGATAGGTCGCATAGCCGAAAGGCGAGAGCAGAAGCGGGACGTGATAGTGTGCCTCCGGATCGGACATGCCAAACCGGATCGGCACCTGGTCAAGAAAGAGCAGCTCGGCCCCGGCCTGACCGCTTGCGCGCAAATAGTCGCCGGCGAAGAAAACCATTTCATAGCTGCCGGTCCGGAACTGCGTGGCAGGCAGGATCGGCGTTCCGGTGCGCCCGTCGGCATTGGTCACAGCTTCGGCGATCTTGTGAGGACTGTCGCCCGACACACGGTAAAGCACGATCTTCAGACCCGCAGCCGGACAGCCGCGCGCGGTGTCGAGAACATGTGTCGTCAGATAGCCATCGGCCATGCGTATCCTCCAAACCGGCCTCCCGACATTACCGGGACGCGCGGGGAACAAGATTACCGAAAATTCCGTCAGGTACTTCTGGATTTTATTGATAATATCATTTGCAATCCGGGACTAGTCTCCGGCGTAAGAACAGCGAGGCCCGACGTGAACCGATACCCCCGCAACATGAGCGGCTATGGCGCAGCACCGCCTGCGGCCAACTGGCCGGGTGGCGCGAAGATCGCCGTCTCGCTGGTCCTCAACTACGAGGAGGGCGGGGAGAACTCGATCCTGCACGGCGATGCCGCGTCCGAGGCGTTCCTCTCCGACATCGCCGGTGCACAACCCTGGGCCGGCCAGCGCCACTGGAACATGGAATCGCTCTACGACTACGGCGCCCGCGCCGGATTCTGGCGGCTTCACCGCCTGTTTACCGGCATGGGCATCCCCGTGACCATCTTCGGCGTCGCCACCGCGCTCGCCCGGTCCCCCGAACAGGTCGCCGCGATGAAGGCAGCCGATTGGGAAATTGCAAGCCACGGCCTCAAGTGGGTCGAGCACAGGGACATGGCCGAAGACGAGGAACGGCGCCAGATCGCCGAGGCGATCCGCCTTCATACCGAGGTCACAGGCAGCCGCCCGACCGGCTGGTACACCGGGCGCTGTTCGGTCAACACCGTGCGGCTGACCGCCGAGGCGGGCTTTGACTGGATCTCCGATACCTATGACGATGACCTGCCCTACTGGCATGAAGAGGGAACGCTCAATCAACTCGTCATCCCCTACACGCTCGAAGCCAATGACATGCGCTTTGCGACGGCGCCCGGCTACATCACCGGCGAACAGTTCTTCCAGTACCTGAAGGACGCCTTCGACACGCTCTATGCCGAGGGTCAGGCCGGACAGGCAAAGATGTTGAGCGTCGGTCTGCACTGCCGGCTGATCGGCCGGCCCGGCAAGATCGCCGGCTTGAAGCGCTTTCTCGACCATGCCAGGGCGCATGAGGGCGTCTGGTTCCCGCGCCGCATCGACATCGCCCGCCATTGGGCCAGGACGCATCCGCCCAGGGCCCATGAGCGCCCCAGCCGGATGGACAAGGCCGCCTTCATCTCCCGCTTCGGCGGCGTCTATGAACACAGCCCCTGGATCGCCGAACGCGCCTGGGGGCTGGAACTTGGTCCTGCCCATGATACCGCGAGCGGACTGCACAACGCTCTGGCGCGGGTCTTCCGCTCGGCCTCGCGCGCCGAACGCCTCGGTGTTCTGGTCGCTCACCCGGACCTCGCCGGAAAGCTTGCCGAGGCCAGACGCCTGACCGCCGACTCGGCGGCCGAACAGGCTTCTGCCGGTCTCGACGCCCTGACCGATGCCGAACGCACCGAATTTGCCGAGATCAATACCGCCTATACGGGCCGCCATGGCTTTCCCTTCATCATCGCGGTGCGCGACCAGACCAAGGCGACGATCCTCGATGCGTTCCGGCGCCGCCTTGAACAGGACAACGAAACCGAGTTCGACGAGGCCTGCCGTCAGGTCGAACGGATCGCCGAACTGCGCCTGAAGGACATGCTGCCCAGATGACCGGCCCCTATTACGCCCCGCCCGGCGGCCTGCCGCCGCAAACCAGCCTGATGACCGGCCGCGCCATTTTCACCGAGGCCTATTGTGTCATCCCGAAGGGCTGCTTTTCCGACATCGTGACCAGCTGCCTGCCGGGCTGGCAGGACACCCGCCTCTGGCTGATCGCGCGCCCGATGTCGGGGTTCGCCGAGACCTTCAGCCAGTATGTGATGGAGGTCGGGCCCGGCGGCGGATCGGATCTGCCGGAGCCAGATCCCGTCGCCGAAGGCGTGATCTTCGTCACCAGCGGGGAAATCTGGCTCTCGCTCGACGGCGACGAACACGACCTCGGCCCCGGCGGCTACGCCTATGTCCCGCCCGGAACCGACTGGCGGCTCAGGAACGGCAGCGACCATCCCGCCCGCTTCCACTGGATTCGCAAGCTCTACGAATACGCCCCGGGCCTCGCCGCGCCGAAGCCCTTCGTCACCTCCGACCGCGACCTGAAACCGGTCGCCATGCCCGACACGGGCGGCGCTTGGGCGACGACCCGCTTCGCCGACCCCGAAGACCTTGCCCATGACATGCATGTCAACATCGTCACCTTCCAGCCTGGCGGCGTGATCCCCTTCGAGGAAACCCATGTCATGGAGCACGGACTTTACGTCCTCCAAGGCCGGGCGGTCTACAAACTCAATCAGGATTGGGTCGAAGTCGAGGCCGGCGATTTCATGTGGCTGCGCGCCTATTGCCCGCAGGCCTGCTATGCCGCCGGCCCCGGCCCCTTCCGCTACCTGCTCTACAAGGACGTGAACCGCCACGCGAAGCTGCGCGGCCCTGGCGCCTTTGGCCGCTGATCCTGCACTTTCATCTTGGCCGAAATACCTCGGGGGTCCGGGGGTGTGAAACCCCCGGCCCTCGCCACAAGGGAAACCGATGGACAGGACAATCCGGACCGAGCCGCTCACCGCCGCCGCCTTCGCCGCCTTCGGCGAGGTGCTCGAAGCGCGCGGCACGCCGGACCGGATCATCAACGAGGGCCTCTGCGGCCGCTTCCACGACCGCGCCCGGCTCGACTTCGGCACCGGCCGCGCCGGCATCTCGATCTTCGATGCCGTCCCGCGCGCGCTTCCCTACGAGTTCAGCCTGATCGAGCGCCACCCCGAGGGCAGCCAAGCCTTCCTGCCGATGACCGCGCATCCCTTCCTTGTGATCGTGGCCGCTGACGAGAGCGGCCGCCCCGCCCGCCCGCGCGCCTTCCTCACCACCGGGACGCAGGGCATCAACCTCTGTCGCGGCACCTGGCACGGCGTCCTCACGCCACTTCATGCGCCGGGGCATTTCGCCGTGGTGGACCGCATCGGCGATGGCACGAACCTTGAGGAATACCGCTACGACGCTCCCTGGCGCGTCGTCGTTGACGACCCGGCCTGAGCGGCCGGCAAACCTGACCGGACCGCGACCCACGGGGCGGCGCGGCGACGGCGTGAACAAGATCGGCCCCGAGGGAAAAGGAAACGACATGGTTCAATCGACCCATCCTGTGGATGAGATGCTCCCGGTCCCGAAGCTCTTCACGCTCGGGCTGCAACATGTTCTCGTCATGTATGCCGGCGCCATCGCGGTACCGCTGATCATCGGCCGTGTGCTCAAGCTCGACCCGCAGGATGTGGCCTTCCTGATCTCGGCCGATCTCTTTACCTGCGGCGTGGTCACGCTGATCCAGTCGCTCGGGGTGACGCAATGGTTCGGCATCCGCCTGCCGGTGATGATGGGCGTGACCTTTGCCGCCGTCGGCCCGATGATCGCCATCGGCTCTGCCAATCCGGGGCCCGAGGGGGCGCGGATGATCTTCGGCGCAATCATCGCCGCCGGCGTCGTCGCGATGTTGCTGGCGCCCCTGATGTCGAAGCTCCTGCGCTTCTTTCCCCCGGTCGTCACCGGCACGATCATCCTCGTCATTGGCGTCACGCTGATGCGCATCGGCATCAACTGGATCTTCGGCCTGCCCGTGGGCCCGACCGCGCCGAAGACGGTGAACCCCGAACATGCCGATTGGCTGAAACAGGTGGGCGAACTGGCCGCCGGTTCGGGCGGGGCGATCCCGCCGGTGCCGCCAGGGCTGGGCATCGCGCCGAGCCTGCCGAACCCGCTCTATGCTGCGCCGGGCAACATCCTGATCTCGTTCATCGTGCTGGCCTCGATCCTGATGATCGCCAAGTTCGGACGTGGCTTCGTCGCCAATATCGCGGTCCTTCTCGGCATCGTCATCGGCGGCGTGCTGGCGGCTGGCCTTGGCATGATGCATTTCGACAAGGTCGGCAGCGCCGGCTGGTTCGCCCTGATCACGCCGTTCCACTTCGGCGCGCCGATCTTCGATCCGGTGATGATCGTGACCATGGTTCTGGTGATGATCGTGGTGATGATCGAATCGACCGGCATGTTCCTTGCCCTCGGCGACATGACCGGCCGCAAGATAACGCCGGAACGCCTGTCGGCAGGGCTCAGGACCGATGGTCTTGGCACTCTGATCGGCGGCCTCTTCAATACCTTCCCCTACACCTCGTTCAGCCAGAACGTCGGTCTCGTCGGGGTAACGGGGATCAAGAGCCGCTACATCTGCGTCGCCGGCGGGTTGATCCTGATCGTCCTTGGCCTTGTGCCGAAGATGGGCGCGCTGGTCGAGGCGCTGCCGACGACGGTTCTCGGCGGCGCGGGGCTCGTCATGTTCGGCATGGTCGCGGCGACCGGCATCCGCATCCTCGCTGCGGGGGTCGATTTCCAGGGCAACCGGCACAACCTCTTCATCGTCGCGGTCTCGCTCGGGATGGGCATGATCCCGCTCGTCGCGCCCGAGTTCAAGATGTGGATGCCCCATGCAATCCACCCGCTGATCGACTCAGGTATTCTGCTGACTACGATCGCGGCGGTTGTCCTCAACGCCTTCCTCAACGGCGCTTCAGGCACTGCCGCTGATCTGCAGCGCGCGGCGGCGGCTGCCGATCACTGAACCCGGCCGGGCGCGGGGCCGGCCCCGCGCCCGCTCAGAGCCGCCCCATCAGCCGCGCGACGTCCAGCATCCGGTTGGAGAACCCCCATTCATTGTCATACCAGCCAAAGACCCGGATCAGACCGGCCGCCGTCACATGCGTTTCGGGCAGCGCCATGACGATGCTTTCCGGTCGCGCCCTGAGATCGGAAGAGACCAGCGGCCGGTCGGTCCAGCCGATCACGCCGCCCGCCGCCGCGAGGGCCGCATTGATCGCGCCCGGCGACGGTTTAGCCCGCGCCATCACCGTCAGATCCACCGCCGAGACCGAGGCCACCGGCACCCGCACCGCAGCACCCTCGATGCGCCCGGCGATGTCGGGCAGCACCAGATCCAGCAGGTGCTGGGCCGAGGTGGTCGTCGGCACCATCGACAAGGCGGCAGCGCGACTGCGCGCAAAATCGGTGCCCGGAGCATCGACCGTCGGCTGGCTGCCGGTGTAGCAATGGATCGTCGTCATCCAGCCGGTTTCCAGCCCCCATTCCCGATCGATCAGCCGGACCAGCGGCGCCAGCGCATTCGTCGTGCAGGAGGCATTCGAGACGATGCGATGCTCTGGCCGAAGCTCTGCATCATTCGCCCCGAGAACGACGGTGATATCCGCCGTCTGCGCCGGCCCGGACACCAGCACACGCTTTGCGCCCGCCCGCAGCCCGGCTTCGGCAAAGGGCCGCGCACTGCCGAGCCCGGTGCAGTCCATGACGATGTCGATGCCCGAGAGGTCGAGCGTGGCGAGATCGCGCGCCCCGGTCAGCCGGATGCGCCGCCCGTCCACGACAAGGGCGCCCTCGTCCAGCGCGACCGTGCCTTTCCACGGCCCGAAGGTCGAATCGTATTCGAAGAGATAGGCCGCCATTGCGGGCGTCGCGATATCGTTGACCGCGACGATCTCCACGCCCCGGCCCGCGTCCGACAGCGCCGCGCGCAGGACTGACCGGCCGATACGGCCAAAGCCGTTGATGGCGACTTTCACGGACATGATTGACCTCGCAGGCTGTTCTCGGGCCTCAAAGACCACGCCCGCCCTCATATCGCAACGGCGGGATTGTCACCGTCACACCGCGCCCGCGCCCTGCCCGGCGCCTCCGGTGCGGCGTCCGAAGGCTCAGCGCACCTTCTCCATCAACGCGTCAGGCATCCGGCAGTCCCGTGCCGTGTCCTCACCGCAGGGTCGGGGGATGAGGTCTTTGGTCAGGCAGATGCGGGCCTCGTCGATCCGGCCGGCCTCGCAGGTGATCGTGATCATGGCCCGTTCAAGCCCCGGATTGGCCTCGATGAAGGCGTCTTCGACCACCCTCACGGGCAGCTTCACGTCGCGGTCGAGATGCGCCAGAACGGGTGGGACGACGATGCCCGCCCAGGCCCGCCGCGACAGCGCGAAATAGTCCGCCGCCGAAAGCCCCGAGCAGCGGCCATGGGTCTTCCATTCGTGCCAGGCCAGTCCGCCCGACCCCATGATATCGGCCATCTCCGCCGTTTCGCGTCGCGACGGATCGCGCGTGCCGGTGCGGCAGTCGCGCGGCCAGCCGAACTCGTACTGCGGCCAGAGCCCGTGCAGGGTGAAGCTGAAATCGTGACGCGCGTCGCATTGATCGTCCTGGCGCGCATCGCCGGTCAGCGCGCACCACGTCGGCGACCACCCGAGCGAGAGAACGTAATAGTCGAAATCGCCCGCCTGTTCGCCCCCCGCATGGGCGGGCAAGGCGGCAAGCAGGAGGACCATGACCCAGCGCATTTACTCTTCCCTCCTTGCCCGACTGCGACTATATAGCCCGACAACTTCCCCGAAATCGAGGAGTGGCGGCCCGAAAGGTCGCAGCCGATTTCCCGGCGCGGGAGAGATTTGTAGAGGAGATGCCGCATGACGAAACCGCTTATGGCCAAGGCCACGGCCGTTTGGCTTGTGGACAACACCACGCTCAGCTTCAAGCAGATCGCCGATTTCTGCGAGATGCACGAGCTTGAGGTTCAGGGCATTGCCGACGGCGACGTTGCAACCGGCGTCAAGGGTTTCGACCCGATCGCAAACAACCAGCTTGACCCGGTTGAGATCGAGAAAGGTCAGAAGGACCCTGCCTACCGGCTGAAACTCAAGTACAACCCCGCCTCGGCGGGTGAGGAAAAGCGCCGTGGCCCGCGCTATACGCCGCTGAGCAAGCGGCAGGACCGCCCGGCGGCGATCCTCTGGCTGGTGAAATTCCACCCCGAACTGGCGGATGCCCAGATTTCCAAGCTGGTCGGAACGACGAAGCCGACCATCGCCGCGATCCGCGAGCGGACCCATTGGAACGTCAACAACATTTCGCCGATCGACCCGGTGGCGCTCGGCCTCTGCCGCCAGACCGAACTTGACGCGGCGGTTCAGAAAGCAGCCAAGAAGCGCGCTGGCGACAGCATCATGAGCGATGATGAGCGTCGCAAGCTTGTCTCCACTGAACAGTCGCTTGGCATGTCGTCCGAACCGAAGATGCCAAGCGGCATCGCCGGGCTGCAGAACTTCACGCTCTCGGGCACCTCGGAAGAGGAAGAGAAGAACCCGGCCGACTATTCGGACGCCGAAAGCTTCTTCAATCTGCCCGACAGCGATGATGAGGACGAGGATGAGGACGGCCGCGCGCGCTGACCGGCGGGAAGGCTGACATGACCGTTGTCGGCACCAACTTCCTTTTCATCCATGTGCCCAAATGCGCAGGAAAGTCGGTGACCCAGCTTTTGGGCGGCGCGACGAGGGGCGTCCCGGGGCATGCCCCGCGGTTCCATTTCTTCGACGGGCCGCATGACGGCAAGTTTTCCTTCGGTTTCGTGCGCCACCCCTGGGACCGGATGGTCTCGAGCTACACCTTCATCTGCACCAAACCGCCGCGTCGCCGCGACGATGCCGAACAGCGCCGGCAGGCGATCGAGATGGGATTCCGGCGCTGGCTGCTCGAAGGCAGTTTCTATCTCGGCCATGATGGTCTGTGGAATACTGACGGCCGCCTGCCGCCCTATCAGCGCCGCAGCCAGATGTTCTGGCTCGAGGGTTGCGACCATATCGGCCGGACCGACAGCATCGCTGATGACATGAGGGTGATCCTCGGGCGGGTCACGCTGCCCAACCGTTGGCGAGATCGACTGCTGCCGCGGCGCGGCGTTCCCCAGAAGAACACCTCCGCCCACGGGAATTACCGCGACTACTACGATGACCAGACCCAGGCTTTCATCGCCACGCATTTCGCGCCCGAGATCGCGCGCTTCGGCTTCCGTTTCTAAGCCGGTCTCAGATCGCCTTTCGTGCCCGCAACGCCGCCTGGATCGTGCCGTCGTCGAGATAGTCCAGCTCTCCGCCGATCGGCACGCCCTGGGCGAGCGATGTCACCTGGACGCCCGTCCCCTCCAGAGCGTCGGCGATGTAATGCGCCGTGGTGAGACCGTCCACGGTGGCATTCAGCGCGAGGATCACCTCTGCAATCCGCTCGTCCCTGACCCGCGCTATCAGTTTCGGAATCTGCAGATCCTCGGGCCCGACCGCATCGAGCGCCGAAAGCGTGCCACCCAGGACATGATAGCGGCCCTTGTAGTTCTGACCACGCTCCATCGCCCAGAGGTCGGAGATATCCTCGACAACGCAGATCTCGCCCGTCGCGCGCCGGTCGTCGCGGCAGATGTCGCAGACATCCGCCGTTCCGATATTGCCGCAAGAGACACATTCCCGCGCGCTGACGGCGACTTCGGCCATGGTCCGGGCCAGCGGCGCCATCACCTGCGCCCGTTTTTTCAACAGATGCAGCACCGCCCGGCGCGCCGAACGCGGGCCAAGTCCCGGCAGGCGGGACATCAGCGCGATCAGCGCCTCGATATCGCGGGTTGCGTCCGACAAGGCGCCCTCAGATCGGCAGCTTCATGTCGGGCGGCAGGCCGAGGCTTTCGTAAAGCCGCTTCATCTCCGCCTGCTTGCGGTCGGCAGCCTTCTTCTGCGCGTCCTTGATCGCGGCGACGATCAGGTCCTCGACGACGTCCTTCTGCGTCGGATCGAAGATCGACGGGTCGATGTGGAGCGCCTTCAGGTCGCCCGCCGCGGTGCAGGTGGCGTTCACCAGACCGGCGCCGGATTCGCCCACGACATTGATCGTATGGAAGCTTTCCTGAAGCTCCGCCATCTTGCCCTGCATCTCTTGCGCGGCCTTCATCATCTTGGCCATGTCGCCAAGTCCGCCCAGATTTCCCAAACCCTTCAGCATCTTGCTCTCCTCAGTTTTCCTCGAACGGGTCCCATTCGTCGTCGCCCTCGACATCTGGCAAGGCCTCTGCCGTTGCCTGGGTCCTGGCCTCTTCGGGCGTCCGGACGGCGATGATCTTCGCGTCAGGAAAGGCCGCGAGGACCGCCTGGACAAGCGGATTTTCGCGCGCCTTTCCTTTTGCCGCCGTCGCTGCCGCGTCGCGCGTCTCGGCGATGGTCGCCGCGCCGCCCGAGGCGACCACCGACACGCCCCAGCGGACGCCGGTCCAGCTTTGCAGCTTCTGTGCAAGCGTCGCGGCGAGGTCACGCGGCGCTTCGCCAGCGGGTTCGAACTCGATCCGGCCCGGCGCATAGTGGACAAGGCGGACGTGGTTTTCCACGTCCAGCAGCAGTTTGACATCGCGGTTTGAGCGGATCAGTTCCAGCACCGCCGGAAAGCTTGCGTAGCGGGCAAGGGCGACCTCGGGCGCACGCGCCAGGGCCGTCGCGGTGCCGTTGCCGACGG
>JBGSNN010000138.1:0-1765 GCA_041739655.1 Albidovulum sp. | reverse complement strand
TCCGCGCGATCGCCGAGATCGCGGGCGACATGGCCTCGGACCGCCGGATGAGCCGGCTGTTGCAGGGCGATGTCGGCGCCGGCAAGACGCTGGTGGCCTTCATGGCGCTTCTCGTTGCGGTCGAGGCGGGCGGCCAGGGCGTGATGATGGCGCCGACCGAGATCCTCGCGCGTCAGCATCTCGACAGCCTGCGGCCACTGGCCGAGGAGGCGGGCGTGGTTCTGGACCTGTTGACCGGCCGCGACCGCGGTGCTGACCGCGCGGCCAAGCTGAAGGCGCTGGCGACGGGCGCGATCCACATCCTCGTCGGTACCCATGCGGTCTTTCAGAAGGACGTGGTGTTCCGTGACCTCCGCCTTGCCATCGTCGATGAACAGCACCGCTTCGGGGTGGCGCAACGGATGGAGCTTGGCGCCAAGGGCGGGGCTGCGGACGTGCTGGTGATGACGGCGACGCCGATCCCGCGCTCGCTCAGCCTCGCGCAATACGGCGACATGGATGTGTCGGTCCTCGACGAGAAGCCCGCCGGGCGGATGCCGGTCAGGACCGCGCTGATCTCGGCAGGCCGCTATGATGAGGTCGTCGGCCATCTGCGGCAGGCGGTGGCCGAGGGGCGGCAGGCCTATTGGGTCTGCCCGTTGGTCGAGGAAAGCGAGCTGGTGGACCTGACGGCGGCGGAAGAACGCTTCCGCGCGCTGCGCGTGGCCTTGGGCGAAGGTGTCGTCAGCCTTGTCCACGGCCAGATGCCGCCGGCCGAGAAGGATGCCGCCATGGCCGATTTCGCCGCTGGCCGGACCAAGGTTCTGGTCGCGACGACGGTGATCGAGGTCGGGGTGAACATCCCCAACGCCTCGATCATGGTGATCGAGCGGGCCGAGATCTTCGGCCTTGCCCAGTTGCACCAGCTTCGCGGCAGGGTCGGCCGCGGCAGCACCGAATCGACCTGCCTTCTGATGTATCAGCCGCCGCTCAGCGACAGCGCGGAGCGGCGATTGCAGATCCTGCGCGAGACCGAGGACGGCTTTCGCATCGCCGAGGAAGACCTTGCCATCCGCGGGGCAGGGGACCTGATCGGCACCGCGCAATCCGGCCTGCCTCGATTCCGCATCGCCGATCTGGAACGGCAAGCCGCCCTCATGGCCGTCGCCCAGACCGATGCGCGCAAGCTTCTGGCCGAGGATTCCGCGCTCGACAGTCCGCGCGGCAAGGCGGCGCGGGTGCTTCTCTGGCTGATGGAGCAGGACCGCGCGATCCGCCTGATTTCAGTCGGTTAGACCTATAATCACCATTTGTTCTCAAAAGTTCTTAAAAAGTTCTTTACAGATCGTCGCCAACATGAGAACAAAGTGGCAACGAAGCGATCAGCTTGAGGTGCCGAGATGGCCAGCGAAATCAGATCCGTCATCCTGCGCAACCGCGCCACGCTGGCGCGCGATGCCGCCGGGGTTGCCGCGCTTGTCGCGATGCTGGTCGTGGCGCTGCACCTGCCCAGCTTCGTCTGAGATTTGCGTCTTTCTGCCTCGCGGTTCTCCGCCGGTTTCGCGCCTGTCCCCTGTCACTCGTGGCTTCCCCAAGCCCAAGCGCCCGGAATTCGGAAATCGCCACCTGCCGCCGCCTCCGACCCCGGAGCGCGGCGGTTTTTTCTTGCCGGCCTGAGGGTCAGCGCTTCGGCTCAAGGCTGGCCGTCGCGGTGAGCGAGGCCGGCGGGCGGCGCGACGGGGTCAGCACGATGGCGCTCAGGACCAGCGTCGCGGCAATGACTTCG
>JBGSNN010000109.1:0-3306 GCA_041739655.1 Albidovulum sp. | reverse complement strand
GTGGTGACGGCTGCGCAGCTGGCCGAGAAGATTGCCGACATCAAGAGCGCCGACTCCTGCGATTGCAGCGTGTTCGCCTTCCTGTCCGAAGTCTCGCCCAAACTGCAGCAGTCGTTTATCGACGAGATGGGTGTCAGCAAGGACGCCGTCACCGAAGTTGCAAAGAAGTTTTCCGATCTCGCCGGATACAAGCTTCCGCTCGCGATCTGAATGAACGCCCCACAGCCAAGCCGCTGGCCCGAGCTTTTCGACGTGGCAATGGCGATCATTGACCAAGCCAATGGCCAAGGTATCGACATGCACAATTGGAGCTTTGGGGGAGGAACGGCTCTCATGCTTCAAATCAAGCATCGCGAAAGCCACGACATCGACCTCTTCATAGACGACGCACAGTACCTGCCCTATCTGAATCCCGAGACGCAAGGATACGATCTGACGCTCGCACCAAGCGATTACGAGACGGATGGCACACGCGCGTTGAAGATCGTGTTCGACGGCGTCGGCGAGATCGACTTCATCTGCTGTGACCCGGTCACCGAGGAACCATTCGTCGTTTCCGAAATCCGCGGACGAAGTGTCAAGCTCGAGACGCCCGCCGAAATCCTCGCGAAGAAGGTGGTCTTCCGCGGCTCCCACCTACAGCCCCGGGACATGTTCGACATAGCTGCCGTTGCCCAGGCAATGGGCGCCGATTACGTCATTGAAGCATGTTCCCAGTTTCCCGACGCCTGTCAGGAAGCGCTTCGGGCGACCGAGAAGATGAGCCCAAGGCTCGTTGACTCGGTCACCGCGAAGTTGCTGGTGTCAGAGGGATTTCAGGCACTTCAGACCCGCGTGCAGATGATCACGAAAGAGATCCTGACCGCTGCCCTCACCCAAAGCGCCGCCCGCCTTCGGTGAAGGTGTACTCGTTGACGATGATCCCCTCCTCGATGGCCTCATCCGAGGTGAGGCGGTCGTACTCGGCCTGAAGCTGGCGGTAGAGCCAGCGGGCGAGGTCGCGCAGCGCCTCGGTCACGATCTCCTCGGCGTCCTCGGTGGGCGGTTGCCAGGTCGGACTGTCCCGGGTGACGTCCACCGACATGGTGTATTCGTGGTAGTAGCGGCCTCGGTGACTGACATCGGCGGCGAGCTGGTAGAAGTTCCGCCGCTGAATGTCCTGCAGTCGGTCGGCGATGCCGTGCAGCGTCGGATCCGTCGGGGCGTAGTCCCGGATGCGTGTGGCAGAGCCCTTGGCGTGGCTGAGGTAGCCCTCGAAGCAGGCCCCGTCGCCCTGGCTCCAGAAGCCGGAGAACCAGATGCAGGGCTTGGCCCGCGTGCCGCCGCCCATCAGGCGGACGGGCGTGGTCTTCAGGCGGATGCCGAGGATTTCGCAGACGCGTTCGAAATCCTCATAGACCGCGTCCCACCACTCGTCATGAGGTCCGAGTTCGCGATACCAGCTACGGGCCTTCTCCTTGGCAGAAATTGAGAGTTCGGGGAACTGGTAGACCGTCGTGCAGATGACTTCAGGCATGAGGGTCCTCCCCGTTTAGCGCGGCAGCGAGCCATTCTTGGGTGCTGGTCCAGCCGATGGATGTGCGCGCGCCGAGATCGATGACATGCGCGCCACCGCCGAAGGCGTCGAGGCGCGGACGGGAGCAGGTCAGGGCGTATTGGAAACCCCAGAGGCCGGTCAGGTCGAGGTCTTCCGCGAGGCGCAGCACGAAACGGATGACCGCCTCGACATCGCCGTACTCGTCGTCATGGATCCAGAGGGTGCCGCCCTCGGGCGCGTCCTGGCGCACGAGATCGAAGCCCGAGACCGCCGGGTCAGCGACGTCGTGATCCGCGGCGCGCAGGTCCTGAAACAGCGCGAGCGCGCGGGCGGCCTTGTCGGAAGTGCCGACATCGATCAGGCAGGAAAAATGGGTGAAGTAATCCGCCATGGGTATCTCCATGAGTGAAACCACCCGGCCACGGGCCGGGTGGATGTGGTTGGGATGGGCAGGGTTGGGGCGGGCTGTGCCGCTCAGGGCGCGGCGAGCTTGGCCTGGTCCTGCGCAGCTTCATGGGCATTCAGCATGACGCGGTAGAAGCGCCGCCGAGCGAGCCGCAGGCTGCGCTCACGGCGGAGCCACGGGTGCATTGCTTTCGCGGCCGCTTTGACGACATCGCGAGGCTTCGCGGCGAGGTGAAGGCCGAGATGCGGATAGAACGGATCCATCTCAGGTGACCTCGACCGAAGGCGAGAGAAGATGCGTGGCCATGTGCGGATCGACCTGCGCCTCGATCCGCTCGGTCCGGCCCATCCAGGGCTCGGGCCGGATCGCCTTCACCCAGTCGGCAAAGCTCGGGATGAAACCGAGGTCCTCCTTCACATGCTGCTCGCCGACCCAGCGGGTCGGGATGATGCGTCCGGTTGAGAGCGTGAGGGTCTGGCCGAAAATCGTCTCGGCCATGAAGATGCCCTCGGCATGGTGGCGCAAGGCCCGGTGCCGAAAATCCGCAGTGATCTCCTTGCTGGCGTCGAACCAGGCGTGCACCGCCATGAAATCGTCGACCGTGCCGCCCCATTTCTTCACCGAGGACAGGGCGTGGTGATAGGGATGTGCCATCGCCGCCCCCTCAGAAATCATGGGTGAAGAGTTCGGACGAGGTGTATCGCTCGTTGAACTCGAGGTGGATGCAGCGGGCCGCGGCATCGAAGCAGAACTCGCCCCATGCGCCGTCGTTATTTTCCAAACCGCCATGGGTGTCGGAGAGGAAGTCGTAGGCGAGCAGCTCGACGACATCGGCGAGCGGCAGGCTCCGCATCTCGACCTCGGGCTTGTCCCAGGTCAGCGCGGCGTAGGGGATTTCGACAGCAGGGAACTCGACCGCCGTCTCGCCCGCCCAGGCGGCGATGCTTTCGATCTGGCCGCTGTCACCGGCACCGTCAAAGGTCACGGTGACATGGGTGATGCCGGCGGCGGTGAGACCGTCAAAGAGGCGCTCCTTGTTGCCGGGACGCAAGGCGTCCCTGCGCGCCGCGCGCTCGGCCTGGGCGGCGAAGATGGATGCGAAATCGACGGCGACGGGTGGCATCGGAGCCGCGAGGGTGGGGTTAGCTTGGGTCATGGAGGATCTCCGGAAAGGGGAAAGGGTCGGAGCCTGCGGGGCGCTTTCTTTCACCCCGCAAAGCTCGCAAAGCCCCCTGCCCTCCTCTGCCTCTCTAGGCCGCGACCTGCAGCGCGCGGGCGGCGAAGGCGCGCCAGAGCGGATCGACGAGGCGGGCCTCGAGGAGGTCTGCCCGCTGGCGCAGCCGTGCCGCCAGATCCGCCTCCT
>JBGSNN010000082.1:0-2787 GCA_041739655.1 Albidovulum sp. | reverse complement strand
CCAGAAGGTAGAGGAGCCCCGCGAAGGCCAGCCCCGCACCGAGCCAGCGCCGCACCGGCACCGCCTCGCGCGCCACCAGCGCCCCCGCGAACATGGTGATCTGCACCATCCCGAACAGGATCAGCGCCCCCGCCCCGGCATCGAGCGCGCCATAGGCCAGCGAGAAGCCGAACAGATAGACGATCAGCGACAGCGCCCCGGCCACGCGCCCCCGCCACCCGGCCCAGGCCACCCGGCCCCGCGCCTGCCGGACCACAAGCATGAGGCCGAGCATCGCCGCCCCTGCCGAAAGCCGCACCACCGCAAAGCCCAGCGGCCCGATCAGCCCCGGCCCGACCGCGGCCCGGTTCAGCACCGAATTGGCCGCGAAGGCGACCATGGTCAGCAGGGTCAAGAGGAAAAGCCGCATGGCCTCTTCTAGACCCGCCTCCCGTCCGCGACAATCCGGGGGCGCGGCACCCGCCCCTTCCCCTCGCCGCGCCCATTCGCTAAGGGAAACCCGACCAGAGACGGGACGAGATCATGGAAAAGACCTTCAACGCCGCCGAGGCTGAACAGCGCCTCTACGCCGCCTGGGAACAGGCTGGCGCCTTCAAGGCCGGTGCCAATGGGAAACCGGGCGCCCCGACCTTCTCGATCATGATCCCGCCGCCGAACGTGACGGGCTCCTTGCACATGGGCCACGCCTTCAACAACACGCTCCAGGACATCCTCGTGCGCTGGCACCGGATGCGGGGGCACGACACGCTCTGGCAGCCGGGCCAGGACCATGCCGGCATCGCGACCCAGATGGTCGTCGAACGTGAACTGGCCAAGGCCAATCGCCGCCGCACCGACATGAGCCGCGCCGACTTCACCGCCCTTGTCTGGCAACAGAAGCGGACCTCCGGCAACACGATCATCGACCAGCTCAAACGCCTCGGCGCCTCCTGCGACTGGTCGCGCAACGCCTTCACCATGTCCGGCGCCCCGAACGCGCCCGCGGGCGAAGAGGGCAACTTCCACGATGCCGTGATCAAGGTCTTTGTCGATCTCTATCACAAAGGCCACATTTACCGGGGCAAACGCCTCGTCAACTGGGACCCGCATTTCGAAACTGCAATCTCCGACCTTGAAGTCGAGCAGATCGAGGTCGCGGGCAAGATGTGGCACTTCAAGTATCCGCTCGCGGGCGGCGAGACCTACATCTACCGCGAGAAGGACGCCGAAGGCCGCGTGACCCTCGAAGAGGAACGCCACTACATCGCCATCGCGACGACGCGCCCCGAAACCATGCTCGGCGACGGCGCCGTTGCGGTTCATCCATCCGATGAGCGTTATGCGCCAATCGTCGGGAAACTCTGCGAAATACCGGTCGGCCCGAAGGAACACCGCCGCCTGATCCCGATCATTACCGACGAATACCCTGACCCGAGTTTCGGCTCGGGTGCCGTCAAGATCACCGGCGCGCATGACTTCAACGACTATGGCGTCGCCAAGCGCGCGGGCATCCCCTGCTATCGCCTCATGGACACCCGCGCCCACATGCGGGCCGACGGCGCCCCCTATGCCGAGGCCGCCGCCATCGCCATGGCCGTGGCTCGGGGCGAGCGCAGCCTGACCGAGGCCGAGGTGGACGCGATCAACCTCGTCCCCGACGACTTGCGCGGCCTCGACCGCTCCGCGGCGCGGACCCGCGTGATCGAAGAGATCACCGCCGAAGGCCTCGCCGTCACGGTGCTGCAAAAGTCCATCGACCCGGAAACCGGCGCCGAACACCTCGAACGCATTCCCTTGGTCGAGCAGAACAAGATGATGCAGCCGCATGGCGACCGCTCCAAGACCGTCATCGAGCCGATGCTGACCGACCAGTGGTTCGTCGACGCCGCGAAGCTCGCCGTGGAGGCGCGCAAGGCGGTGGAGGACGGGCGGACGAAGTTTGCGCCGGAGAACTGGTCCAAGACCTATTTCCAGTGGCTCGACAACATCGAGCCCTGGTGCGTGAGCCGCCAGTTGTGGTGGGGGCATCAGATTCCGGTGTGGTACGGGCCAGTCGTTGATGAGACCAAACAGCATTACACACGTGATCGCGAGACTGGTTCCTTTCAGAGACCTTTTTGCGCAACGAACGAACAAGAAGCGCTAAGACTGGCTAACCTTTATTATGGCCCTGAAGCTGAAGCTTATGTTTCCGAGGCGCATGCATACATTATGGAGGAGCGGCTCCGAGATAAAGGTGATCTGTCGGCAGCCACCTTGCCGGCTTTGACCGTGCAGGAAGTCGGAAAAAAGAGACGCTATGCGATCTACCGCGACCCCGACGTGCTCGACACCTGGTTCTCCTCCGCCCTCTGGCCGTTCTCGACTCTCGGCTGGCCCGACGAAACACCCGAACTGCGCCGCTACTACCCGGGCGCCGTGCTCTCGACCGGCTTCGACATCATCTTCTTCTGGGTCGCCCGGATGATGATGACCGGCCTTCACTTCATGGACGAAGTGCCGTTCCGCACGGTCTACATCCACGCCCTCGTCCGCGACGACAAGGGCCGCAAGATGTCGAAGTCGCTCGGCAACATCATCGACCCGCTGACGTTGATCGACCGATACGGCGCCGATGCGGTGCGGATGACGCTGACCGCGATGGCCGCCATGGGCCGCGACCTCAAGCTCGACGTGAGCCGCGTCGAGGGCTACCGCAACTTCGCGACCAAGCTCTGGAACGCGGCCCGCTTCGGCGAGCATTACGACTGCCGGCCGGTCGAGGGCTTCGACCCGGCGGCGGCGACGGAGACGCTGAACCGCTGGATC
>JBGSNN010000194.1:0-5721 GCA_041739655.1 Albidovulum sp. | reverse complement strand
CTGACTGGGCCTCTTTCCACGTGAAAGTAGGACCATTTCCCGGTCGGTTACATGGTTACAAATCTACCGGTAATATGTTGAAGTTATTAAGATAATGCAGGGTTCAAATCCCTCATCACCCACCATCAGGTATTTTGAGCAAGATGAAGGATGGGCGGCTTCGGGCGCCCCCGTCGTGGCTGGATGAGGAGAAATCGGATGGCATGGAACATCTTTCGGCGCGCCACGGGCACGGCGCCGGAGCAGAAGGCCTCGGCTACGGGGCGGGTGATCGCCTGGGGATCGTCGGGCCGCGTCGCCTGGAGCCCGCGCGATACGGTGAGCCTGACCAAGACCGGATTCACCGGCAATCCGGTCGGGTTCCGCTCGGTCAAGATGATCGCCGAGGCGGCGGCGGCGCTGCCGCTGGTCTGTCAGGACGGTGAGCGGCGCTATGACGTGCATCCGGTGGTCGAGTTGATGCGGCGGCCCAACCCCGGCCAGGGCCGGGCCGAGCTCTTCGAGGCGCTTTATGGTCAGATCCTGCTGAGCGGGAATGGCTATGTCGAGGCCGTCGGGGGTGCGGGCCTGCCGCAGGAGTTGCATGTGTTGCGGGCGGACCGGATGTCGCTGGTGCCGGGGGCGGATGGTTGGCCGGTGGCCTATGATTATACGGTCGGCGGGCGCAGGCATCGCTTCGACATGACGGGTCCGGTCGATCCGATCTGCCACATCAAGAGCTTTCATCCGCAGGACGACCATTACGGGCTCAGCCCGATGCAGGCGGCGGCGGTGGCGGTCGATGTGCACAATTCGGCATCGTCTTGGTCGAAGGCGTTGCTCGACAATGCGGCGCGGCCGTCCGGCGCGATCATCTACAAGGGGACCGACGGGCAGGGTGCGCTCGCGCCGGATCAGTATGACCGGCTCGTCCAGGAGATGGAGATGCATCATCAGGGCGCGCGCAATGCCGGCCGGCCGATGCTGCTGGAAGGCGGGCTCGACTGGAAGCCGATGGGGTTCTCGCCCTCGGACATGGAGTTCCAGAAGACCAAGGAGGCGGCGGCGCGGGAGATTGCGGTGGCCTTCGGGGTGCCACCGATGCTGCTCGGGATTCCGGGCGACGCCACTTATGCCAATTATCAGGAGGCGAACCGTGCGTTCTACCGGCTGACGGTGCTGCCGCTGGCGACGCGGGTGACGGCGGCGATCGGCGCCTGGCTGTCGACCCATGCCGGCGCCGAGATCGAGCTTAAGCCCGATCTTGACCAGGTGCCGGCCCTTGCGGCGGAGCGTGACCAGCAGTGGAAGCGCGTCGGCGCGGCGAGCTTTCTGACGGATGCGGAAAAGCGCAGCATCCTCGGGCTGCCGCGGCTGGCCGACGGGGAATGAGCATGGCCGGAGCCGGGTCACGCTACCTCAAGGAGCCGTTCCAATGCGCGCATGAGCATCGCTTCGATGCCACCGACAAGATCATGACGCTGCAGTTCGAGACCGTGGAAAAGCGGCTTGAGCGGATCGAGGCCATGGTCGGCGGGGTGGAAAGGCGACTTTGGATGACGGTCTTCGGCGTGGTCGGCGTCATCCTGAGCCAGGCAGTGCAATCGCTGATCGAATTCGGGCCGAAATAGGAAGAGCCACATGAGCATCAACGCATACGGGCTGGAGACAAAGTTCTGCCGGCTGGGAGAGGATATCACGCTGAGCGACGGCTGCCGGATCGAGGGCTATGCCTCGGTGTTCGGTGTGACCGATCAGGGCGGCGACGTGGTGATGGCGGGAGCCTACCGCAAATCGCTCGCCCGGCTCGGGACCGGCAAGGGCGCGGTGCGGATGCTTTGGCAGCATGACGCGGCCCAGCCGATCGGGGTCTGGGACGAGATCGCCGAGGACGGTCGCGGCCTGCGAGTCAGGGGCCGGATTTTGACCGAGGTCGAGAAGGGCCGCGAGGCCGTGGCGTTGATCGCGGCCGGGGCCATCGACGGGCTTTCCATCGGCTACCGCACGGTGACGGCGGAAAAGGACGCGAAGGGGCAGCGGCTTCTTCGTGAGGTGGAGCTTTGGGAAGTGTCGCTCGTGACCTTTCCGATGCTCCCCGAGGCACGGGTTGCGGCCAAGGGCGACAGCCCCGAAGCCGCCGCCCTGCGCGAGCTGGCGGCGCTTTTCGAGGAGGCGCGCCGGACATTGGCGGGGCGCTGAGGCCCGCCCGACGCAACCCCTGACGTGAGGTGATGGGTATGAAGACGACCGAGACGAAGTCTCGGGCCGGGGAAGGCGTGTCCGACGCTCCGGCCGAGGAGGTGAAGTCCGCTCTTCAGGGTTTCCTGAGCGAGTTCAAGGGCTTTCAGGACGAGATGATATCGAATCTGCAACAACAGGAAAAGCGACTGACCATGCTGGATCGCAAATCACTGACTGCCGGGCGCCCGGTGCTGTCCACCGCCGTTGACCATGACGTGCCGCACAAGAAGGCCTTTGGCGCCTATCTACGGTCCGGCGATGACGACGGATTGCGCGGACTTGTCCTTGAGGGCAAGGCGCTGAACACCCAGGTCAATGCGGATGGCGGGTTCCTCGTCGACCCCGAAACCTCGGACCGGATCCGCGGTGTGTTGAAATCGACTGCTTCGGTCCGCGCGATCGCCAATGTCGTCACGGTCGAGGCGACATCGTTCGATGTGCTGGTCGATCACACCGATCTCGGCTCCGGCTGGGCGACGGAAACCGCGTCGCTGAGCGAGACCGGCACGCCGCAGATCGACCGAATCTCGATCCCGCTCCATGAGCTTGCGGCGATGCCGAAGGCAAGCCAGCGGCTGCTTGACGACAGCGCCTTCGATGTTGAGGGCTGGCTTGCCGAGCGGATCGCCGACAAGTTCGCCCGTGCCGAAGCGCAGGCCTTTGTTGCGGGCGACGGGATCGACAAGCCGAAGGGTTTCCTGACCCACGCGACGGTGGACAACATCCTCTGGGCCTGGGGCGCACTCGGCTATGTGCCGACCGGCGCGGATGGCGATTTCTCAGCCACCAATGCCTCGGATTCGATCATCGACCTCGTCTATGCGCTCGACGCGGAATATCGCGCCAATGCGACCTTCGTGATGAATTCCAAGACCGCGGGTGCGGTCAGGAAGATGAAGGATGCCGACGGCCGCTTCCTGTGGTCCGACGGCCTTGCCGCCGGCGAGCCGGCGCGGCTGATGGGCTATGCGGTGCTGATCGCCGAGGATATGCCCGACATCGCCTCGAATGCCTATGCCATTGCCTTCGGCGATTTCCACAACGGCTACACGATCGCCGAACGGCCCGACATGCGGGTTCTGCGCGATCCGTTCTCGGCCAAGCCGCATGTCCTCTTCTATGCCTCCAAGCGGGTCGGCGGAGACGTGAGCGACTTTGCCGCGATCAAGCTGCTGAAGTTCGCCCTCTCGTAAGGGGTGCGGATCGGCCGGGGGCTTCGGACCCCGGCCGTGCGGGCGCGGGTCGCCTTGTTCCCCCCGTGTTGTCTAGCTGCTCCCTCCGTCCGAGCAATGCGGGTTGGCCCGCGCCCGTTCCCCGAAAGGGAGAGGGGCGTGACTATCGGAGATTTCCATGATGCTAAGCGAAGTGACCGCGGTGCCCCAGGCGGCGCTGCCGGTGGCGGAGTTCAAGGACCATCTCAGGCTTGGCACCGGCTTCGCCGATGACGGGTCCCAGGATGCGTTGGCCGAAAGCTATCTGCGTGCCGCGATTGCGGCGATCGAGGGGCGGATCGGCAAGGCGCTGATCGCGCGGGATTTTGTCCTGTCCCTGGACTGTTGGCGCTGGCCGGACAGTCAGGCCTTGCCGGTGGCGCCGGTCAGCGCGGTCGCGTCGATCACGATCTATGACCGGGACAATGTCGCCGAGGTGATCGACCCGGCGTCATACCGGCTGATCGCGGATACCCACCGGCCGAGGCTTGTCGCGGCAGGCTCGGTCCTGCCAGGCGTGCCACCGGGCGGGCGCATCGAGATCCTGTTCAACGCGGGCTTTGGGCCGGGGTGGAGCGCTGTCCCGGCAGACCTCGGGCAGGCGGTGTTCCTGCTTGCCGCAGGCTACCACGAGAATCGGCATGAGCGGTCGGATGCGGCGGCGATGCCGTTCGGTGTGACCGCGCTGATCGAGCGCTGGCGGACGGTGCGGGTCCTTGGCGGGAGGGCGACATGATGGCGCCGAGGCTCAATCGCAAGCTGGTCCTTGAGGAGGCGCAGCGTCAGGCCGACGGGGCCGGGGGCTTAGCGGTCGTCTGGACCGCGATCGGCGCGCTCTGGGCTGCGGTCGATCCCGGCAACGGGCGCGAGCGGGCCGGTGAGTTCGCGACGCTGTCCTCGGTGACCTGCCGGATCACGGTGCGCGGGGCACCGCAGGGCGCACCGTCACGCCCGAAGCCGGAGCAGCGGTTTCGCGATGGCGCGCGGATCTTCCGGATCACGGCGGTCACCGAGGCCGATGCGCGCGGGCAGTACCTGACCTGCTTTGCGCAAGAGGAGGTGCTGGCATGAGCTACGGAGTTGGTGCGGCGCTTCAGACTGCGATCTATCAGCGGCTGATCGCGGATGGCGCGTTGACTGCGCTGGTGTCGGGGGCGATCCACGATTCCATTCCGCCCGGAACGGTGACCGGAACCTATGTGTCGATCGGCCCCGAGGATGTGCGGGACGCCTCTGACCAGATCGGGCGTGGGGCGGTGCATGACTTCACCGTCTCGGTCGTCACCGATCAGGCGGGGTTTCAGGGCGCAAAGACGGTTGCGGCGGCGGTTTCGGATGCCCTGACGGGTACGCCGATGCCACTGACGCGCGGGCGGGTCGTGGGGCTCTGGTTCCTGTCGGCGCGGGCGCGGCGGGTCGAGAAGGCGGATGTCCGCCGGATCGACCTGACCTTCCGGGCCCGGGTGGAAGACTGAGGCGACTGTCAGATCTTTCAATATTCGCACAATTTTGGTGGCTTTCATCCTGATGTCCGCCAGCTGATTTCACAAATCGGAGAAGTCTCATGGCTGCCCAGAACGGCAAGGATCTTCTTGTCAAGCTCGACCTCACCGGGGGCGGGCAATTCACCACGATCGCGGGGCTGCGTGCCACGCGGATCAGTTTCAACGCCGAGACAGTGGATGTCACGAGCCTGGAAAGCCAGGGTGGCTGGCGCGAACTTCTCGGCGGAGCCGGCGTGCGCTCGGCCGCAGTCTCGGGGTCCGGCGTCTTCGTGGACAGTGCGACCGATGACCGCGCGCGGCAGATCTTCTTTGCCGGGACGGTCGAGCAGTTCCAGGTGATCATTCCCGACTTCGGCATCGTCGAGGGGCCGTTTCAGATCACCGCGATCGAATATGCGGGCAGCTACAACGGCGAGGCGACCTATGAGCTGTCGCTGGCATCGGCGGGCGCCCTCAGCTTCACGGCGATCTGATGGCGAACCCCTGGGCAGGCGAGGTCAGTGTCACGTTGAATGGTGCTGCACATGTGGCGAAGCTGACGCTTGGCGCGCTGGCGGAACTGGAGGCGGAGCTTGGCACCGGGACGCTGGTCGAACTGGTCGAACGCTTCGAGGCGGGGCACTTTTCGACGCGCGACGTTCTGCTGCTGATCGTCGCGGGCTTGCGCGGCGGCGGCTGGAAGGGGCGGGCCGCGGACCTGGTCGATGTCGAGATCGGTGGCGGGCCGGTGGCTGCGGCGCAGATCGCCGCACAGCTTCTGGCGCGGGCGTTCACGGTGCCCGAGG
>JBGSNN010000049.1:0-1852 GCA_041739655.1 Albidovulum sp. | reverse complement strand
CGAGGCGGCGGCGGCCATGCCCGTCTGCGCTCCTGCGATGACGACCGTGACGCCGTCCGGGACGGCGCGCTCGGGCGGCCGGTCGCAGAGAAGCGTGTAGCGAAAGCCCTGATCGCGCGCCGCAAGGGCGGCGACGAGGCTGCGGGTGAAGCGCCCGAAACCGCGCTCGTTGTCCCAGCCGAGGGCATCTATGGCGACGTGGAGCATGGTCCCTCTTTGCGTTTGCCCCTTCCTAGCGGCCGCGCCCGGTGAGGTCACGCGGCTTGACGCAGAGGTGCCCCGGCGACTTGCAGGAGCCGGCCCAAAGGTGGCAAAACCGTCACGTCGTTTCCGGATCGTCGCCGGTCGCCGGGGCATTGCCCTGATGACGTGCCTTCGGTTGCGGCTTGCGCTATGACGGGGACGGATTTTCAGGACGGGCATGTCGAGATGGCGAAAGACACTTCCGGCCGCGGGCGGCTTCATGTGCTTGAAATGCAGACCCAGTTCGGTGTCGGCGGCATCACGCGCCATGTGCTTGGCCTGCGCGACTGGATGCGCGGCCAGGGGCACCGGATCACGCTGGGCGGAACCCCCGCCGCCTGGGCCGGGCCCGAGACGGAGGCGGACTTTCTCGCCCTGCCGACGAAACTCGTCTCGGGCGAGGGTGGCGCGGTGCCGATGCGCCTGCTGGCGGTGGCGCGGTCGGCCTGGGCGTTGCGGCGCTGGCTGAAGGCCAATCCGGTGGATCTGATCCATGCCCACGAATCTGCCCCGGCGCTGGTCGCGAATCTTGCCCGCATCGGGCTCGGCGTGCCTCTGGCCGTGACCTATCACGGCTCCGAGCCGGCGCGGATCGCCTCGTTCGGCAGGATCGCCGCGAAGGCCGATCTTGTCATCACGCCGTCGCACCGGTCGGCCGCGGATCTGGAAACGATCGGCGGCGTGCCGAAGGCGAAGCTCAGGGTGCTCGGGCTTGGCGTGGCGCCCCCCCCCGAAGACAGCGCGATGGAGGTGGCGGCGCTGCGCGCGACCCTGCTGGGTGATGGCGACCGGCTCATCATCACGGTGGCGCGGCTCGAACACCAGAAGGGCATCGACGTCCTGATCGACGCCATCGCACGGATGATCCCGGCCCATCCGGGCTGGCGGTTCATCGTGGCCGGCGACGGCCTCGACGAGGCGAAGCTGAAGGCCCTGGCCGCCGAGAAGGGGGTGGACAGGCACCTCAACTTCCTTGGTCGCGTCAGCCGCCCGCACCTCTTTCTGCGCGCCTCTGACCTGTTCCTGCTGACCTCGCGCTGGGAGGCATTGCCCTTCACCATTGTCGAGGCGTTTCAAGCCGGTCTTCCGGCGGTCGCCACTGCCTGTTCGGGCGTGGTCGAGCTGATCGACGACGCGGTTGGCGCGGTGGTGCCGATCGGCGATGTCGAGGCGATCGCGCGAGCGGTCACGCGGATCCTGTCGGACGAGGCGCTGCGTCAGGGGATGGCCGTGGCGGCGCTGCAGAAATCGCGGCTCGACCGGTTCGACCCGGACTGGGTGCACCGCCAGTTCGAGGATACCTACTACCGGCTGAGCGGGCGCGGCTAACGCTTCATCGCCCTGAGGTGATCGGCGGTCGCCTCAAGCCCATGCTGCAGATCGTAGGTGGGTGCATAGCCCAGCCGGTCCCGCGCCCGGTCGATGCGGCAGCGGCCCCGGCCCATGTATTCCTCGAAGAGGTGGTGGTTCGGGTAGAGCCGTCCGCCCTTCCGGAGTTTGGACCTTGCGAAGGCCACCAGCGCCTCGAATCGCTTGTGGCCAAGCAGGCGGCGCCCGACGGCACTGACCCGCGCGGCCAGCGCGGGCGGCCCATCGGCCTCATCGTCGT
>JBGSNN010000035.1:0-2543 GCA_041739655.1 Albidovulum sp. | reverse complement strand
CACCGGAGACACCGGGCTCCATCCACGAGGGCGGCGAACTCGGTTACAGCCTGTCGCACGCTTTTGGCGCCTGCCTCGACAATCCCGACCTGATCGTCGCCTGCGTGGTGGGCGATGGCGAAGCCGAGACCGGGCCGCTCGCCACGCGGGGCGCGCGGCTTCGGCGCCCAGGTGAAGGTATAGAACACCTCGGTCTCGGTCACGGTCTGGATCGCGGCTTCATCCTCGGTGATCGGGTTGACCACCTCGCCTTCGGCCAGCGGCTTGGCGACAGGCTCGGCCCGCACCTTCTCGCGCGTGGCCTGTTCGCCCTTGTAGCCAAGGCCGGCCATCAGATCGGCGAATTGTTCCAGCGTCATCCCGGTGATCGACAGCATGTCGGGCGTCGCCTCGAACCCGGCCCGACTGTCCTTGGTGCGCAGGATATCGGCGAGCCGTTCGAGCATGTCGATGCGGATCGCGCGCGCGCCCGACGGGTGATAGCCCGAAAGCGTATAGTAGCCTTTCGGCACGTCCGGCAGGTTGGGCACGGTGACCAGACCCGGCGGCGGGCTTTCCGGAAACTCGTCCAGCCCGGCGTAGAGCGACCAGAGCACCAGACGCAGCCGCGTCGGCGCCGGTTTCAGCAGAAGCGGCTGGAAGATCGTGTACTGGCCGAAGCGCACGCCATGCTTGCGCAGCGCGCCGCGCATGTCCTGGTCGAGCGCCTTGACCTCATCGGCGACACCGTCGCGCGGCAGCACCCCCATCGCTTCGGCCAGACGGAAGGCGAAGCCGCGGGCGAGGCCGGTCAGCGCCTCATCCCGGCCGAGGGTCAGCAGCGGCTCGAACAGCGTCGCAACCTTGCGGTCGATGAAGTGCTGCAGGCGGCGGCGGACCTTTTCGGCGACGTCGAATCCGGCCTCTTCATCGACGAAGGCCTCGACCTGCGGCTTGAGCGCCTCGGCCCCCTTGACCAGCTTGCCGACAGCAAAGCTGCCCCACATGAGGCCGCCCTGTTCGGTGAAATCAAGCTCGGTATCCGGCGCGTTGTAGAAGCGGTCGGCGCGCAGATGGAACTCCGGCTTCAACGCCTCATAGGCCGCCTGTTTCAGCGTCTTCGCCTCATCGGGCGTGGCGGATGCGTCCTGCTGGAAGCGGAACCCCTCAAGACGGCCGACGAATTCGCCCTCGACCGTCACTTCGCCCTTGTCGTTCACCGCGGCCACGAGGCCCTCCTTCTGCTTGAGCCGGCGAAGCAGAACGGATGTCCGCCGGTCCACAAATCTCTGCGTCAGCGCGCTGTGCAGGGCATCTGACAGACGGTCTTCTACAGCGCGCGTCTCGTCGCGCCAATGACTTTCATCGGCGACCCAGCCGGAACGCTGCGCGACATAGGTCCATGTGCGGATATAGGCCAGCCGTTTCGACAATGAGTCGATATCGCCAAAGGGCTTGTCGATCAGCCGGATCTGCGCCGCGAGCCAGTCGTCGGGTACATGGCCGGGGTCCTGCAGGAAGCCGAGGATGCGTTGCAGGAGGTTGGCATGTTCCTGCGCCGAAATGCCCTGGAAGTCCGGAATCCGGCAGACATCCCAGAGCAGCCGGATATCGCGCGGATGCCGGGCGCGGTCGCGGATCGCGGGCAGATCGGCCAGCATCTTCAGGCCGCGCAGATCGTCCGCCTCGCGCCCGCGCTGGAGCCACTCGTCCCTGGGCGGGACTTCGAGCGAGGCGATGAGCCGGTCGATGGTGCCGAAGTCGAGATCGCCCGAGCGCCAATTCAGCCGCTGGATCGGGCTGAACCGGTGGTTCTCGATCGCGTCGATCACCTCGGGCTGAAGCGCGCCCGCCTCGCCCGTCACACCGAAGGTGCCCGAGGTCGTGTGACGGCCGGCCCGCCCGGCGATCTGTGCCAGTTCATGCGGGAAGAGCGGCCGCATCCGCGCGCCGTCGAACTTCGCCGTGGCGGAAAAGCCGACATGGCCGATGTCGAGATTCAGCCCCATGCCGATGGCATCGGTGGCGACAAGGAAATCGACATCGCCATTCTGGTACATCGCGACCTGGGCGTTGCGGGTGCGCGGGCTCAGCGCGCCCATGACAACCGCCGCGCCGCCCCTCTGACGCCGGATCAGTTCTGCAATCGCATACACATTTTCAACAGAAAACCCGACGATTGCGCTGCGCGCAGGCATCCGGCTAAGCTTTTTCGAACCTGCGTAGGTCAGTTCGGAAAACCGCTCGCGCTTCATGAACTGCACCCGCGGGACCAGCGCCGCGATGGCGCCGCGCATCGTGTCGGAGCCAAGAAACAGCGTCTCGTGCAGTCCGCGCGCGTTCAGGAGACGGTCGGTGAAGACATGGCCGCGCTCAGGATCGGCGCAGAGCTGGATTTCATCCACGGCCAGAAAGTCGCAGCCGATGTCGGTCGGCATCGCCTCGACCGTGCAGATCCAGTACTGCGCGCGTTCGCCGACGATCCGCTCCTCGCCGGTCACCAGCGCCGCCACCGCCGGCCCGCGCGCCGCCACGACGCGGTCATAGACCTCGCGAGCGAGCAG
>JBGSNN010000033.1:0-7238 GCA_041739655.1 Albidovulum sp. | reverse complement strand
CACCCGCAAAGCCGTCGGGCTGCACGCTGACCGGGCCGAGCGGTGGCGCCGGACGGTCGGTCCAGAGCGCATCGACGGGGTTGGCGACCGGCAGGAGCGCGATGGCGCTGCCGCTCAACGCGGCTTCAAGCTCACCGATCTCCTTTGCGGTGTGCAGCCAGGGGTCGTAGCCGATGGTGCCGCCACCGGGCAGTTCAGCCTTGAGCCAGTCGGCGGGCTTCGTCTCGGGCCAGTTGACCGGCGTGAAGGCGACCGCATCGACCTCGGCCCGGACCTGCGTCCGGTAGCGGCCATCGACGAACACCCCCGCGACCCCCGGCAGCACGATACAGAAACCGGCCGAGCCGGTGAAGCCGGTCAGCCAGGCCAGCCGCTGGTCCGAGGGGGCGACATACTCGCCCTGATGGGCGTCCGCGCGCGGCACGATGAAGCCGTCAAGCCCGGCCCTCACGAGTTCCGCCCGCAAGGCCGCCAGCCGCGGTGGACCCTGCTCGGGGCGGGAGGTCGTCTCGAAGCTCTGGAACATCCGAAATCTCTCTTGGCCGACGCGACGGCCGGAGGTGCCCCGCCCGACCGGTTTAGCCGAGCAAGGCTCCGCAGGTAAACGAAATTCCGGGGCAGGGGTCACGCCGCCCGCAGGCACGGCGCAGCCGCGGGGTCAGTTCGTCGCGTGGGCGCCATGCCCTTTGTGATGGGCGCAGGACGCCATCGGGCTGAACGGGGCGAAGACCCCGTTGGGGTTTTCCCTATGTACCCAGACATGTCGGTCGTAATGCGGTGCGAAGTTGTGCGCCTCGTCGAGCTCGGTGGCGGGGTCGTCCGCCATCGTGTCATAGGCGATGCCATGGAAACTTGGCGGCTCGGTGTTGCCTGCGGCTTCCCAGGCGGCCTTGAAGACAAGGTTTTCAACCCCGATGAGGGTGAGCGATCCATCCGCCTGCGGCTCGTAGAGCAGGACCGCCGGCTGGCGGAAGTCGGTATGGGTGCCGTTCCCGTCCACGCGCGGGTTCGGCGGCGCCGAGATGCCGAGAAGGTCGGGCCGGAAGTAGTGGATGCCCATCGCGCCCTCGGCTTCGGGCCGGCCCATCATCGTCGCCACCTCGCAATGGTCGCCAGGGTCACGGATGAACCCTTCGGCGAGTGCCACGTTGACGTCGGCATAGCGCAGGCTGGCGTCGCGCACCTCATCGAGCGTGGGTTCGCCCGGCGCGGGCGAGCCGGGATCCCCTGCCCATGCCGCGAGTGCGGTGGCGGCGGCGGCCGCTGTGATCGCAAATGTTTGTTTCTTCAGCATTTTCAGTCTCCTTTGATGTCCAGAGAGTTCGCCCGATAGGGGAGCAAGCAATCGGAAAGGCGTCGAATGCCGACGGGGCGCAGGGACGCCGCCGCCGAGGGCAAGATACCACGCATGAAAGCAAACCGACTCCGCAAATCACACGCTGCCCGAATCGCCCGGAATTGGGTACACTTGTATGTGCATTCAAATAGGAGCCTTGTCAATAATCAATGCACATGGTAGTTCATTGAAATTGAGATGACACGAAAATACACATTGGGGAAGCGGGCCGAGCGGCAGGCCGGGACGCGGCAGAAAATCGTCGAGGCGGCGGTGGACCTGCACGGCACGATCGGCCCCGCGCAGACGACGGTGACCATGGTCGCCGAGCGGGCAGGGGTGCAGCGGCACACCTTCTACAAGCACTTCCCGGACGAGCGCAGCCTGCTCATGGCCTGTTCGGGCCTGGCGATGGAGCGCGATCCCCTGCCGGATGCATTGCCCTGGCGATCGCTCAATGATCCGAAGGCGCGGCTGCGGGCCGCCTTGTCGGAGCTGTACGACTGGTATGCCCGCAACGCGGAATTGACGGCCTGCATCATGCGCGACGCCCAGTACCACGCCCTCACGCGCGACGTTACGGAGCTTCGGATCGGCCCGGTGATGGCCGCCTACGCCGAGGTTCTGGGGCAGGGCCTGGGGCCGCTTGGGGCGGCGGCGCTGCGGCTCGCGCTCGGCTTCACTGCATGGTCCACGCTCGTGCGGGACGCCGGACTCACGCAGGGCGAGGCGGTGAGCGTCATGGTCCGGGCGATTCTTGCAGCAGAGGGCCCGCCGCGCGGCAGTTGAGCGCCACTCACCCCGCCTTGCGGATCCCCATCACCCGCGCCCGCGCGCGCGGATCGCTGTCGAAGAGGCTCGCGAGCTGTTCGGTCATCGCGCCGGCAAGCTGTTCCACATCGGTGATCGTCACCGCGCGCTGGTAATAGCGCGTCACGTCATGGCCGATGCCGATGGCAATGAGTTCCACGGCCTTGCGCCGTTCCACCATGGCGATCACGTCGCGCAGGTGTTTTTCGAGGTAATTCGCCGGGTTGACCGAGAGCGTCGAGTCATCAACCGGCGCGCCGTCGGAGATCACCATCAGGATCTTGCGCTGTTCCAGCCGCCCGAGCATCCGCCGGTGTGCCCATTCCAGCGCCTCGCCGTCGATATTCTCTTTCAAAAGGCCCTCTTTCATCATCAGGCCAAGGTTCGGCCGCGTCCGCCGCCAGGGCGCGTCGGCGGATTTGTAGATGATGTGGCGCAGGTCGTTGAGCCGCCCCGGCTGTTGCGGCCGCCCCGCCCCAAGCCATTTCTCGCGGCTCTGGCCGCCCTTCCAGGCGCGGGTGGTGAAGCCGAGGATCTCGACCTTGACCTGGCAGCGTTCAAGGGTGCGCGCCAGCACATCGGCGCAGATCGCCGCGATCGAGATCGGGCGCCCCCGCATCGAGCCCGAGTTGTCGAGCAGGAGCGTCACGCAGGTGTCGCGGAACTCCATGTCCTTCTCGACCTTGAAGGAAAGCGGCGTCGTCGGGTTTGCCACCACGCGGGCAAGACGGCCGGCATCGAGGATGCCCTCTTCCAGGTCAAACTCCCAACTGCGGCTCTGCTGCGCCTGCAAGCGGCGCTGCAACTTGTTGGCAAGGCGGCTGACCGCGCCCTTCAGAGGCTCAAGCTGCTGGTCGAGATAGGCACGCAGGCGTTCCAACTCGGCCGGTTCGGCGAGGTCCTCGGCCTTGATCTCCTCGTCGAACTCGGTCGCATAGACGGCATAGTTCGGGTCGGCATCGGAATGTGGGGCAGGGGGCGGCGGCTCCAGCGGGGCCTCGCCCTCGGGCATCTCGGCCTCGTCGCCATCCTCCATGTCCGACAGTTCGTCCATCGAGACCTCGGCCTGGGACTGGTCGTCCTGATCCTCCTGGGACTGCTCCGGCGCGGCGTCGGACTCGTCCGGTTCCTCCTGCCCGTCCTGGCTGTCGGTGCTGTCCTCTTCCTCGGACTCGGCATTGTCGCTCTTGTCCTCGTCGGTCATGTCCGGGTCGTCGCCCAACTGGTCGCCGTAGCCGAGGTCCTTGATGACCTGCCGCGCGAGCCGGGCGAAGGCGGCCTGATCGGGCAGCGCGTCCTTCACATGGTCGAAGGTCCCGCCCGCCTGCTCGTCCATGAAGGGCCGCCAGAGCTCCATGACGTTCTGCGCGGCACCGGGCAGCGGGCGCCCGGTGGCGAGGTGGCGGACGAGATAGCCCGCCGCCTGGGCGAGCGGCGCATCCTGCGCCTGGCGGATGGCACCGTAGCCCCTGCGTTCGGCCTCGGCCCCGATTCTCGCGTCGATATTGCCGAGGGTGCCGGGCATGTCGCGCGCCCCCACCGCCTCGCAGCGCGCCGTTTCCATCGCCTCGTAAAGATCGCGCGCCATCTGGCCCTGCGGCAGGTATTTCGCCGCGATCTTCTCGTCATGGTGACGGTGGCGGAGCGCGAAGGCATCCGCCGTGCCGCGCGCGATCAAGACCTCGTCGCGGGTCATCCGCCGGCTGACCTGCGGCAGGCGCATGGTGTCGCCCGCCATGCCCGGCGGATCGACCGAATAGGTGACGGTCAGATCGGGGTCGTCGGCCATCGTCTTGGTGGCCTCGGCGAGGGCCTTCTTGAACGGATCGGCGGGGTTGTCGGAGCGTTGGGTCATTGGCCTATCAAATCATCTAATAGTGGACCAATGTTACTTATAAGCGCGCCGCAGGAAGCCGTGTCGTTCTTCCAAAGTCCGTCGATAAAGGGGTTTAAAATGGTAGCTCGCGATTCAATGAAGCGCCGAAGATACTTGACTGAGTAGCCGCTTCTTCGATCAACGGCCAGCCCTGCGGCTTCCGCGTCACTCAACTTGTCCTGTGTGGTTAGCAGGACAACCGCTGCTTTTAAAAGACCATCAGAGTTTGCATTTGTTCGTTCAATTAGGTCGAGAATCTGTGCCGATTTAACCGGGTCATCAGTCTCGATCAGGGTTTCCGATAGCAAACCACTGAACGCCGCATAAAACGCAGAGCACCGCTGCACTTGTTCACTCACATTTTCTACGGTGAGGTCCGGCAATGGCAAGAAAGCGTAATCTTTGCAAACGGCACTGGATGGAGCCGCTAGGATGCAGAAAGCTATAGCTGTGGCGAAACCTTTTATCGGCGGGCCCATCACATCACCTGATGCTCTGACTCGCCGCACTCTCGGGGAGTTCCTCGTCAAAGCAGCGCTGGTAGAACTCGGCCACCGTCTGCCGCTCCAGCTCATCGCATTTGTTGAGGAAGGTCAGCCGGAAGGCATAGCCGGTGTTGCGGAAGATCTCGGCGTTCTGGGCCCAGTTGATGCAGGTCCGCGGGCTCATCACCGTCGAAAGGTCGCCGTTCATGAAGGCGGTGCGGGTCATGTCCGCGACCGTCACCATCTGGCTGATCGTCTTGCGGCCCTTTTCGGTGTTGAAATGCGGGTTCTTCGACAGCACGATCGCGGTTTCGGCGTCGTGGGAAAGGTAGTTCAGCGTCGCCACCATGCTCCAGCGGTCCATCTGCGCCTGGTTGATCTGCTGGACGCCGTGGTAAAGCCCGGTGGTGTCGCCAAGGCCGACGGTGTTCGAGGTGGCGAAGAGCCGGAAGCAGGGGTGCGGCGTGATGATCTCGTTCTGATCCAGGAGCGTCAGCTTGCCGTCATGCTCCAGCACGCGCTGGATCACGAACATCACATCGGCGCGGCCGGCATCGTATTCGTCGAAGACGATGGCGACGGGGTTCCTGAGCGCCCAGGGCAGGATGCCCTCGTGGAACTCGGTCACCTGCTTGCCGTCCCTGAGCTTGATCGCGTCCTTGCCGATGAGGTCGATGCGGCTGATATGGCTGTCGAGGTTCACCCGCACGCAGGGCCAGTTGAGATTGGCGGCCACCTGTTCGATATGCGTCGATTTGCCGGTGCCGTGGTAGCCCTGAATCATCACCCGCCGGTTGTAGGCAAAGCCCGCGAGGATGGCGAGCGTGGTGTCCGGGTCGAACTTGTAGGTCGGGTCGATGTCGGGCACCCGGTCGGCGCGCTCGGCGAACCCCTTCACCTTCATCTCGGTGTCGATGCCGAAAACCTCGCGCACGGAGATGTCTTCGGTCGGTTTCACATTCTGATCGAGCATAGGGTCCGCCATGGTCAACGCGCCCGGAACCCGTACCGGGCGTCACCGGGCCTTGATGAAGGAGATTGACGGAGGGTGCAAGGGGAGGGGACGCGTTCGGTGCGCGCGGTTGCGCCAAGGGGGCGTCTGCGCGGGCGACGGCGACCCGGTCGGGTCGTCACGCAAACGCGAGCGCGGCGGCCCGAGTTTTGACCCCCTGAAACACGATTGCGGGGTATGATGGACGGGAACGCCCCCTCGGGCAGCGTGCGGAGGACACCATGACGACACGACGCATATTCCTGATGGCGGGCCTTGCGGCGGTGGCCTTCATCCCGCGCAGGATGCGGGCCGCCGAGACCTTCGAGATCACACTCACGGACGCGGAGTGGCGCAAGCGGCTGACGTCCGCGCAATACGCTGTGCTGCGCGAGGAGGCGACCGAGCGCGCCTTCACCAGCCCCTTGAACGATGAACATCGCAGCGGGACCTACCACTGTGCCGGTTGTGATCTGGCACTCTATTCCTCGACCACGAAATACGACAGCGGCACCGGCTGGCCCTCGTTCTCGGCACACTTGCCGAACGCCGTCGGGACGAAGGCCGACTGGGGTCTTCTCGGCCGACGGACCGAAGTGCATTGCCGCCGCTGCGGCGGTCATCTCGGCCATGTCTTCAACGACGGGCCGGAGCCGACCGGCAAGCGCTACTGCATGAACGGGCTGGCGCTGGTGTTCCGGGCTGCGTGAGGCGGCCCAAGGGACCTGCCCGAGTGCGGTCATGTGTCGCGGAAGTTGCGGCTTTCCTTGATCTGGTCCCAGGCCCAGACGACCTCTTGCAGGCGGTCCTCGTCGGAGCGGTCGCCGCCGTTCATGTCGGGGTGCAGATCCTTGACCAGCGACTTGTACTGCTTGCGGATCTCGATCTTGGTCCAACTGTCCTTGGCTTCGAGGATGTCGAGCGCCTTGCGTTCCGTCGGCGGCAGCTTGCGGCCCATCGCACGGCCGGGGTTCTGCGTCGCCTTGTCGCCGAGGATCTCCATCGGGTCCTCGACCCCGAGCCGCGCCCAGGCGCGATCCTCTGTGCCCTGTTTGCCGAAGGGCTTGGTCTCGCGACCCCAGACCCGGTCCTTGTCGAGGAACTTCTGGAAGTCCTCTTCGGACGAACCCTGGAAGAAATTCCATCTGAGATTGTACTCGCGCACATGATCCTTGCAGAACCAGAAATACTCGTCGAGGTGGTCGGGTGATTTCGGCGCGCGATACTGCCCGGCCTCGCCGCAGGCGACATGATCGCAGGCGCGGGTCGAGGTTTCGAAGGCGCCGGACATGCCGCGGCGGCCCTTGGTGCGTTTCTTCTTGTCCGACGCTGCGGAAATGTCGAAACCGAATGGATCGGATCGTGTCATGCTCGGGCCTCAACCTTTGTCATTCCGACTCGGGGCGGCCAGTTTAGGGCATTTCCGGGCGCTTTGAAGGGGGCAGACGAAAAATGCCGGTAATCGAGGAGATGGCGGCGCGGCTCAGGGCAGAGTTCGCGCCGCAGCACCTGGACATTCTGGATGAGAGCGAGGCGCATCGCGGCCATGCCGGATACCGTCCGGGCGGCGAAAGTCACCTGCGGATCGTGATGCGCGCCGCAGCCTTGGGACCGATGACGCGGCTGGAGCGTCACCGCGCCGTCCATGCCGCACTTGGTCCCGCGCTGGTCGCACGGGTCCACGCCCTGAGCCTCGACCTCGGGGCCTGACGGTCAGGCGAGCGCGCTGCCCTCGGGGCG
>JBGSNN010000002.1:0-2490 GCA_041739655.1 Albidovulum sp. | reverse complement strand
ATGGACTGCAGGAGTTGGAAGATGACGACCGCCACGAGCAGGCGCCGGTGCGGGCGCAGTCGCGGGCTGGGTCGTGGTTTGCGCAATGGCAGGCAGCGTGATGACCAGCGTCGCAAAGCCGGCGGCAAGTATCTTGTGCATTATCCTCTCCCACTATGGCCTGGCCAACCGCCCCGCCAGCGCAGCCACCCGAGGCAAAACATCGGAAGGCTGCGCGCCTCATGACCTCTGGCGGGGATCAAACCCGGATCTGCTTATTCCTCGGCCATTCGGAAGACTGCCCAAATATGGTCAGTATGCGCCGCGGCGGGCGACTATTCCGGCAGCAACTCAAGGGGGGAGTAACAAGGCAATGATCCAATCCTACGCCAAGGCCGGCTTGGTCGTTCTTCTGGCTGCGCAGGGCGTGTTGCCGGCGATGGCGGCCACCGGTGACCGGGAGGCATCGGCAAGCACGGCCTCGGCCAATAGCCGGCAAGATCAGGACCAGACGCCGGCAAGGCGCGACAGGGAGGCAGCCAAAAAGCAGCGGACGCCGGCACGCCCGGGCGCCGAGGCCGATACCGCCGTCGCCACACCCGCCAGAGTCCGCCCGGCCACGACCGGCGATGCCGCCGCGCCCAGGCCCCGCGGGCAGGCAGAGACACTGGTGACCGACAAGAAGCGGGAGGTCGGCAGCCGCACAGGTGTTGCAACCGGGGCCGACAGCAGCAGGGTCAACGCCGAGAACAGGCCGAACGAGCTTCGCCCGGTCAACGCAAACAGCACCGTCGTTGCCGGCAATACGGTCGTGGTGGTGGGCGGCAACCGCTATCCGAACACCTACCCGATCTATCGTGCCCCGAACGGCGGCTATTACCAGCAACCCAACGGGGGCTATTATCGGCCCCCGCCGCCGCCGCCTGGTGGTTGGCAGGGCGGCTATTACCCGCCGCCGCAATATTATTATGACGATGGCCCCTCGGTCGGAGAGGTGATTGCCGGTGTCGCGGTAACCGCTGGCCTGTTGACGGTGCTGGTATCCGCGACCACGCCCGACCAGCCGCAGACGACGGCGGTTCAGGGCGCGCCCATGCCGCCGCGCATGACCCCTGAACGCCAGCGGGCCCTCGACATCGCATCCGACAGCCTCATCCGCTCCAAGTCCGCGCTCGCCGAGGAAGCCGGATGCACCGCCGGCGTGGTCGATGGGCTGGTCAAGGCCGGCTGCCTCGTCGAGGTCGCCATCCCCGAGAAGCGGTTTCCGCAGCCGTCCCCGGGCCACGCGGATGTCGAACTCTCGCCGCATCAGGCGGCAGCCGCCCACGCGCTCCGCTCGGCCATCGACGCGGAGGCCTTCTCGGTCTCCCTTCTCGACGGCGTCACCGGTTCCGGCAAGACCGAGGTCTATTACGAGGCCGTCGCCCACGCGCTGACGGCCGGCCGCCAAGTGTTGATCATGTTGCCCGAGATCGCGCTGACCAGCCAGTTCATGGGCCGCTTCAAGGCCCGGTTCGGCGTGTCACCCGCCGAATGGCATTCGGCCCTGTCGCCGGCCGAGCGCGGGCGCACCTGGAAAGCCGCGGCGATGGGCGAGGCCCGCTGCATCGTCGGCGCCCGCTCGGCGTTGTTCCTGCCGTTCCGCGATCTGGGCCTGATCGTCATCGACGAGGAGCACGACCCGGGATTCAAGCAGGAGGATCGCGTCCATTATCAGGGCCGCGACATGGCCATCGTCCGCGCGCGCATCGCCGACGCGCCGATCGTGCTCGCTTCCGCGACGCCCTCGATCGAAAGCCATGTCAACGCCCGCACAGGCCGCTACCGACACCTCGTGCTTCCCGGCCGGTACTCCGGCACGGAGCTGCCGGCGATCGAGGCGATCGACTTGCGCCGGACGCCACCCGAGAAAGGCAAGTGGCTGGCCCCGCCACTGGTTGCGGCCGTCGAGGAGACACTGGCCGCGAAGCAGCAGGTGCTGTTGTTCCTCAACCGTCGCGGTTACGCGCCGCTCACCCTATGCCGGACGTGCGGCCATCGCATCGAGTGTCCCCAATGTTCGGCATGGCTCGTCGAGCATCGGTTCCGCGGCCGCCTGCATTGCCACCACTGTGGCTTCTCCCTGCCGCTACCGAAGCACTGCCCGAAATGCGAGGCCGAGGACTCGCTCGTCGCCTGCGGACCGGGCGTCGAGCGCGTGGCGGAGGAGGTGGCCGAGCGCTGGCCCGAGGCCCGCACGCTCATCCTGTCGTCGGATCTCATTCCCGGGCTCGCCGAGATGCGCGACATCATCCGGCGCATCGAGGAGGGCGAGGCGGATATTATCATCGGCACGCAGATCGTCGCCAAGGGGCATCATTTCCCGGATCTCGCCACGGTCGGCATCGTCGACGGCGATCTGGGCCTCGCTCAGGGCGCCGACCCGCGCGCCGGCGAGCGGACGTTCCAGCTTTTGCATCAGGTGACGGGCCGCGCCGGCCGCATGGCGACGCGCGTGCGCGGTTTCGTCCA
>JBGSNN010000159.1:0-24808 GCA_041739655.1 Albidovulum sp. | reverse complement strand
TCGATCGAACGTTCGAGCCGGCTTCGCGAGGCCGGAGCCCGGGAACCCAGGCGCAGCGTGTAGCCCTCGCTCTGCGCACCGGATATGACCTCCGTCATATCCACAGCGATGAAGACGCGGCTCGACCTGCCGGCGCTGATGCGGCTGGTGTCGCGCGGGCTGGTGATGATCGCGGGCGTGACACCGTCGGACGCGGCGCATGTTCTGGGGCGACTGCAAAGCTGGGACGGGTCCGCCGCGCTGAAGGCGGTGACGCTCTTTTCCCGGCGCCGGAACGGGCGCGGCGACCGCATTGGCGAAAGCGCCGAGGAGGTTGCGCAGGCGATCATCGACCAGTTGACGCGCCAAACCGTCGATTGCCTGCTGGAGGCGGCGTTTGCCGAGGACGAGCCGGGCTGGGCAGATGCGCCCGAGGTCCTTGCCCGCCACCCGCTTCTGCGCGCCGGGCTTGTCGGTCATTCCGGCATCCTGCGGCTGAAGGCGGAACTGGCGCTGCCGGTGATCGGCCTCGGTGCCTCGGCACCAAGCTACTATGGCGCGGTGGGGCAGGCGTTGAATGCCCGTATGATCCTGCCGGAACATGCGGGCGTCGCAAATGCGATCGGCGCGGTCGTGGGGCAAAGCTCGGTCCATGCCGAGGGGCTGGTCTCCAGCCCCGGTCCCGGCCTCTTCGTGGCGCATCTGGCCGAGGGTCCGCGACGCTTCAGCGACCGCGACGCGGCGATCGCGGATCTGCGCCGCGCGCTTGAGGTCGACGCGCGCTCGAAGGCGCAGGCGGCAGGGATGGAGGATATGCGCGTCACCGTCATCTCGGACCTCAATGAGGTGGATGTCGAGGGGCAGCCGATGTTCATCGAGGCACGGCTGCGGGTCACTGTGACCGGGCGTCCGCGCATCGCGCGGGGGTGACCCCACCTATTCCTTGCGCTTCTTCTTCTTTTTCTTGCTGCCGTCGGCTTTGGCGGAGCCACTTTCGACCGTGCGCGCGAGGTTGGCCGCCGGACGTGCTGCAATTTCTGCAAGCCGCGCCGAGAGCGGGCCGACCGCAGAGAGCAGGGCCGCGGCGCGCGCATCACCTCCGCTCTCGGTCGCAGCGGCAGCCAGTCGATCGACTGCGGCCGAAAGGGAACGGCGTTGAAACGCTGAAAGCATCGTTCCGACGATGGCCCAGGGATCGGGATCGGCCGCAAAGTACTCCTTGCGGTCACCCGGCGCGCGGACGCGCGAGATCAGCCCCCAGTCGCGCAGTTCCTTAAGCGCCGTTGAGACATTGGAGCGTGACAGTCCGAGGCGTTCGGTCAGACCGTCCGCACAGGGGACCTGTGCCGCCCGCCAGATTGCCGCGAAACATCGGCCTGCCGGCCGCGAGAGGCCGAGAAGCTGTGCGGTGTCGCTGAAGGCCTCCGCGAAATCGACCGGCTGGGGCATGGCGTCGTCCCGAATATCCGCAAAACACCAGCCACTTTCGGACAGCGCCGCCACAAAGGCAACAGCGGGTCACCCTATCGGGCGCAGTCGGCGATGCTGTCGATGAGCGAGGTCATCAATTCGGCGTAGAGCCCCGCGCCCGGCGCGATGGCGATGCCCTCGGGATCGAGCGGTGTACCGATCTTCGCGCTGGTGCCCTCGGTCAGAGTGACGAAGGCTTTCGGATCGTGGCCCGCTTCGGGAAAGATGCAGGCGACCTTGCCGCTGTCGAGCAGGCCCCTGATCCCGGTCATCCGCGCCGCGCCGGGTGCGGCCGCATCGCCCTCGGAAAGGCTGGCGAGGATCGGCAGCCCGTAGTGCGCTGCCAGATAGCCGTAGGCGTCATGCGCGGTTGCGATACCCTGCGTCAGCCCCTTCACCTTCTCGCTCAACGCTGCATCAAGTGCAGCGATGTCCTGCGCGGCGCGTTCGGCATTGGCGCGGTAGGTCGCAGCATGGTCGGTGTCCTGCGCCGCCAGCGCTTCGGCAATGGCCAGAACCCAGACGCGCGCGTTGCCGGGGTCGAGCCAGGCGTGCGGATCGCGGCCACCCTCAGTGTGGTCGTGGGCGTCGTGACCCACGCTCTCGTCGGCATGATCCTCGGCGCCGTACGTCCGCACCTGCGTTCCCGGCACATCGAGCAGGGCAACCGGTGCCGCCGTGCCCGAGGTCTCGATCGCCGCCGAAAGCCACGGCGTCATTTCCGGCCCGATCCAGACGACCACCCCTGCCGTTGCGAGCGACCGGGCCTGCGACGGGCGAAGCTGGAAGTCATGCGGGTCAGAGCCACTGCCGACGATGACCGCGGGTGTGCCGAGATCCCCCAACACTTGCGCGACCAGCGACTGCACGACCGGAATATCGGTCACGACTGCGGGCACCTCGGCCGCAGCGGCGGTTGTGAGCATCGTGGTCGTGACCACGGCGAGAAGTTTGCGCATCGGGACTCTCCAAGCATTGCAACGGGTGGCGGCGTTCTCTATGTTATATCGTAACGTGTCAAGGAAAATGTGATATTATAACATGAACACGTCATCCGAGTCCGAGACCAGGCCGCTTGCTTTTCGCGCCCATGATCATGCCCATTGCGCCGACGGCGTTCTTGCCGAGGCCGATGCCCTGAGCCAACGCGACGGTGTCCGCCTGACACCGGTGCGGCGCCGCGCGCTGGAGATCCTGCTTGCGTCACACCGGGCGATGGGCGCCTACGAGGTGTTGGAGCAGCTTGCCGAGGGCGGTTTTGGCAATCAGCCGCCGGTCGCCTACCGCGCGCTGGAGTTTCTGGTCGATCACGGTTTCGCGCATCGGATCCGACGGCTCAACGCCTTCGCCGCCTGCATGTGCCCCGGCACACTGCATCGGCCCGCCTTCTTCATCTGCCGCGGCTGTGCCGCCGTCGCCGAGGCGCCCGCGGATACGGTTGCGCGAGCGATGGATGCGGCCGCCGCCGCCCTCGGTTTTGCCGTGGAACGGATGAATGTCGAAGCGGTGGGCCTCTGCCCCGGCTGTCAGGAGAGTGCCGATGGCACTGATTGAGGCGCGCGGGCTCGGCATCCGGCGCGGCGCGCACGAGATCCTGCGGGATATCAACTTCCGCATCGACCCCGGTGAGATCGTGACCGTGCTTGGCCCGAATGGTTCGGGCAAGTCCACGCTGATTCGCGCGCTGATCGGGCTTGAGCGCCTCACCACGGGCAATGTCAGCCGCCAGGCCGGTCTGCGCATCGGCTATGTGCCGCAGCGTCTGCATGTCGATGCGGCGCTGCCCATGACGGTCCGCCGATTCCTGTCGCTGCCGCGTCGCGTCAGCGACGCGGCAGCGGCGGTCGCGCTTGGCCAGACCGGCGTCGCGGGGCTGGAGCGACGGCAGATCGCGGCACTCTCCGGTGGCCAGTTGCAACGGGTTCTGCTGGCGCGGGCGCTGCTAACCCGGCCGGACATTCTTATCCTCGACGAACCGACGCAGGGCCTCGACCAGCCGGGCGAGGCCGCCTTCTACCTTCTGCTCGAAGAGGTGCGGGCCGAGACCGGCGCAGCGGTACTGATGGTCAGCCATGACCTTCACGTTGTCATGCGCGCCTCGGACCGGGTGATCTGCCTCAATGGCCATGTCTGTTGCGAGGGGACACCGCAGATCGTCTCTGCGGCACCGGAATACCGTGCGCTCTTCGGGCTTGGCACCGGCGGAGCGCTGGCGCTTTACCGTCATACGCACGATCACGATCACGCGCATGACGGCGGCGGCCACGACCACGGCCCCGATCCTCACGGTCATGCGCCGGGCAAGGTGGCCGCCGATGCCTGACGCCTTCCTGATCCATGCCGCCCTCGCCGGCGTCGGCCTGATGCTGGCAGCCGGTCCGCTCGGCGCGTTCGTCGTCTGGCGCCGGATGGCCTATATGGGCGATGCGACGGCACATGCAGCACTTCTGGGCGTTGCCCTCGCGCTGCTCGCCGATCTGCCCATCGCCTTCGGCACCGCCCTCGTGGCGCTTGTCATCGCGGCGCTCGTCACGCTCCTGTCGCGCGGCGATCGGGCGGCAGACACGATTCTCGGCGTTCTCGCCCATTCGGCGCTGGCCGTCGGTCTTGTCGCGATCTCCTTCGCGCCTGGGGTCAGGAGCGACCTGAACGCCTTTCTCTTCGGTGACATCCTGAACGTCACCCGCACCGATCTGGGGTGGATCTGGGGCGGCGGCGCGGTGGTTCTGGCGCTTCTCGCCTGGCGCTGGAACGCGCTGCTGACCGCCACCGTGAACGAGGAACTGGCGCAGGCGGCGGGGCTGAACCCGCGGCGGGAGCGTTTCGCCCTGACGGTGGCGTTGGCGCTCGTGGTCGCGGTCGCGATCAAGATCGTCGGCGCGCTGATGATCTCGGCTATGCTCATCATCCCCGCCGCCACCGCGCGGAGCCTGGCGCGGACGCCGGAGGGGATGGCGGCGATGGCCATTGTCATCGGCTGTGTCGCGGTGCTGGCCGGGCTCTGGGGCTCGCTCTCCTACGACACCCCGGCGGGGCCGAGCATCGTCGCCGCTGCCGCTGTCTTCTTCGCGCTGAGCCTCGCGCTGCGGCCCCGCAACCACTAGAAATCGGCCGCAGCGGTCGTTATGCCCGGCGCAAGACCGAGGGCGGGAGGGCGCAATGGCCAATCATCTCCACGATGCACTTTTCGCGCCGCATGAAGGGCGCCGGACTGTGTTCCTGCATCTTCCGGACGGCACCTCGGTGACGCACGGCGCGTTTTGCGCCCTCGCCGCCCGCTACGGCGCGGCGTTTCGGCAGGCCGGCCTGACGCCAGGTGACCGCGTCGCGATGCAACTGGAAAAGAGCGTCCACATGCTCGCCGCCATTGCCGGTGCGATTCGGGCGGGTATCGTGTTCCTGCCGCTAAACACCGCCTATACCCCCGCCGAGGTCGCCTATTTCGTGACCAACGCGGGCGCGCGGCTGTTGCTTTGTGAGGATCGGACCGCGGCGCAACTCGCGCCCGTTGCCGATGCGGCGGGGGCGATGCTGGCAAGCCTGAACGGCGACGGCAGCGGAAGCTTCGCCAGAACCGCCGCCGGATTGGCGCCGACGCCGGTTGAGCCCCGCGCGGCCGATGATCTTGCTGCCCTGCTCTATACCTCGGGCACCACCGGCCGGTCGAAAGGCGCCATGATGAGTCACCAGAATCTGCTGTCGAACGCGAAGGTTCTGGTAGACTGCTGGCATTTCACCGCCCGGGACGTGCTTCTCCATGCCCTGCCGATCTTTCACACCCACGGTCTTTTCGTTGCGACGAACGTCGCACTTCTGGCCCGCTGCCCGATGATCTTCCTGCCGCGCTTCGACGCCGACGAGGTGATCCGCCACCTGCCGCGAGCCACGGTAGTGATGGGGGTTCCCACCTTCTACACCCGTCTGCTGGACGACCCCCGCCTGACCCGCGACCTCATTCCCCAGATGCGGCTTTTCATCTCCGGCTCGGCACCGCTGCTGGCCGAGACACACCGGCAGTGGGAGGCGCGGACCGGCCACCGCATCCTCGAACGCTACGGCATGACCGAGACCAACATGAATACCTCGAACCCCTATGACGGCGACCGCCGTGCCGGAACGGTCGGGATGCCTCTGCCGGGTGTCGCGCTGAGGGTCTGCGACGCGAGTGGCGCCGAGGTTCCAGCGGGCGAGACCGGCATCATCGAGGTGCGCGGCCCGAATGTGTTTCAAGGGTACTGGCGGATGCCGGAAAAAACCGCCGAGGAGCTTCGGCCCGACGGCTTCTTCATCACCGGGGACCTGGGCTTCATTGACAGCGACGGCTACGTCACGATCGTCGGCAGGGCCAAGGATCTTGTGATCTCGGGTGGTTTCAACATCTATCCGAAGGAAGTCGAGATGGCGCTCGACGATCTTCCGGGGGTTCTCGAAAGCGCGGTCATCGGTGTCCCGCATCCCGATTTTGGCGAAGCCGTGGTCGCCATCCTGATCCCCGAAGCCGGTGCGTCCCTGGACCCGGAGGTGATCCGCGCAGCGTTGGCCGGACATCTGGCGCGATTCAAGCAACCCAAGCACATCGCCATCCGCCCAGCCCTGCCGCGCAACACGATGGGCAAGGTGCAGAAGAACCTTCTGAGGGATGAATTCAGGGACCTTTTCGGGGCCTGAGGTCAGAGCGCCGACGAAGTTCGGGGGACAAGGGTCGCGCCGCGGCCGAGGTTGTCAGCGACCAACCCCGACATAGGCGATGAACCCTGCCGCCGCGGCGTCCTTCGGCGAATAGACGTTGCGCAGATCGGCCATGCGCGCGCGCGCCATCGACGCTGCCATGCGGCCAAGATCAAGCGCACGAAACTCATTCCACTCGGTCAGGATCACCACCACGTCGGCGCCGGCAGTTGCGGCATAGGGATCGTCGTACCAGGCCACGCCGGGCAGCAGATGTTCGCCCTCGCGTCGGCCCTGCGGATCGACAACGCGGACCTTCGCGCCGCCTCCGACGAGCGCGGGTACGATGGTCAGCGACGGCGCGTCGCGCATGTCGTCGGTGTTCGGCTTGAAGGTGACGCCCAGCACCGCAACGGTCTTGCCGTTCACCGACCCGCCGCACAGGTCCATGACCTTCTCGACCATCCGCCGCTTGATCTCTTCATTGACCTTGATGACCGTCTCGACGATCTGGATCGGTGCGGCGTATTCCTGCCCCATGCGTGCAAGCGCCGTCGTGTCCTTGGGAAAGCACGAGCCGCCATAGCCCGGCCCGGCATGGAGGAACTTGTTGCCGATCCGGTTGTCGAGGCCCATGCCCTGCGACACCTGTTTCACATCGGCGCCCACCTTCTCGCACAGCCGCGCGATTTCATTGATGAAGGTGATCTTCGTCGCAAGGAAGGCGTTCGCCGCGTACTTGATCATCTCGGCAGTCTCAAGATCGGTGTTCATCACCGGAAAGTCGCGCAGGAAGAGTGGGCGGTACACTTCACCCATGACCTTTTTCGCACGCTCGGATGTGGTGCCGACCACGACACGGTCGGGCCGCATGAAATCGTCGATCGCAGCACCTTCGCGCAGGAATTCTGGGTTCGACGCCACGTCAAACTGCTTGCCCGGCGCGGCGGTTTCAATAACCTTGCGGACCTTGGCATTGGTGCCGACGGGGACGGTCGATTTCGTCACGACCACGGCATAACCGGTGAGCGCCCGGGCAATCTCTTCGGCGGCGGCCATGACATAGGTCAGGTCGGCGTGACCGTCGCCGCGCCGCGTCGGGGTGCCGACGGCGATGAATACCGCCTCGGCGCCATCGACGGCGGCTGTCAGATCCCCGGTGAAGGAAAGCCGTCCGGCGGCCACGTTCTTGGCCATGAGGACATCGAGCCCCGGCTCATAGATCGGAACCTCGCCGCGCGTCAGCATCTGGACCTTGCGCGGGTCCTTGTCGACGCAGACGACAGTGTGACCGAAATCCGAAAGGCAGACGCCCGAGACAAGGCCGACATAACCGGTGCCGATCATTGCGATCTTCATGAAATGACCCTCATGCAAACTCAGGCCGGACATGCGGCGAAGCGGGACGCGGTGTCAACGGTGATCCCGGAGCGGCGCGGCCGCCTCGGCAGATTTGTTCAGCTTTCGGGCACAATTGCCCGCCTTCAGGATGCTTGGGTGCTAGAAGCGCCCGGGTCGGACGAGCGACAAAAGCGGATGCTGCCCGCCGCTGAGGCAACTCTCGACCAGTTCGGCGGTGATGGGTGCGAGGGTCAGGCCGATATGACCGTGACCATAGGCATGGATCACCGCACCGCCTGCCGCCGAAGCGCCGATCACCGGGCGCGAATCCGGCATCGAAGGGCGAAAACCCATCCAGGTCCGCGACGGCGCGTCGAGGTCCGGAAAGACGGAACGGACGCCGTCCGCAAGCCGGGTGATCCGATGCGGTGAGGGCGGCGCCGTCAGGCCGCCAAGTTCCACTGTCCCCGCAGCGCGCAGGCGACCCGACATCGGGCAAAGGTAGAAGCCGCGCGCCGTCGGGCAGACCGGGCGCGAGAGGAGCGGCGCCGCCATGTCCCATTCGAGATGGTAGCCGCGCTCGGTCTCAAGCGGCACAGGGTCGCCGGCCTGCCGTGCAAGGTCACGGCCATGCGCGCCGGTCGCAAGAACGACAGTGCCCGCGCGCGCAGGTTGAGGCCCGGACCGCCCAGAAGGACACCGCCGCGGTCGCGCGAAAGCCGCGTCACCTCGGCGTTGCGAAACCCCGCACCAAGCGCGCGCGCCCGATCATGCAGCAAGCCGACCATCCGACCGGGATCGGTCAGGAAGAGAGCGCCGGGAAAGAAGGCCGCGCCACCGCCAGCAACCGGGAGCGACGGCTCTAACCCGGAAAGCTCCGCCGCGGTAAGCAGTTCGACGGTGACGACGATGCGCCTGCGAAAGGTCATGTCGGCCGTTGCCGCATGATAGTCCGCGTCGCTTTGGTACCAATAGAGGCAACCGCGATCCTGCACGAGGTCTGCGCTGCCGATATCGGCGGCCAGATCGCGCCAGCGCGGCGCGGCATCGGCGAGAAGGGCGGCAAGCGCTTCGGCATTCGCGCGCGCCGCGCCGGGCAGGGACTGGCGTGCAAAGCGCCAAAGCCAGGGCGCGAGCGCGGGCAGCGCCGCCTTGCGGATCGTGAGCGGCGAATTCCGGTCGAAGAGAAGGCCCGGCAATCGGCGCAGAACCTCGGGCGTCCCGACTGGCTGGACGGCATAATCGGCGATCGTGCCGGCGTTTCCGTAGGACGCACCCGACCCCGGCTCCGCCCGGTCGATCAGCATGACCTCGCGCCCGGTCGCGGCAAGGCGATGCGCGATGGCAAGGCCGATCACGCCGGCACCGACCACGGCGATTTCAACCGTCTCCATGGCGTCTCCAGTCAGGGGGCGGCGCGGGGCCGCCCCGGTCCGGTCACATGCAGGCGTCGAAAAGCGCCCGTGTGTTCTCGCGCGTCATCGCGACCGGGTTGCCGCCGCAGGACGGGTCTTCGAGCGCCATTTCGGTGAGTTCGTCGAGACGCGCCGCCTCGACCCCCATTGCGGTCAGGTTCGCCGGGATCGCGAGTTCGGCGCGCAGGTCCATGACCTTCGCCCGGAACCCGTCGAAGCCGCCGCTGATGCCGAGATAGGCCGCGGCTTTCTCGATCCGGTCCTCGATCGCGTGGCGGTTGAAGTCGAGCACCATCGGCATCACCACCGCGTTGGTGGTGCCATGATGGGTGCCATAGACCGCGCCGACCGGGTGCGACAGCGAATGGATCGCGCCGAGCCCCTTCTGGAAAGCGACGGCACCCATGGCGGCGGCACTCATCATGTGGGCGCGCGCCTCCAGATCGGTCGGGTTGGCATAGACCTTCGGCAAGTTCTCCATCACCAGCCGCATCCCTTCCAGCGCGATGCCCTGCGACATCGGATGGTAGAAGGGGCTGCAATAGGCCTCGAGGCTATGGGCCAGCGCGTCCATCCCCGTTCCCGCGGTGATGAAGCGCGGCATCCCGACCGTCAGTTCCGGGTCGCAGATGGTGACGCTCGGAAGCAGTTTCGGGTGGAAGATGATCTTCTTCTTGTGGGTCGCCGAATTGGTCAGCACCCCGGCGCGGCCGACTTCCGACCCGGTCCCGGCCGTTGTCGGCACCGCGACGATGGGGGCGATCTTCGATGCGTCCGCGCGCGTCCACCAGTCGCCGATGTCCTCGAGATCCCAGACGCTGACCGTCTGGCCGACCATCAGCGCGATCATCTTGCCGAGGTCGAGCGCCGAGCCGCCGCCGAAGCAGACGACGCCATCATGGCCCCCCGCGCGATAGACCTTGAGCCCGGCGGCCATGTTCATCTCGTTGGGGTTCGGATCGACTTCGGAAAAGACCGCGTGGCCAAGGCCGCCCGCGTCGAGGATGCCGAGCGCCTGCGCGGTGATCGGCAGGCTCGCCAGCGCCTTGTCTGTGACAAGGAGCGGCTTTTTCATCCCCACGGCCTTGCAGTGGTCGGCAAGCTCGCGAATGCGGCCGGGGCCGAACTTGATGGCGGTCGGGTAGGACCAGTTGGCGGTCGGGACGGTCATGGTTTCACCTTGCGGAAATGGTAGGAACGGGGACGGGTGACGGACTGGTAGCCGAGCCGGGAGAGGCCGACGCCGCGGCCGGTGTCCTTGCAGCCGGTCCAGCAGATCGCCGGGTCGAGGTAGTCGGCGCGGTTCATGAAGACGGTGCCGGTCTCGACCTTCCGGGCCAGCGCCCAGGCGCGGTCGGGGTCGTTGGTCCAGAGGCTCGCCGTCAGCCCATAGGGGCTGTCGTTCATCAGGCGCAGCGCCTCGGCGTCGTCCTTGACGGGCATGATGCCGACCACCGGGCCAAAGCTTTCCTCGGTCATCACCCGCATGGAATGATCGACGTTGACGAGGATCTGCGGCATGAGGTATGCGCCGCCATCGTCGGCCGGGAAGTTCTGCTTCTCGATCAGGGGTTTCGCACCCTTCGCCACGGCTTCGGCGGTCTGGTCCCGCACGGTCTTCGCGAAGCGCATGTTGGCCATCGGGCCAAGCGTCGTTTTGGCATCGAACGGATTGCCGAGCTTCAGCGCGTTGGCCCAGGTCACCGCCTTCGCGACGAAGCCGTCGAAAAGCTTCTCGGCGACATAGATGCGCTCGATCCCGCAGCAGCACTGGCCGGCGTTGTACATCGCGCCGTCCATGAGGACATCGACCGCCCAGTCGAGGTCGGCGTCCTCCATAACATAGCCGGGGTCCTTGCCGCCAAGCTCCAGCCCGAGCGCGGTGAAGGTGCCGGCGGCGGCGCGCTCCATCGCCCGCCCGCCGCCGACCGAACCAGTGAAGTTGACGAAGCCGAAGGACTTCGCGGCGATGAGCTTTTCGGTGACGGCATGGTCGAGAAAGAGGTTCTGGAACACGTCCTCGGGCACCCCCGCGGCATGGAGCGCCTCGGCGATGCGTTCACCGACCAGCAGCGTCTGGCTCGCATGTTTCAACATCACCGCGTTGCCGGCGATCAGCGCCGGAACGATGGTGTTCATCGCGGTCATATAGGGATAGTTCCAGGGCGCCACGACGAAGACGACCCCGTGAGGGACGAACTCGATGCGCCGCGCGAAGCGGTCGGTCTCTTCCACCATGAGAGGCGCCAGCGCCTCGGCGGCGATCCCGGCCATGTAGTCGGTGCGTTCGTTGAGGCCGCCGTATTCGCCGCCGAAGCGGGTCGGGCGGCCCATCTGCCAGGCCAGTTCCTCGACCACCCGTTCCTTCATCTCGTTTAGCTTCGCCACCCCGGCCCTGACAAGCGCGATGCGCTCGTCGAGCGGGCGCGCCGCCCAGGTCGGCTGCGCCGCCTTCGCCCGTGCCACCGCGGCCGAAGCCGCCTCGGGCGAGAGCGCTGGCCGTTCGGCATAGACTCGCCCGTCCACGGGCGAGATACACTGGATCATCTTCGTCATCGTGTCCTCACTTGGCACCTCTTGCGCCCTTTACGGCGATCAGAGTCGCTCGAATCCCCGTTTCACTTCCCAGTCGGTCACGACCCGGTTCTGTTCCTGAAGTTCCCACTCGGCGGCATGGACGTAGTGATCGACCACGTCGTCGCCGAAGGCCGCGCGCAGCATCCTTGACTTGTTCGCGAGATCCGCCGCCTCGCCAAGCGTGTGCGGGATCTCGCGCACCCGTTTGGCATGGTAGATGTCGCCGGCGATCGCCGGTTCCAGCGCCAGCTTCTGCTCGATCCCGGCGAGCCCCGCCGCCAAGAGCCCGGCGCAGGCGATGTAGGGGTTGAGGTCGGCGCCGCCGATCCGGCACTCCACCCGGATCGCCTTGGTGTTCTCGCCGCAGACACGGAAGCCCGCCGTGCGGTTGTCGAGCGACCAGACCGCCTTGGTGGGGGCGAACATGCCGACGACGAAGCGTTTGTAGCTGTTGACGTAGGGCGCGAGGCAAAGGGTGATCTCGCGCGCATGGGTCAGTTGCCCGGCGACGTAGTGGCGCATGAGATCCGACATGCCGTTCGGGTCTTTCTCGTCGCGGAAGGCGGGCTTGCCACCCTTCCAGAGCGACTGGTGCACATGGCTCGACGAGCCGGCCCGGCGGTGGTCGTATTTCGCCATGAAGGTCACGGCGCGGCCCTGGGCATGGGCGATTTCCTTGACGCCGTTCTTGATGAGTGCGTGCATGTCGCAGGTGTCGAGCGCGTCGGAATACTTCGCGTTCACCTCTTCCTGCCCGGCCTCGGCCTCGCCCTTGGAACATTCGATCGGGATGCCGGCATCCCAGAGCCCGTTGCGGATCGCCCGCATCACGGCCTCTTCCTTCGAGGTGCCGAAGATCGCGTAATCAGCGTTATGGCGGCCAAGGGTCTGAAGGTTCTGATAGCCCCGGTCGTGGAGCGCGTCGAAGCTGTCCTGGAAGAGGTAGAATTCGAGCTCGGTCGCCATCATCGCATCAAAGCCCATAGCCTTGGCGCGGGCGACCTGGCGCTTGAGGATCGCGCGCGGGCTGACCGCGACCTCCTCGTGCGTGTGATGGTCGAGCAGATCGGCCATGCAGAGCGCGGTTCCGGGCAGCCAGGGAATGCGGCGCAGGGTCGAAAGGTCGGGCTTCATGGTGTAGTCGCCATAGCCCTTTTCCCAGCCGGCGGACTTGAAGCCGGGCACCGTGAACATCTCGACATCGACGGCAAGGAGGTAGTTGCAGCAATGTGTCTCCTCCCAGCCGCTTTCGACGAAGTGCTGCGCGACAAAGCGCTTGCCCATGAGGCGGCCCTGCATGTCGATGATAGCCACGAGAACGGTGTCGATCTCGCCGGCGGCGACGGCCTTCTTCAGCGCGTCAAAGGTCAGGTTTGCAGGCATTTGCCTCTCTCCCCAGGAATGCGTGTCAGACGGGTGCCACACCGCCGTGCCGACATTTGATCAAATTTTTCGAATGTGCAATCCGGGCGGTGAAGGGTCACCGCCCGGACGGCTGCCGTCAGGCGTAGCGGTAGGGCCGGCCGGCCTTCGACATCAACTCGTTGTAGTTCTTGATGATGGCAACGACCTTGGCCTTGGTTTCGCTCTCGGCCGCGATCTCGTCCCAGAACTTGGCTGCGGCGGCTTCGACCGTCGCCCATTCCTCGTCCGGGATCGAGGTGAGCTTGGTATCGGCGCCCTCGACGCGCAGCTTCGCCTCGCCCGCCCAGTACCAGTGCTGGCGGTAGTAGTGCGACTGCTCGAAGCAGGTCTTCATCAGAAGCTGCAGATGCGGCGGCACCGCATTCCAGCGTTCCTGATTGGCGAAGAAGTGGCCGATCCATGCACCCGAGATGTTGTTGGTCAGGAAGTTCGGTGCGAGTTTCGCCCAAGAGGCGGTATAGACCTCGGTGATGCCGGACCAGGCGACGCCGTCAAGCTCGCCCGTCTGCAACGCGATCTCGATGTCCTCCCATGGCAGCGTCACCGGCACCACGCCGAACTGGGCAAGGAAGCGGCCGGCCGTCGGGAAGGTGAAGACGCGCTTGCCGTGCAGATCGTCAAGCTTCGTCACCGGGTCCTTCATCGAAAAGTGGCAGGGATCCCACGATCCGGCCGAGATGTGCTGGACGCCGACCTTGGCATATTCCTCCTTCCAGATTTCATCGAGCCCGTGGTGGTTGAAGAGCGCGGGCACATCGAGCGAATAGCGCAGAGCCAGTGGGAAGTAGCCGCCGAACACCGTCACCTCGGTCGGCGAGGCCATCGAATCGTCATCCGACTGCACCGCGTCGATGGTGCCGTTCTGCATCGCGCGGAACAGTTCCCCTGTCGGCACGAGCTGATCCGAGAAGTAGAGCTCGATCTCCATCTGGCCTTGGGCGATCGTGTTGAAGGCCTCGATCGCGGGCTGGATCACCTGCGCGCCGAGCGCCGCACCGGCATAGGTCTGCAGCCGCCATTTGATCGTGTCCTGCGCGCGCACCGTTGCGGGTGCGGCCAGCGCCGCCGTGCCCGCTGCGATCGCACCGGATGTCAGGAACTTGCGTCTTGTGGTCATCGTCGTTCTCCTTGTTGCAGGGTTTGCCCCGTATGCGGGGTCTGTTGGCTCAGAGCAGCGTTTCAGGCAGCCAGAGCGCGATTTCCGGAAAAAGCATGATCACGACCAGCGTCGCCACCATTACGAATACGAACGGAAACACCGATCGGTAGATCATCGGCAACGTGAAATCCGCGGGCGCCATGGCGCGCATCAGGAAGAGGTTGTAGCCGAAGGGCGGGGTCAGATAGGCGATCTGGCTCGTGATCGTGTAGAGGATGCCGTACCAGATCAGGTCGAAGCCAAGCGCCTTGGCGAGGCCGACATAGATCGGCGCCACGATCACCAGCATGGCGGTGTCGTCGAGAAACATCCCCATGATCAGGAAACTGAGCTGCATGAGGACGAGGATCTGCCAAGCCGAGAGGCCGAGGTCGCGGACAAAGAAGTTCTCGATCGCGCGCCCCGCGCCAAGCCCGTCGAAGACTGCGCCGAACGACAGCGCCGCCATGATGATGAGCATGAACATCGTGGTGATCGCGAGGGTCGAGCGCGTGGCGACCTCGAACACCTCGCGGGTGAAACGGCCCTTCAACACGGCCGCGATCACCGTCGTCAGGGCGCCCACGACTGAAGCCTCGGTCAGGCTCGTCCAGCCCTTGACGAAAGGGACCATCATCGCGGCAAAGATGACGACCGGCAGGAGGCCGGCCCGCAGCAGCCGGATGCGTTCGCCCCAAGTAATAATGGCGCGCTCCTCGGCGCTCATCCGCGGAGCGAGGTTTGGGTTCAGCCAGCAGCGCGCGACGATGTAGATCACGAAGAACGACGCCATCAGCAGGCCCGGCATCAGCCCCGCGAGCCAGAGCTGGCTGACCGGTTGGCGCGCAATCTGTGCGTAGAGTACCAGAACGACCGAGGGCGGGATCAGGATACCGAGGCTTGAGCCGCCCTGGATCACGCCCGAGATCATCAGCTTGTCGTAGTTGCGCTTGACCAGTTCCGGCAGTGCGATCGTGGCGCCGATCGCCATGCCGGCGACCGAAAGCCCGTTCATCGCCGAGATCATCACCATCAGCATGATGGTGCCGACGGCGAGGCCGCCGGGTAGGGGGCCGAACCAGACGTGGAACATCTTGTAGAGATCCTCGGCGAGCCGGGATTCCGACATGACGTAACCCATGAAGACGAACATCGGCAGCGTCAGCAGCGCGTTCCACTTCATCAGCTTCATCACTGAGGAAAAGCCCATGTCCGATCCGCCCGGCCCCCAGAGCGCGATGGCCGCCACCACAGCGACAAAGCCGATTGCGCCAAAGACCCGCTGCCCCGTGATCATCATCAGGAGCATGGTCGAGAACATCAGGATTGCGATCGTCTCGTAAGACATCAGATTTCCTCACCGCGGATGACAGCGACATCGCGGATCAGGTGTGCGACGGCCTGAAGGATCATCAGGACGAAACTGATGCAGATGATGGTCTTGATCGGCCAGAGATAGGGCCGCCAGCCGGTGGGCGAACGCTCCCATGTCTCGAAGGAATAGAGGGTGCTGCCGAAGGCGCCGTAGAGCATCACGCCAAGATAGAAGAGAAGCGCGAAAACGGTGAACACGTCCCAGAGCGCCTGCGTGCGTGGTCTGAGCCGCGCGTAGAGCAGGTCCATCCGAACATTGGTGTCGAGAAGGAAGGTATAGGGCGCCCCCAGCATGTAATAGGCGACCAGCGTGAACTGCGCCATTTCCAGGGTCCAGATCGCGGGGACACGGATGATCTTGGTGATCGAAGACCAGATCAGGACAGCCATCATCACGAAGAGCAGGTACATTGCGAAGCGCCCGACGCGGTAGTTCAGCGCCTCGACCCGTCTCACATAACCTCTGGCCCAGTTCGGCATGTCAGACCGCAGCCTTTTCGGTTGGGGTTGAGCGGACGGCTGCAAGCACCGCTGCAAGGACGGGGGTCAGACCATCGGCCATCGCAGCCTCGGCGGCCGGATCGGCAATCAGGTCATTGCGGATCTCGAGCATGACGTTCTGCAGGCCATAGGGCGTGGCGTGCAGGCGGAGCGTGTGGGTCACTTCATCGGCGGCCGAGTAAGGCTCGTTCAGCCGGCAATCAAGGCCGGTCTGTGCCTTGGCCTCGGCCAGTACGGCACGGGCAAGCGTGGGGTCCGCGTCATGGATCACGCCGAGTTCCACGGCGCGGGCCTTGCCGAACCAGACCGGTGTGAAACTGTGGACGGTGACGATGATCGGCGCGATTCCCGACGCCATGCGGCGTGCGATTTCGCCATGGAGCGCGTCGTGAAAAGGCAGATAGACCGCCTCGGTCCGGCGCCTGCGCTCGGCAGCGCCAAGAGCCTGATTGCCGGGGATGGCGTAGGTTTCGCTCAGCGCGGTCATCGCGCCCGGCGAGGCGGGCGGTCGGTTCAGATCATAGATCAGCCGCGACACGCAGGCATGGACAAGCGGCGCATCCAGATTGGCCGCCAGCCTGCGTGCGACGCCAAGCGCACCGGGGTCCCAGGCGATATGCGCGCGCCGCGTGTCCGCGTCGAGCCCGAGCGTCCCGAAGGCCCGCGGAAAGGCATTGGAAGCATGTTCGCAGACAAAAAGGAACGGGCCCGGCGCGGTGCCGTTTTCGGTCTCGACCACCTTGAAGTGATCCCCCTTCATTGCCGCAGCCATGTCCGTGACACCCCCGATTCCTGTCGCTCAGGCTCCCTTGACACAGGTCATTCTGTCAAGATGTTTTCCTTCCAAGATTTTCTGTTACAATAATTTCAGTCATGCCCTGCACAAGCGACGGGCACTTTGCCGGAGGACTGCCGTGCCGACACCCGCGCCCACCGTCGAGCAGCATATAAAGACCTCCTTCGATGGGCTGACGCGGGCCGAGCGGCAGCTTGCCACACATATCACGCGGCACTATCCGGTCGCGATGCTCGGCTCGATCACCACGCTGGCAAAGGCGGCGGAGGTGTCCACACCAACCGTCGTGCGGCTGGCGCAGAAGCTTGGGTTCAAGGGCTATCCGGATTTTCAGGCGGTGGTTCGCGCCGAGGTCGAGGAAAGGCTGATTTCGCCGCTCGCCAAACATGAGCGCTGGGCCGAAGGTGCGCCGGACACGCATATCCTCAACCGCTTCGCCGATGCCGTGGTGGGGAACCTTCAGGCGACGCTCGGCCAGATCGATCACGCGGAATTCGACGCGGTGGCGCGGCTCCTGGCGGACCCGGAGCGCAAGCTCTATGCGATGGGCGGGCGCATCACGCATACGATGGCGGATTATTTCGTGACCCATATGAAGGTGATCCGCCGCGATGTAACGCTGATTTCCGACATGTCGAACGCCTGGCCGCCCGCGCTGATCGACATGGCGGCCGGCGATGTTCTTCTGGCCTTCGATATACGCCGCTATGAGAACAACGTCCTCGCGCTTGTCGAGATGGCTGCGGATCAGGGCGCGGAGGTCGTGCTGATGACGGACCAGTGGGTCAGCCCTGCGGCCGAGCGCGCGCGCTATCGCCTTTCGGCACATATCGAGGCGCCCTCGGCCTGGGATTCGACCGTGGCGCTTCAGGTGTTGATCGAAACCCTGCTCGCTGCGGTGCAAAGTCTCACCTGGGACGAGACGCAATCGCGGATGAAGCGACTGGAAGAGCTCTATGCTCGCGCGCGCTTCTTCCGGCGATCGAAATAGAGCAGCAGGGACAGGTTGCCGGACCGCCCGATCCTGCGTAGCGTGGCGCGACACGGGCCCGGCACGGACAGGAGAGATCGGAATGGCAGGCGGGAATGCCCCTTTCAGCACGTCCGAATACGCACGGCGCATTGCGAAGACGCGTGCGGCGATGGCCAAGGCGGGGATCGACCTGCTGTTCGTCACCGACCCGTCGAACCAGGCATGGCTGACCGGCTATGACGGCTGGTCGTTCTATGTCCATCAGGGCGTGATCCTGACCTTGGACGGCGACCCGCATTGGTGGGGGCGTCAGATGGATAGCCTCGGCGCGCTCAGGACCTGCTGGATGGCGGCGAGCACGATCCACGGCTACGCCGACAACTATGTGCAATCGACCCTGCGCCATCCGATGCAGGATCTTGCGCGCATCATCCGTGACCTCGGCTTCGGAAAGGCCCGTATCGGGGTGGAGATGGAGAACTATTACTATTCCGCCAAGGCCCATGCGGTCTTGACCGCCGAACTGGCGGATGCGCGCATCGTCGATGCGACGGCACTGGTGAACTGGCAGCGGCTGGTAAAGTCGGAAGACGAGATCACCTTCATGCGCAAGGCGGCGAAAATCTCGGACAAGGTGGTGCGGACGGCGATCGAGAAGGCCGAACCGGGGCTGCGCAAGAATGACCTGGTGGCCGAGATCTTTCACGCCGGGATCACAGGGGTCGGCGACATCTGGGGCGACTATCCCGCCATCGTGCCGCTGACGCCCTCCGGCCTTGACGCGACGGCGGCGCACCTGACCTGGAATGGCGATCCGATGCGGCAGGGCGAGGCCACGTTCTTCGAACTGGCGGGATGCTACCGCCGCTATCACGCGCCCTTGTGCCGCACGGTCTATCTCGGCAAGCCGCCGGTCGAGATGCTGGACGCCGAGAAGGCCCAGATCGAGGGGATCGAGGCCGGACTCGACGCCGCGCGGGCGGGCAACCGGACCGCTGACATCGCCAATGCCTTCCTCGGCGTCCTGAAGAAATACGGCATCCACCGCGAAGGCCGCTGCGGCTACTCCATCGGGCTGAGCTATCCGCCCGACTGGGGCGAGCGTACGGCCTCGATCCGGGCGGAGGATGAGACGGTGCTGGAACCCGGCATGGCCTTCCATTTCATGCCGGCGCTCTGGATGGAAAGCTGGGGGCTTGAGACGACCGAGCCGATCCTGATCAAGGAAAGCGGCCCGGCGGAACCGTTCTGCACGCTGGAACGGAAGCTTTTCGTGAAGGACTGACCCCGTGCCCCTCTTCGATGACACCAGGGCGCTGCTTCGACAGTTGATCGCCTATCCGACGATCTCGACCGAGAGCAATCTGGAAATGATCGGGTTTCTTGCCGATTGCCTCGCCGCGGTCGGGGCGCGGGTGGATATCCATCCGGACCGGACCGGGGCGAAGGCCAACCTCTTTGCGACGCTTGGGCCCGAGGTTGACGGCGGTATCCTGCTGTCGGGGCACTCGGACGTGGTTCCGGTCGCGGATCAGGACTGGGCAACCGATCCGTTCGAGATGGTGGAACGCGAGGGCCGCCTTTACGGTCGCGGAACCTGCGACATGAAGGGCTTCATCGCCGCCGCTGTCGCGATGGCGCCGCTTTTCGCCGCACGGGTGAAAGAACGGCCGATCCACTTCGCCTTCACCCATGACGAGGAAACCGGCTGCCTTGGCGCCCAGGCGCTTGCCGAAGTTCTGAAGGCCCAGGCCGTCCGCCCCGGTATCGCGATCATAGGGGAGCCGACGTCGATGCGGGTCATCGAAGGCCACAAGGGGTGCTATGAATACTCGACCTATTTCACCGGGCTCGAAGGGCACGGTTCCGGCCCCGATCAGGGCGTGAATGCGGTCGAATATGCGGTCCGCTACGTCGCGCGGTTGCTCGACCTGAAGGAACGGCTCAAGGCGCGAGCGCCCGCCGACAGCCGATTTGACCCGCCATGGACGACGATCAACACCGGCGCGCTGGTCGGCGGTGTCGCCCACAACGTCATTCCCGGCAAGGCGCGGGTGGACTGGGAAATGCGGCCGGTGCAGCATGGCGATGCGGACTTCGTGAAGGCCGACCTGCGCGACTATTGCAGGCACACGCTTTTGCCTGCGATGCGCGCGGTCATGCCCGACGCCGACATCGTCACCGAGACGATTGGCGAGGCTGTCGGCCTGATCCCCGCTGACGCCAACGAGGCGCGCGATATCCTGATGGAGCTGACGGGTGCCAACGGCGCCGATACAGTTGCCTTCGGGACCGAGGCGGGGATCTTTCAGTCGCTCGGCATGTCGGTGGTGGTCTGCGGCCCCGGTTCGATCGAGCAGGCACACAAACCGGACGAATACCTTGCGCTGGATCAGCTTCGGGACTGCCTGACGATGCTGGAACGCCTCGCGGATCGCGTTGCGGCCTGACCGTCGGGGCATCGGCGCAAGGACCGCGCCGGGCTCGCCCGGACAGAGATCGCTTCAGCCGTGCTTGAGCATCACATGGCGAACCACCGTGTAGTCCTCCAGCGCATAGGCGGACATGTCCTTGCCATAGCCGGACTGCTTCAGGCCGCCATGCGGCATTTCATTGCAGAGCGTGAAGTGGGTGTTGACCCAGGTACAGCCGTAGCGCAGCCGTGCCGCCGTCGCCATCGCGCGGCCCACGTCCCTGGTCCAGACCGAAGACGCAAGGCCATAGTCGCTGTCATTGGCCCATTCGACGGCCGTATCGACATCCGGGAACGGCGTGACGGAGACCACGGGGCCGAAGACCTCGCGCCGCACGATCTCATCCTCTTGGCGGGCGCCGGCGATCACGGTCGGTTTGTAGTAGAACCCCTTCTCAAGCACGTCACCGCCGGTCGTCACCTCGATATGGTTCAATTCCCGGGCGCGGTTCACGAAGCTTGCGACGCGGTCGCGCTGGCGCAGCGAGATCAGCGGGCCGACGTCGTTGGTCGTGTCGTCGTCATTGGCAAGCCGGAGGGTTGCCACCGCTGAGGTCAGATCCGCAACCAGCCGGTCATAGATCTTCTTGCCGGCATAGACACGGCAGGCGGCGGTGCAGTCCTGCCCGGCGTTGTAATAGCCAAAGGTCCGCAATCCCTCGACGACCGATGCGATATCGGCGTCGTCGAAGATCAGGACAGGGGCCTTGCCGCCAAGTTCGAGATGCGTGCGCTTGACCGACTTTGCCGCGGCATCAAGCACCTTCTTGCCCGTGGCGATGTCGCCGGTGATCGAAATCATGTCAACCTGGGGATGGTTGATGAGATAACTGCCGACCGAAGCGCCAAGGCCGGTGACGACGTTCACGACACCCTCAGGCAGGATTTCCGCAAGTATCCGGGCCAGTTTCAAGGCGGTCAGCGGGGTCTGCTCGGACGGTTTGAAGACGACCGTATTGCCGCCTGCGATGGCCGGGGCGAGCTTCCAGGCCATCATCATCAGGGGATAGTTCCAGGGTGCGATCGACGCCACGACGCCGATCGGATCGCGCCGAACCATTGAGGTGAATCCTTGCAGGTATTCCCCCGCAAGCGCGCCATGCTGGGTCCGGACCGCCCCGGCGAAGAACCGGAAGCAATCGACGATGGCCGGGATCTCATCGCCCCGCGCCGCGCTGATCGGCTTGCCGCAGTTCAGCGCCTCCAATGCCGCAAAGGCATCGGCCTCGGCTTCGATCCGATCCGCGATCTGCAGCAGCAATGCAGACCGGGTGCCGGGGGTGGTCCGCGACCAAAGGGTGAAGGCCGCGCGTGCGGCCGCAACGGCGCGATCAACCTGACCTATTGACGCCTCGGGCACCTCGATGATCAGGGCCGCGGTGCGCGGATCGAGGACGTGTTCGGCGGTCTCCTGCCCGATTTCGAGACTGGAACCGATAAGAAGCTGGGTATCGAAGTGCATCTTGAACTCCCTGGGATCACTTGCCCCCGCCGGCGGTCTCTGAGCCGCCGCGGGTCAGGTAATAGGCGATGAGGATCGGAAAGAACGTCGTCACGAAGACGATGATGGCGACGACGTTCGTGACTGGGCGCTGCCGCGGTCGCACGAGCTCGTTCAGCATCCAGATCGGCAGCGTGGACTGCTGGCCCGCGGTGAAGGTGGTGACAATCACCTCATCGAACGAGAGCGCGAAAGCCAGCATCCCCCCCGCCAGCAGCGCCGACCCGAGATTTGGCAAGAGCACATGGCGCAGCGTCTGAAAGCCGTTGGCCCCAAGATCCGCCGATGCCTCCAGGATCGAGCCCGACAGACGCCGGAACCGCGCTACCGCGTTGTTATAGACGATGACGATGCAGAATGTGGCGTGGCCAAGGATGATCGTGAACGTGGAAAAGGGAATATCCATCACGGCGAAGGCCGAGCGCAGCGACATGCCGGTAATCACGCCCGGCAGCGCGATCGGCAGGATGATGAGGAGCGCGATCTGCTCCCGCCCGAAGAAGCGCGTGCGCGCCATTGCGGCAGCGACGAGTGTCCCGAGGATCAGCGCCAGAAGGGTCGAGACCGCCGCGACCCGCAGCGACAGGTAAAGTGGCGGCCAGATGTCGGCCCGGTGCCAGGCGACGGCAAACCACTCGGTGGTCAGACCGGGTGGGGGAAACTGATAGGTCCGCTCTTCGGTGGTGAAGGCATAGAGAAAGATCAACAGGATCGGCAGGTGCAGGAACAGGAGCCCGCCGACCGCTGCGAGCTTCAGGCCGAGAGAACCGCGCGCGTCAGAGTGCATCGAACGCCCCCGCGCGTTTGGCAAGGGTCAGGTAGACCAGCATGATCAGGATCGGAACGACGGCGAATGCGGCGGCGAGCGGGATGTTCCCCGCTGTGCCCTGAAGCTGATAGACCGCCTGACCGATGAACCGCGCCGAGGTGCCGATGATCTGCGGGATGATGTAGTCCCCCATGGTCAGCGAGAAGGTGAAGATCGACCCGGCGATGACGCCCGGCATGGCAAGCGGCAGCACGACCGTGCGGAATGTCTGCGCCCGCCTCGCACCGAGATCGGCCGAGGCTTCGAGCAGGCTGAGCGGCACCCGTTCCAGCGAGGCCTGCATCGGCAGGATCATGTAGGGCAGCCAGACATAGACGAAGACGAGCCAAGTCCCGAGAAAGGACGTCGAGAGAGAGCTGCCCCCGACCCAGGGAAGCGCCAGAACCGCGTCGAGGAGAAAGCCCAGCCCGACGCCATCCGCCGCCCAGGTGACGATGCCTTCCTTGGCGAGGATCAGCTTCCAGGCGTAGACCTTCACCAGGTAGGACGACCAGAGCGGCAGCATGATCCCCAGATAGAAGATCGCCTTCCACCGGCCGCGTGCGTAGCGGGCCGCATAGTAGGCGATGGGAAAGGCGATGAAGGCCGACGCGAGCGTGACGGCCGCCGACATCGACAGGGTCCGCAAGATGATGTCCATGTTGGCGGCACGGAACAGCTCGCCATAGGTCTTGAGCGTGAACTCCTCGTTCACGACGCCGGAATACTCGTCGATCGAATAGAAACTCTGCAAGAGAAGCGCTGCGAGCGAGCCGAGGTACACCACACCCAGCCAGAGAAGCGGCGGGACGACAAGAAACGCCAGAAGAAGACCGGGGTGGCGCCAGAAAAGCGCGCTCAGCCTGTCGCCCAGGCCGCGGTTCGGTGCAAGGGCGGCCTGCTCCGTCATGCGCCCTCCATCACATGAAGCGCGTCGGGTGCGAAGGCGATGCCCAGCATCCCGCCGATGTCCGGCACCGTCTCCTTGCTGCCGACAAGGGCTGCGACCTCGGTGTCGCCGATCAGCAGCGTGACGCGGCTGCCGGCCCCGAGATAGCGCACCGCAACGACCGAGCCGCTGGCCGCGCCCTTGTCCGGCTCGACAAGCGCGACGTCTTCCGGCCGCAGGCTTGACCAACTTGCGGGGCCGCCGAGTGCCTTCGTCAGGCTCGGAGGTAGCACATTCGATGAGCCCACGAAATCCGCGACGAATCGTGTCCGCGGGCGCGCGTAGATATCCTGGGGGGCGCCGATCTGAACGATCTTGCCCTGGTTGAACACCGCAAGCTGATCGGCCATCGACAAGGCTTCGTGCTGATCGTGAGTCACGAAGACGAAGGTGATGCCAAGGCGCTGTTGCAGCGCCTTCAATTCATCCTGCATCGCCTCGCGCAGCTTCAGGTCGAGGGCGCCGAGAGGCTCGTCCAACAGAAGGGCCTTGGGCAGGTTCACCAGCGCACGTGCCAGCGCGATGCGCTGCTGCTGACCACCGGAGAGTTGGTTGGGGCGCCGCTTCGCGAACTCGGGCAGCCGCACGATCTCGAGCAGTTCGTTCACCCGCTTGGTGACCTCGGCGTCGGGGACCTTCGAGTTGCGCAGGCCGAACGCGATGTTGTCGAACACGCTCATGTGCGGGAACAACGCGTAGTTCTGGAACACCGTGTTGACGTTGCGCTTGTACGGAGGTGTCGTCGACACGTCCTCGCCGTCCAACAGGATGCGGCCGGCGGTGGGCTGTTCGAACCCGGCGATCATGCGCAGCGTCGTGGTCTTGCCACAGCCCGACGGACCCAGCATCGAGAAGAACTCGCCCTCGCCGATGTCGAAGTGCGCCGATTCGACGGCGACGAAGTCGCCGAAGCGTTTCGCGACGTTGTCCAGGCGGATCACCGGAGGAGGTGTGGCGCCACCTTCCGCTCCCGCAGCCAACGTCTCGTCGAGTCCGGTGTCAGCCATCCGTAGCCAGTCGTACGTGTTCGGTCATTCGTGGCGAACCTTTCGCTGGACGACGGAATCCATCGCCGGGTGACACTATGACAACGATTTGCTTGTGTCTGTAGCGTCGAAACAGAACAATCATCTGGTCGCAACACTGCGGCCGGGGAACGATCACGGAGGCAACTGGTGCCGATCCAGGACGTGCACAACGAGAACTTCATCGGTGGTGAGTGGGTTCCGGCCACCTCCGGAGCGTCGGCCGAGGTTATCGATCCTGCGACGGGCGCGACGATATTCTCTGCGCCGTTCTCGGATGCGCACGACGTCGACCTGGCGGTCACCGCAGCTGCGGACGCGTTCATGACGTGGGGACGTACCACTCCGTTGGAGCGAGCGACGGCGCTGTTCAAGCTGGCCGACGCCATCGAGGC